>JAJZZB010000001.1 GCA_021797795.1 Actinomycetes bacterium | reverse complement strand
CTTCGCTGCGGTCCGCCATGTTGGAGAGGGTACCCGATTTCGTGAAACAGAAGATGGCTGATCGACCACACCGCAGGTTGCGACCTCAGCAAGTAACGGTCTATGATTCACGAGATGCAGATCATATCTAGTGCCCCCTCTCGCTCAGGGTGCGCATCCGCCGCCGGGGAGGGCACGTGCTGAATCTCCTCGGGAAGCTCTGGTTGACCGGCGCGGTAGTCGTGCCGCTCGTGAGTGCGTCGGTCCCGGCCGTCGGCAGGCTCGGACGCGAGCGGCGATGCCGATCGGCCACCGCCCTGGCATGGGTGGGGGCCGCGCTTGCGCTGGCCGCGACGTTGTGGGTGGCGCTGCGCGGGTCGTTCACTGTCGTGCTCGTCGGCGGAGGCGGTCGGCCGCTTGTCGGCCTGTGGGCGAACCAGCTGACCGTCACGTTGCTGGCCCTGGTCTGCGTGGTGGGCGCCGTGGTGCAGAGCTTCTCGCTGCGCTACCTGCAGGGCGACCGCGCAGCTCCGAGGTTCTTCGCGGCAGCGAACCTGGTGGTGGCGGCGATGGCAGTCGTGTGCACATCGGCCACCGCGGCGGTGCTGGTGGTGGCCTGGGTGGGCGCCGGGCTGGCATTCGTGATGGTGGTCGGGTCTCGCCCGGACCTGCCGGGGGTGCAGGCGGCGACGCGGCGCACGCTGGCGATGTTCGCAGCTGGCGACCTGGCGTTGGTGACAGCTCTGGCTGTCACCTCCCTGCGGGCTGGCAACATCGACTTGGCCTCTCCCCTGGCGCTTCGCAGCGCGGCGGGTCATCTCGGGAGCATGACGACCCTGGTGGCAGTGCTCGTCGTGGTGGCCGCCTTGACCCGCTCCGCCCAGGGACCGCTCGGGCGGTGGCTTCCCGGCACGGTGTCTGCACCAACCCCGGCATCGGCCCTGCTGCACGCCGGGGTCGTGAACGGAGGCGGGATCCTGCTCATACGACTCGCTGGGCTGACCGGCGGCTCGGCGCTGGTGATGGTCGGTGTCTTCAGCGTCGCAGGCGTCACCGCGGCGGCGACGGCTGGGCGGATGGTCCACCAACCAGACGTCAAAGGTTCGCTCGTCCATTCGACGATCGGCCAGATGGGCTTCATGGTCGCGGAGTGTGCGGTGGGCGCCTACCTGGCGGCAGTGGTGCACCTGATGGGTCATGCCTTGTACAAGGCCACCTTGTTCTTCGGGTCAGGCTCCCAGGTGCCGCGCGCCGGTCGGGTCCCGAGGAGCTCGGACAGGTCGATGTCCACGCCGCTGCGAGTGCTGGCGACCGTGGCCACGACGGCCGCGACCCTCGGGGCGATGGCTGGTGTCCCTGGGGTGCTCACCACGCGCGCCGCCGGGGTGCTGCTCGTCTTCGCGGCAGCGACCGTGGCCTCGGCGTCGTGGTCCTGGTGGGGGCGGCGGCCGGCGTCAGCCCGCTGGGCCATCGCGTGGACGGCCGGGTTGATCGTCGGTGGAGCGCTCTACGGGATGGCCCTTGCCGTCCTCGGAGGCTGGATCGCGCCGGCATTGCCCGCGGCTGGTGCCGGCACCCTCGATCCGTGGTGGCTGGCCGGCGTGGCGGGTGCCGGCCTGTTGGCGGCCGCCCTGGCCCGCATTCCCTCAGCGCGCCGGCGGGTGGTGGCGGTCCTGGTCGACGCCGGTGCGGCGGTGCCGCTCGATCTGCCGGCACGCAGAACAGGCGGGGTGCGACGCCACGCTCGGCCCGGCATACCTGGGAGTCCTGGGAGCATCCCCGAGCTTGCGGGCCTGCGAGAAGAGAGCGCGGCATGAGCGGCGACGATCCGGTTGCCGCACGGGTGAGACTCCTCGCCCAAGTGGAGGAGGCAGCTCGGTCGATCGCCCCGCTGTGGCCGTTGTCCACGGCCATCGCCGTGAACCCCCTGTGGGATCTGCGCCAGATGTCCTTCCACCAGGCGGTGCGCCAGGCGCAGCAGGTGCTCGGCATCAGTGGGTACCCGTCGTGGGCACTGTTCGCCCAGGCGTACGCCAGGGGGCGCGTCACCGCCGAAGACCTCCGGGCGGTCATCGACGGTGGCTCTCGGGCGGCTGCGAGCCGGGACGTGCAGGCCTGGGACGAACCCGAGCTGGGCATACGACGCTGGCAGACGGCCGCCGAGCGCCACGATGACATCTTCGGGTCCGAGGTCGCGGCGAGCGTCGACCGCGAGGTGGCCAAGTGGTGCGCTGCCTACCTCGCAGGCATCGTGCCCGCCGGGCCGACCGGCGGCTTCCATGCCGCCTGGCGCACGGTCGTGGTCTTCGACCCCTCGGCCCGCTCGCTCGCCGGGGGGGCCGGCCGCAAGCGCCTCGCCGAGCTGGGCACCGATCCCGAAGACACCATCCTCACGTGCCTCGATCTACTCGGCATCGGCGACGAGGACCGGGTCCCCGAGCTTGCCCGTCATCTCGGGCGCATGCCGGGCTGGGCGGGACATGCCAAGTGGCGCTCTCGCTGGGCCGCCCCTGACCATCCCGGTCCGTCCCTGCACTTGGTCGACTACCTTGCCGTCCGGCTCTGTTACGAAGCCGTGCTGCTGGCCAACGAGGCTGCGCGGCCGGGCTTGGGGACGCGCCGCACGGGCAAGCGGCGCCGCGCCCGCACTGCTCCTCACGCGCGGAGCGAGGGTGGCACACACGCTCTTTACGACGGCCACCCGGACCGTGCCGGAGGCGCCGTCGTCGTGGACCTGCCCGACGACGTGAGGCGACACCTCGGTGGGCTCTCCGCGACCGCCCTGGCGGATGTCTGGCTCGCCGCCTACGAGGCTCACTTCCGGGACCGACTGCTCGCCGCGCTTGACCGCCCGCCACTCGAGCCACCCCCCTGCCCCGAGGCGCAGGTCGTCTTCTGCATCGACGTCCGTTCCGAGGCACTGCGCCACCAACTCGAGGCCTGCGGCCCCTACGAGACGCTGGGCTTCGCCGGCTTCTTCGCCCTGCCCATCCGCTTCGGCCCCTGGTGGAGCGATGAAGCGACGGATCTCTGCCCGGTCCTGCTCCGTCCGAGCGCGCGCCTCGGAGAGCGGGCGGTCTCTTCGACGGGGGCCGCCGAGCGCGAGCTCACAGGCCGCCAGGCGGTCGCGGCTTCCCATCGGGCGTTCGACGCCACCAGGAAGGGAGCCTTGTCCCAGTTCCTCCTGGCAGAAGCCGGCGGCATGGTCGCCGGCCCGGTCGTGCTCGCCAAGACGCTCGCTCCCTCCTGGTACCAGGCGGTACGACGCTGGGCACACCAGGTGATCGCCCCAGCAGCCGCCGCGGCCGTCGACGTGGATCCCCCGGCGAGCGCCATGAGCGACGACGAGCAGGCTCTTCTCGCTGAGGCAGCGCTCACCACGATGGGACTCACGCGCCGCTTCGCGCCGTTGGTGGTGCTCTGCGGGCACGGAAGCACGACCGAGAACAACCCCTACGCATCCTCGCTCGACTGCGGCGCCTGCGGGGGCAACAGGGGAGGACCGAGCGCCCGGGCTGCCGCAGCGATCTTGAACCGCCAGGCCATCCGCGCCCTGCTCGCCGAGCGAGGCATCACGATACCGGCCACGTCCGTCTTCCTCGCCGCCGAGCACGACACCGCCACCGACACGGTGACCGTGCTCGACACCCACCTCGTTCCGCAGGACCATGCGGAGGGCGTCGCGACCCTGCAGTCGGCACTGGATCGAGCTGGCGCTGCGACCGCAGCCGGGCGCGCCCCGCTGCTTCCCGGGACCGACGGCCGGCATCGCGTGACCGATCCCGCAGGACGCGCCGCCGACTGGGCCCAGGTGCGCCCCGAGTGGGGACTTGCCCGCAACGCCGCGCTCATCGCCGCGCCTCGCTCGGTCAGCGCCGGCGTGAGCCTGGGCTCACGCTGCTTCCTGCACTCCTACGACGCGGTGACGGACCCCGACGGTGTTGCCCTCGAGACGATCCTCACCGCCCCGATGGTCGTGGCGCACTGGATCAATGCGCAGTACTACTTCTCCACCGTCGACCCCGACATCCTCTCCGCAGGCGACAAGACCGCCCACAACATCGTCGCCGGTGTCGGCGTGGTGCAAGGAGCGGGCGGCGACCTGCGGGTCGGACTACCCCTCCAGTCGCTCTACGACGGGGACCGCGCGTACCACGAGCCCGTGCGGCTCCTCCTCGTCGTCGAGGCACCCGAGATGCTGCTGGAGGCTGTCATTGCCCGCAATCCCGTGCTGCAGGACTTGTTCGATGGGCAGTGGGTGCACGTGGCGGCACGCGAGGACGGTCACGATCACTGGAAGATCCGCCGCGCCGGGGGCACCTGGGTCCGCTGGACCCCCGCCGGCGCCCGCACCGAGGAGGACGCCGCTCGTGGATGAGACCTGGGAGTTGACCCAGATGACCCGAATCGAGGTCGTGATCAACGGCGAAGACGTGGCGGTGGCCGAGGACCTGTTCTCCGGAGCCGGCGCCAGGGGGTTCACCGCCGTGCCGAACGTGTCCGGGCTTGGCCACAGCGGCCATCACCAGGGACGCCTGCTGTTCAACCAACGCGACGGTCTGACGTTGCTCACGGTGGTGCTGCCGCCCGAGCGGGCTGGGGCGCTCCTCGAGGGCCTGAGGAGCCTGCTCGCGAACCGCTCCGGCGTGATGCTGGTCTCCGACACGTGGGTGAGCCGCCCCGAGTACTTCCAGTGAGCATCACCATCCAGAGACAGAGGATTGCCTGTTGTGACCCTTGACCACGGTGTCAGGGGGATCGGTGCGGACCGTCCGGCGGTGGAGCGCGCCACCGGGACCTCTGCGGCGGCTCGGCGACGGCATGCAGTGATCTGTGGGGCTTCCCGGGACACCTGCCGCGTCTCTCAGAGTCAGGTCGCTCACCAACGTGCGATCTTTGTCTAGTGAGTCAGATTTCGTATATCATGGAACGTACGATGATGAGTGATTCCCCGAGCCCGAGCCCGAGCACCCGACACGGCCTGGCGGCCCGGGCGCGATGGCGACGCCCCCAGGTCGCAGAGGGCACGCTCTGGTCGAGTGCCGCTGCAGTCGGGCAGAGCGGACCGGCAGTATGTCTCCTGGGGCGCGCCGCCACGAGTTTCACGTGACCGACGAGCGACCCGGGAGGACTGGCGCACCTTCCCAGGCGACTGCCAGCAACCACGGCTCTCCACGCTGGAGCAGGTTGGCGGCATCCCGGGCTGGTGACAGCTACCCGCCCTGTGACCCTTGCCACCGAACCCCGATCAAGGACCAGATCATGAGCGCCCATCCAGCCGAGCCCGCCCCGATCACCGTCGCAGAGGGCGGCGTGGGACCAGAGATCGGGGACTCCACCCTTCGCATCATCATGGCCGGGGGGGCCAAGCTCGACGTCGAGAGTTGCCGGTTCGACCACTGGCGCTGCCGCTTGCGGGGCCAGGAGGCCGGGCAGCGCGTCGTCTGCGAGCGGGTCATCGCAGTGCCTGGCCGCCCGGTTGGCACGGGGTTGCCATGCACCAGGACCGAAGGGCTGTCCAGCTTCGTCGGCCAGGCCGGGCTCTTTCTCGGTGAAGGGCGGCGATCATGATCCAGGGCTCACGTCCAACACCGCCCTTCGCACCAGACGGGCGCGGCGACAAGATCGTTCCCCGTCCCCGGTCCGCCAAGGTGGCGATGATCGGTGCCGGGCAGCTGGCCCGTATGACCCATCAGGCCGCCGTCGACCTCGACATCGACCTCGTGGTCCTGGCCGAGTCGACCGGAGACAGCGCCGTCGGCGCAGGCGCGGCGTACCGGCTCGGATCCTCGTCCTGCCTGGCGGACGTTCGGGCGGTGGCCGAAGGGGCAGATGTCGTCACCTTCGATCACGAGCTCGTGCCCAACGCACACCTTGTGAAGCTGGAGCAGCTCGGGCATCACCTCCGTCCTGCCCCCCCGGCCCTGAGCCTGGCCCAGGACAAGCTCAGGGCCCGTACCGTCCTCTCGGCCTCAGGATTCCCCGTGCCGGCATTCGCGGCGGTGTCCTCGCGAGAGGACGTTTCCGCCTTCGCAGAAGCTTGCGGCTGGCCGATCGTGCTCAAGAGCTCGAGTGGGGGGTACGACGGCCGGGGCGTGCACGTGGTCGAGAGCTCGAGCCAGGTCGCTCAGCTCTTCGACTTGCGGTCCGGCGGCACGACGAGGTGGCTCGCTGAGGAATTCGTCGACATAGCAGCAGAGCTCGCCATCCTGGTCGCTCGTACCGTTTCGGGGCATGTGGCCCTCTACCCGGCCGTGCAAACCGTGCAGCAGGACGGGATCTGCCGGTACCTGCTCATGCCCGCTTCCCTGGCTGCTCCCGTGATCGAGCGCGCCAGCCGGATGGCACGGTCGATCGCCGACGGCATCGACGCCACGGGGGTACTCGCCGTGGAGATGTTCCTCGACACCGGCGGCCAGCTCCTCGTCAACGAGCTCGCCCTGCGCCCGCACAACTCCGGACACGCCACCATCGAGGCCTGCGAGACCTCGCAGTTCCACCAGCACCTGCGCGCTGTGCTCGACTGGCCACTGGGCGCTCCGACGATGCGCAGCGCCGCTGCCACCGTGAACCTCATCGGCGGCACCAGCGCCATCTCCCCCTCCACGCAGCTGCTTCGTGCCCTCGAGGTGCGCAATGCTCACATCCATCTTTACGGCAAGGGGTTTCGTCCCGGCCGGAAGCTGGGACACGTCACCGCGCTGGCGGCGAGCACCGAGGAGGCGCTCGACATCGCCCAGACTGCGGCTGCTGAGTTCACAGAGCCGTGAGGCGAGCTCCGGCTGGCCTGTGGCCCGGGAGCTGCGAAGGTGCCACCACCTCGAGCGATCGACCGCTCAGGTGCACCGGGCGGTAGCGCGCGGTGTCACGTGGCGGCGACGGGCTGTGAGTGGCGGGCGCTCCCCAGCTGCTGTCCACACCGAAGAGCTTCACCATCGTCGACACGGCGGGCATCCTCCGGGTGCGGGGCGCTCGGGGTACCTGAAGAAGATCTGCAGCGACGGTGGTTACAGAGGACCTTCCGCCGAGTGCCGGGCCCAACCATCTCGGCCGTGCCTCCGACGAAGAGGATCGCCCCGAGCCCTGCGAGCAGACCGGCCGTGGATGCGAGCGTGCCGGTGCCAGGCGCCGCGCTGACCTCGACAGGCGGCGCCCGGCGTCGATTCCGCCTCGGCCGGGCTCACTCGGGCGGTGGGCTCAGTCCTCGTACGCCCTCCTGACGAGGGCCCGGGGCTCCCGCCGGGCGATGACATGGACGTCGACGTCGATGTCGGAGGCGAGGCGGATGACCTTGGAGACGATCGAGCCCCGCGTGAGCTCCTCCCAGCGGCTCCTCCTGCTCGAGCCGAGCACGACCTGGGTGATCTGGTGGGAGACGGCATAGTCCATGAGGGCGCGAGCCGGCTCGTCGCCGGGGATCTCGATCCAGCGTGCGCCGAGCGCCCCCGCCAGCTCCCGCAGTTCGCTAAGGCGCGCCTCGTCGCGCCGGGAGCCCTCCGAGGAGTCGACGTGAAGGACGAAGAGGTCGCCCTTCACCCGCGCCGCCAGGCGGGCCGCCCGGCGCATGACGCCGCCCGTGCCCTCGGTGGCATCCACGGCCACCATGATCCGCTCCGTCACGTCCCAGATCTCCCGCTCGTGCCGGGCTGCCAGGCGCGCCAGGAGGTGCTCGTCGACCTCGTCGGCGACGAAGCGGAGGGCAAGCTCCCGAAGCGCCGTCAGGTTCTCGGTCTGGAAGAAGTTGCCGAGGGCGCCCGGGACCTTGTCGGGGGGATAGATGTTCCCGTGCGCCATCCGGCGGCGGAGCTGCTCGGGCGAGGAGTCGATGAGCTCGAGCTGGTCGGCCCGCCGGACGACCCAGTCCGGCACCCGCTCGCGCACCCGTGCCCCGGTCATCTGCTCCACGGCGTCGGCGATCGACTCGAGGTGCTGGACGTTGACCGTCGAGATCACCGAGATGCCGGCATCGAGAATGTCGAAGGCATCCTGCCAGCGCTTCTCGTGAGCACCCTCCTCGGGCACGTTCGTGTGCGCCAGCTCGTCGACGAGGGCCACCCTCGGACGCCGGGCGATCACGGCGGCGGTGTCCATCTCCTCGAAGACCGCGCCGTGGTAGACGACCTTCTTGCGCGGCACGACCTCGAGGTTGCCCAGCGCTGCAGTGGTGAAGGCGCGTCCGTGAGCCTCGACGAAGCCGACGACCACGTCCGAGCCGCGCTCGGCCCGGCGCCTCCCCTCCTCGAGCATGGCGACGGTCTTGCCGACCCCGGCGGCGGCGCCGACGTAGAGCCGGAACCTGCCGGCGGGCTCAACGGCCTCGGTGAGCTGACTTGACTGATCTGTCATCGACCTAACCTGCGCTCGAGGTGAACCTCCACATGATGCCGTTCCGGCACAGGGTGTCCGGGTCGATCGCCGCCGTCGCGACGATGGCGGCCCTCGTCGGCATCATGCTCCCCGCCCGGGCACACCTCGAGATCGCCATCGTCGCCCTCGTCCTCGTCGTGCCGGTGGTGGTGGCGGTGGTGACGGGCGGGTTCACGAGCGGTGTGCTGGCGGTCGCCCTCGGGTTCCTCGCCTACGACCTCCTCTTCGTCCCGCCCTACGGCACCCTTTCGGTCGGCCGGGCCGAGAACTGGGCGCCGCTCGGGGTCTACGTCGCCGTGATGCTGCTCACCTCGAGGGTGGTGGACCGGCTGTGGCGCGCCGAGGCCGCCAGCCGGGAGAGCGAGCGGGACACCGCCAGGCTCTTCGTCCTTTCCGAGCTGCTCGTGGCCGATCGCCCCCTCGGGGACCTCACGGCGATCGTCGTGCGGGACGTGCGCGAGGCATTCGGCCTCTCGGCCGTCGCCCTCCTCATGGGGGAGCTCCCGAGCGAGGGGGCCGTCCGGCCGGTGAAGGTCGTCGCCCAGTCGGGTCGCGGGCTCGAGGAGGAGGAGCTCTCTCTCATCCTGCCGGCCGGCGGCTCGCCGTCGCGCCTACGAGCCGTTGCCCGCCGGGGGCCCACCGGCGGCGACCGCCTCGAGACCGTCGTCCTCACCGTCGGGGACCGTCCGGTCGGCCTGCTCGCCATCGCCGGACCGCCGCTCGGCAAGCGCCGGCGGGAGCTGCTCACCACCTTCGCCAACCACATCGCGCTCGCCATCGAGCGGATCATCCTGCGCGAGCGGGCGGTGAGGGTGGGCGTGCTCGAGGAGGTCGACCGGCAGAGGCGGACGCTGCTCGGCGCCGTCTCTCACGACCTGCGGACACCGCTCGCCACGATCAAGGCATCGGCAACGGCGCTCCTCGACCCCTCGCTCGCGCTCGGCCTTGACGAGCGGGCGGAACTCGCCTCCCTCATCGAGTCGCAGTCCGACCGGCTCGAGCGAGTGGTGGCGAACCTCCTCGACCTGAGCCGCATCCATGCCGGCGCGCTCGTCGCAGAGCTCGAGCCGCTCACCATCTCCGAGCTGCTCGCCGGGACGCTCGAGGCGCTCGGCCCGGTCGCCTCCAGCGTGGCGCTGCGGATCGGCGAGGTGGCCTCCTCCACCGTCAGCGTGGACCGGGTGCTCGTCGTCGAGGCGCTCGTCAACGTCCTCGACAACGCCGTCCGCTACTCGCCGCCCGGTGCCAAGGTGACGGTGTCGGCCGCGCCGGCCCCGACGGCGGGCGTCGTCAGGATCGCCGTCGCCGACGACGGCCCGGGAATCCGGCCGGAGGACCGTTCGCGGGTGTTCGGCCTCTTCGAGCGGGGGCAGGGAGCGGGCGCCCGCCCCTCGGGAGGGACGGGTCTCGGGCTCTCCATCGCGAGGGCCTTCCTCGAGGCACAAGGCGGATCGATATCGATCGACGGGACGGCCGGGACGGGGACCCGCATCTTGGTCGATCTCGCCGGGTCGGGCCGGACCGTGCTCGGGCAGGTGGTCGGGGGAGCCTGCACCCCGGCACCGACGCCGTGACCGATGACGACCCGGCGCTCAGGTGTGCGATGAAGATCGCGCTCGGCTACGACGTCGCCCTTGGCGAGCGGCGCGTCAGGTCTGGGCGGGGCAGCGCTCCGCTCCCCGGCTGGGTTGGTGCCCCGTCTCGGGCTGCCCGACATGGACGGGGGCGAGGTCTGTCTCCCCTCGAGAGGGCGGACCGACATGTGCGGTCGTCCTCTCCGCCGACACCACCGAGAGCTGCACGATCGGGGCTCTCGACCCGGGCGCCGACGACTGAGGTCATCAGGGCATCCCGACGGACGCGCCCCGGGCTCGCCTCGAGGGTGGATCCGCCAAGAGCGGACCACACCGACGGCGCCCAGCCGGCCGAGGCCCCGATCGGGGTCGACCCGCCCAGGCTGGACCAGCTGTAGCTTGCGGGCCGGCCGCAGCGTCGCCGGCCGCTGCGTGCCGAGTGACGGCTCCGGCCGCTTCTCTCCGCTCTTCCTCGGCCGGTGGCACATCATCGGACTGGGACCCGGGGGCGTGGTGCCGTGCCCCCCAGGTGGCCACCTGCTACGGCGACCCGCTCTCGGGGCCCTCGCTGCCGCGTCGGGCAGCGACCGGCGCCTCAGCGGGGGTAGAGACCCCCGTCCAACGGGACGACCTTGCCGGTGAGGTAGCCGTTGGCGAGCATGGCGAGGGCGAGCTCTGCCACCTCCTCGGGCGTGCCGTAGCGCCCGACCGGGGTCGGGGCGGTGTCGGACTCGCTCGCCGGGAGCATCGCCGTCCGCTCGACGAGCGCCGGAGCGATGGCATTGACGGTGACGCCTCGCTCGGCGAGGTGGCTCGAGAACCAGGCGACGAGTCCCTGCAGGCCCGCCTTCGACGATGCGTAATGGGGGCCCACGATGCCACCGGTGAAGGCCGCCGTCGACGAGACGTAGAGCACCCGGCCGAAGCCCCGCCCGGCCATCGGCCCGGTGAGGCGCCGGGTGAGCAGGATGGGGGACTCGAGGTTGACGGCCTGGGTGGCGCGCCACAGGGCGGCGTCGATCTCCTCGATCCCGGCCTGGACCCCGAGCCCGGCATTGGAGACGAACAGGTCGACCCCGCCGAGCAGCTGCTCGACGTCCTCGACCATGCCGACCGCCTCCGTGGGCTCGGAGAGGTCGGCCTGCACCGCCACCGCCCGCACGCCGGGGCGGCGCGCCTGCTCGGCCGACTCGAGAGCCGCCTGCTCGTTCGAGCTGTAGCCGACGGCGACGTCCGAGCCGGCTGCAGCCAGGGCGGCGACGAGCGCCTTCCCGATGCCCCCGGAGCCGCCGGTGACGAGCGCCACCCGTCCCTTCAGATCCTGCCGCATGCCCCTCACATACCCGCCGGTAGCGTCACAGCGCTGGGCACAAAGGAGAGGGAGGAACGATGACCGTCGCATCCGGAAGCCGCATCCCCGACGTGGAGGTTCGCACGATGGGTCCGGACGGCCCGCAGCCCGTGCGGACCGGGGAGGTGCTCACCAAGGGGAAGGTGGTCCTCTTCGCGGTCCCCGGGGCGTTCACGCCCGGCTGCTCGAAGATCCACCTTCCCGGCTACCTCGAGAACTACGACCAGCTGCGGGAGAAGGGCGTGGACCTCGTCGCCTGCATCGCAGTCAACGACCCGTGGGTCATGCAGGCGTGGGCCGACTCGCACGGTGTCGGGGACCGGATCCTCATGCTGGCGGACGGCAACGCCGAGTTCGCGAGGGCGATGGGTCTCGATGCCGACCTCTCCGGTGCCGGTCTCGGCGTCCGATCGCGACGGTACGCGGCCGTCCTCGAGGACGGCGTCATCTCGAGCCTCGAGGTCGAGCAGGGCGGCGGAGTGGACGTGAGCTCCTGCCAGTCGATGCTCGCCAGGCTGTGAGGTGACCGATCCAGCGGGTGCGTCCGTCGCTCTTGCGGGCAGCGAGCGCCGTCCACTGGAGGGCGCCGTCCCCGCCGGGCCGGTGGGGGCCGAAGAGCGGGTGGTGGTCACCGTCGTGCTGCGGCCGCCACCGTCCTTCCCGACGTCCGAGCGCCTCGAGACCCTCGGCGGCGAACCGGTCGGTGAGCGGCGGCACCTCACTCGCGAGGAGCTCGCCGACGAGCGGGGAGCGACGGCCGAGGACCTGGCGGCGGTCCAGGACTTCGCCGCCGGGCACGGGCTCGAGGTGGTCGAGGTCGACCGCGCCGGCCGCCGCCTCGTCCTCGCCGGCCGGGCGGCGACCGTCGGGGCGGCCTTCCAGGTGAACCTCGAGCGCTTCCGGCATCCCGAGGGCGCCTACAGGGGCCACGCAGGGCCGGTGCGCCTTCCGGGCGAGCTGGCGCCGGTGGTCGTCGCCGTGCTCGGCCTCGACGACCGGCCCCAGGCGATGCCGAGGTTCAGGCCGTCGGCCGCCCCGCTCATGACCTACAGCCCGCCCGAGGTCGGTGCCGCCTACTCGTACCCGCCTCCGAACGGGGCCGGGGCCGGGACCACGATCGCCTTCATCGAGCTCGGCGGCGGCTACGACGCGAACGACCTCGCCACCTACTTCGCCGGGCTCGGCCTCGCGGCTCCGGCGGTCGAGGCCGTCGGTGTCGACGGAGGTGCCAACGCCCCGACCGGGAACGCCGCCGGTCCTGACGGCGAGGTGATGCTCGATCTCGAGGTCGCCGGATCGCTCGCCAACGGCGCCCGCCTGGCGGTCTACTTCGCCCCCAACACCGACCAGGGTTTCGTCGACGCCATCTCGGCCGCCGTGCACGACACCCTCCGGGCTCCCGCCGTCATCTCGATCTCTTGGGGGGGTCCAGAGGAGTCCTACACCGCCTCCGCCAGGGCGGCCTTCGAGTCGGTCCTCGCCGACGCCGCGCTCGCCGGCATCACGGTCTGCGTCGCGGCGGGCGACGGTGGGTCCTCCGATGGTGTGAACGACGGCCTCGCCCACGTCGACTACCCGGCCGCCAGCCCGCACGTGCTCGCGTGTGGCGGTACGAGGCTGGTCGCCAGCGGTGCCGCCATCTCCTCCGAGGTCGTCTGGAACGACCTGCCGACCGGGGGAGCGACCGGAGGCGGCGTCAGCGCCGCCTTCCCGTTGCCGTCCTGGCAGGACCGGGCGGGCGTGCCGCCGTCGGCGAACCCGGGGGGCGGAAGCGGGCGTGGTGTTCCGGACGTCGCCGGGAACGCCGACCCGGATACCGGCTACCGGATTCTCGTGGACGGCGCGGAGAGCGTCGTCGGCGGAACGAGCGCTGTGGCTCCGCTCTGGTCGGCGCTGGTGGCCGTCGCGGCCGCCCGTCTCGGGCGAGGCGTCGGCTTCGTCAACCCGCTGCTCTACGGGCAGCTGCCGGGCGGTGCCTTCCATGACGTGACGCAGGGCAACAACGGCGCCTACAGCGCGCGCAAGGGCTGGGACGCCTGCACGGGTCTCGGCTCACCGGATGCCGCCGTCCTGGCCGGCGCGCTGTCGTAACCGATCGGGGGCCGCGGTCGCCCGGCTCGGCACCGCGGGTAGCGTCGGAGATGGGCGTGGGCCCGATGACGCCAAGGATCGAGGTGACAGGGACGCGATGACGCGAGGCACTGACGCCAGGCCCGGCGAGGTCCGGGAACGGGGCGGCTCGTGATCGAGGCCCGCGACCTCACAAAGCGCTACGGCGAGGCCCTGGCGGTCGACCACCTCTCCTTCGAGGTGCGTCCCGGGCGTGTCACAGGCTTCCTCGGACCGAACGGCGCCGGCAAGTCGACGACCATGCGCCTCATTCTCGGTCTCGACCGCCCCGACAGCGGCCGGGTGACGGTCAACGGCCGGACCTACCACGACCTGCCCTGGCCGCTCAGGGAGGTTGGCGCCCTGCTCGAGGCGAGATCGGTCCATCCCGGCCGGAGCGCCTACATGCACCTGCTCTCGCTCGCCCAGACGAACGACATCCCGCGCTCGCGCGTCGACGAGGTGCTGGAGCTCGTCGGCCTCACCTCGGTGGCGCGCCGGCGTGCCGGGACCTTCTCGCTCGGTATGGGCCAGCGACTCGGCATCGCGGCCGCCATGCTCGGTGACCCGGCGGTCCTCCTTTTCGACGAGCCCGTCAACGGGCTCGACCCCGAGGGCATCCGCTGGGTCCGCATGCTGCTGAAGAGCCTGGCGGCCGAGGGCCGGACGGTGCTCGTCTCGAGCCACCTCATGAGCGAGATGGCCGTCACGGCCGACCACGTGGTCGTCATCGGCAAGGGCCGGCTCATCGCCGAGCAGCCGGTCGGGGAGCTCCTCGCCCGGAGCTCGGGCGGCCTGGTGCGCGTGCGAACGCCGGGTGCCGAGCAGCTCCAGGCCGTGCTCGCCCGCGAGGGCGCCCGCATCGAGGCCGGCGGCGACGGCACGCTCGAGGTGACAGGCCTGTCGGCCTCCGAGATCGGCGAGCTCGCCCTCTCCGCCGGGGTCGCGCTCCATGAGCTCTCGCCCCAGGCCGGAACCCTCGAGGAGGCGTTCATGGAGCTCACCAAGGACAGCGTCGAATTCCGGGTCGACCGGGACGGCAGGGCGCCCGTGGCGGGAGCACCGAGATGAGCACCGTCTCAGCCGGGTTGCCCTCGAAGGACTTCTCCGTCGATCGGCCCGTCCCCCCCGGTCGCTACGGCCCTGCCGGCCTGCTCCGGGCGGAGTGGACCAAGCTGCGCTCGGTCCGCTCCACCGTCTGGACCCTCGTCGTGACCGTGCTCGCCGTCGTCGGAATCGGCGCCGTCGCGACCGCCGTCACGGCCGCCCACTGGAACGGGGGCGGCCCCGCGGAGCGGTTCGGCTTCGACCCCACCCAGCGCAGTCTCGCGGGGCTCTTCCTCGGCCAGATCGCCATAGGCGTGCTCGGGGTGCTCGCCATGAGCGCCGAGTTCTCGAGCGGCACCATCCGGGCGACCTTCGCGGCTGCCCCCCACCGCACTCTCGTGCTCGTCTGCAAGACCGTCGTGTTCGGTCTGGTGGCGCTCGTCACGAGCGAGGTCTTGACCTTCGCCGCCTTCGAGCTCGGCCAGCAGCTGTTGAAGGGGACCACCCCCTATGCCACGCTCGGCCAGCCCGGCGTGCTGCGTGCCGTCGCCGGAGCCGGGCTCGTCCTGACGGTGATGGGCCTGTTCGCTCTCGGGCTCGCCGCCATCATCCGCCACACCGCCGGCGCCCTCGCCACCTACGTCGGGCTCCTGCTCGTCCTGCCGCTCATCATCCAGGCCTTCCCGACCTCGTTCCAGCAGGCGGTCCTGCGCTACATGCCGCTCGTCATCGCGGAGCACATGGCCACGACGCGGCTCGGCGGGGGCGCCTTCGGAGGCGGCAGCCTCCTCTCACCGTGGGTCGGGTTCGCGGTCCTCTGCGGCTACACGCTCGCCGCCCTCGTCGTCGGTGCCGTGCTGCTCAACCGGCGAGACGCCTGAGGACCCTCCCGGCCTCCCGCGGTCCGGTTCGAAGGGGGAGGGAGCAAAGGGCGACTCGTCCTCGCCCGGACCGAACTCGCTCAGCTGCCGTTGCTGGTGCTCGTCGAGCGCGAGGAACTCGTCCTCGCTGAGCGTCCGGCGGCTGAAGCTCACCTCGACGTGCTGCTCCGGTCGTCGGCGGTTCTGGCGTGCCTGGGCGGCCATGGAGCGCTGGTCTGCCTCGGTGAGCGGCGGCTGGACGATGGCTCTCGGCCACAGGCGCCCGGCGAGGACGACGTTCAGCTCGGCCGCGTACACCGTGAGCTCGCAGAGGAAGTAGATCCAGGCGAAGAGGCCGAGGACGATGGCGAACATCCCGTAGACGGCGCTGTCGTTGCGCAGGAAGTGGCCGACGACGAAGCCGCCGAGGGCCTGAAGGACCGTCCAGCCGATCCCACCCACGATCGAGCCGGCCACGAGCGCTCTGGTCGGCACCGCCTTCGGAGTGAGCACCCGGAAGGAAAGCAGGTACTGGCCGGTGTTGGTCGTGGCCGAGGCGGCGGCTCCGACCACCGCCAACGCCGTCGCTCCCTTGACGGCCGGCACGACGCCGGCGAGGAAGGTTCCGACGAGGGTCCCGACGGCGAGGATGGCGAGGAAGACGAGGCTCCGCCCGAGCCGCGTGACGTAGTTCGGACGCTGCGGGCCGGGCAGGTTCCAGACCTGCTCCATCGTGAAGACGCCGCTCTGGGCGAGCCCGAGCGAGCCCCACAGGAGGCCGACGATGCCGACCGCCAGCCCGATGGCGCTGTGACGATGCAGCGTCGAGATGTTCTTCGCGAGGTTGTTGCCGATGATCGGGAATTGCCGGACGGCGGAGTCGACGACGTCGTGGCGGAGCCCCGGATGGCTGCCGAGCACGAGTCCGAGGATGGTGACGAGGAGGAGCAGGAGGGGAAAGACCGTCCCGAAGGCCGAGTGCGCCAGGTTGGCGACGAGGGAGCCGCCGTTGTCGTCCCCGAACTTCTTCACGACGCCGAAGATGAACGCGCTTGCCGTGTGCCGTTGCTGGAACGCGTCGACGCGGCGGATCCGTCGCTCGATCGGGTTCACCTGACCCCTCGGGACGGGAGCCTCATGCAGGGATGATCCCCGCAGGCCGTGTCGGTCACTCCTTGGAGCAGGCCCGCCCGGGCGCTGGCACAATGGTGCCGTGAGCAGTGGTGGGGGGCGGCTGGGGGGCGTTGTCGTCTGTGCTTGCCTCCTGTTGGCGGCCTGCGCCGCCCCTGTCGCCGATCGGCTGCCCCCGACGACGACCCCCACAACCAGCCCGCCGGTGGCGGCGCCGACCACGGCGGTGCCGGCGACCGTTGCGTCGACGAGACCGCACTACCCGTCGGCCTTCGGAGTGGGCATACGGACCGTCACCTTCGTCGACCCGTCGAGACCGACGCTCGACTACGCCGTTAGTCCGCCTAGGGTCCTCTCGCCGAGGCGGGTGCTCCGCACGACGATCCGCTACCCCACCCTCGAGCCCGGGAACGGCGTGCTTCAGGGAGCACCGCCCGCCACCGACTTCGGGCCGTTCCCCGTCGTGATCTTCGCCCACGGCTTCGCCGTCACGCCTCACACCTACGAGCCGCTGCTCGACAGCTGGGTTCGGGCGGGCTTCGTCGTCGTGGCGCCGCTCTTCCCCGTCGACAACTACTACGCCTGGGTCGCTCAGGGACGAGGTGACGCGCCCGAGGCAGACGTCTGGAACGAGCCCGAGGACCTCGCCGTGGTGGTACGCGAGCTCGTCCCGCTCGCTCGCCGCAGAGGATCGTTTCTGAACGGCCTCCTCGACACCTCGAAGGTGGCCTTGGCCGGGCAGTCCGACGGTGCCAACGTCGTCGGAGCGTTGCTGTTCGCCGACAGCTTCGCGGCCGTCCGGGCGAGCCTCCCGGTCCGCCCGCGCGCCGCCCTTTTGCTGTCGGGTGCCGAGATCGGTGACGGCGTTGGGTACCAGGCCGCCTCCCCCGCGCTCTCCGTGCTCTCGACCGAGAGCACGACCGACTACTGCAACTCGACCCAGGACGCGACGACGCTGTACGACGCCGTCGCACCCGGGGCCGCCCACCACCTCTTCCTGGTGCTGGACGGTGCCACCCATCTCGGGCCCTACGACGGTGCGCTTCCGTGGTTCCCAGTCGTGCGACGCGTCACGACGAAGTTCCTCGAGATGTCGCTGTCGGTGCGCCACCGGCCCGCCACCTTGTCGAACGTGCGGGACGCCGGGGAGCGCACGGGGGTGGCGACGGTCCTCACGAGTGCCGCCGTGGCGCTGCCCGCCACCGGCGACACCGGCAACTGCGGTGTCTCGAGGCCCTACCCGTGAGCGGGGGGCCGTTCAGCCAGGCGCCGCCGCCGTCGAGCGCCCGACCGTTCCTCCCGAGTCTCGTCCCTCAGTCGACTGGGAGGGAGCGGACATAGCGCTCCGGCTCGGCGTCGAAGCGCTCGGCGCAGCCGGTGTTGCAGAAGTAGTAGTCCTGCTCCCCGTAGCGGCGGGTGGCCGCTGCCGTCGCCGGTTCGACGGTCATGTGGCAGACCGGATCGATCGCCTGGCCCGCCGCCGGCACGTCCATCCCTGCGTAGCCATCGTGGCGATGCGGTAACAGAAAGCGTGCCGGGGCGGCATCGAATCGCTCCTTGCAGCGGTCCGAGCAGAAGAAGTAGCGGGTGCCGTCGACGAGCGAGGCCGCCGGGGCGTTCGCCGTCTCGACCTGCATGCCGCAGACGGGGTCGATGGCGTACCCGGCCCCGCCACCGAGCCGTGCCCGGTTGCGGTAGGCCCAGTACAGCATCCCGAAGAGCACGAGGAAGACGATGTTCAGCACGGCGGTGTAGTTGAACGAGAAGTGGTCCTGGACGATGCCGGCCGACCGGGCGGTCGGGACGAGGCCGAGGGCCGAGAAGATCCCTTCGGTGACGAGCCCGGCGAGCGACATGACCGGCCAGAAGACGGCCAGCATGCGAAGCGCCATCCGCCCGCCGTAGAACTTCCGGTAGATGAGCAGCAGTGGCATCGCGATGAGGTCGGCGAAGATGAAGCTGACGACGCCGCCGAAGCTGATCCCACCGTTCCACAGCGCCGCCGCCAGCGGCACGTTGCCGATCGAGCAGACGAAGCTGATCATCGCGATGAACGGCCCGACGATCACGTTCTCGATCGAGGTGGCGAGCCCGTGGCCCCGGAAGAAGGCGTCGTTCCAGACGCTCGCCGGGACGAGGACGGCGAGGAAGCCGGCGACCACGTAGCCGACGAGCATCTCCCGCCGGAGCATGGTGAGGTCGGACATCGTGTAGCTGGCGGCGTCGGACCAGCCGCCTGCCGAGCGGATCCTCCGGCGCCAGTCGCCGCGCTCTGGTCCCGCCTCCGGGCTGTCGGCCGTGCCCGAGGTGAGGCCGAGGTGCTCTCGTGCCCCGGCCACACAGCGCCCGGCGAAGAACAGGCCCCCGGCGACGGTCAACAGGACGATCATGATGGCGCCGCCGACGAACTCGCTCGCGGCGAACTGCCAGCCCATGAGGACGATGAGGACGATCCCGAGCTCGATGACGAGGTTGGTCGAGGCGAACATGAAGACCATCGAGGAGACGAAGTCCGCCCCCTTGCGAAACAGCGTCTTCGCCATCGCCGAGGCGGCGTAGGAGCACGAGGACGAGACCATGCCGTACAGCGAGGCTCTCGCGACCGTGCCCGCCCGGTGGTCGCCCAGGCGTGCCTGCATCTGATCTCTCGACACGAAGGCCTGGACCGCTCCGGAGAGGCCGAAGCCGAGCACCAGCGCCCAGAGCGTCTCCCAGAACATGTAGGCGGCCTCCTTGAGCGACCGCCCCACGTCGGCAAGGGCGCCGGCAGCCGTGACGGCGAGGAGGTGGGCGCTCACCCGGAGGACCGTCGGGTCCGCCAGGCGTCACGCAGGCTGCGCACGATGTCGGCGAGCTCTCCGAGGCTCCAGCGGATCCTCGCGAACGGCCCGGAGCCGCAGCTGACGGCGGTGCCCTCGGTTCGACAGGAACGGGGCTCGGTCACGACCGCACGAGCCGCTCGATGGCAGCCGTCGCCTCACGCAGCTTCTCGTCCCGCTCCGGGCCGCCGCTCCGGACGGCGTCCGCCACGCAGTGGCCGAGGTGATCCTCGAGCAGCGAGATGGCGACCGCCTGCAGCGCCCTCGTGGCGGCGGAGATCTGGGTGAGGACGTCGATGCAGTAGGCGTCCTCCTCCACCATCCGCTGGAGGCCACGGGTCTGGCCCTCCACTCGCCGCAGTCTCCGCAGGATCTCGTCCCGATGGCCGATGTAGCCGGGCACCGTCCGCCCCTTCTTCTCGACACCGTACCCCTCCAGGGTATCGAGCCGGCGGGCGGAAGGCGCTCGTCAGGTGTAGTGAAACGAGAGGGGGTTCGACGTACCGGCCGCGGTCGAGATGGTGACAGGGACGTTCCTGGCGCCCCCGCCGAGGTCTGGGATGGTGACCTGGCAGGACGAGCGCGTCGGGCAGCTTGTCGGGCTCGGCCGGCCGTCGACGCGGGCGAGCACCACCCCGTTCGAGCTGAACAGGTTGGAGCCCGAGACGTCGACGACACTGCCTGCGCCGCCGCTCGCCGGTGAGATCGAGGAGATGGTCGGCCCCGAGCCGGTCGCCGGAGCCGTCGTCGTCGTGGTGGTGGAGCTCGGCTGTGTCGTCGAAGTTGCGGTCGTCGAAGGGGTCGTGGTGGCCGAGGACGGAGGCGCTCCGGTCGAGGGCGTGGCCGGGCTCGAGGAGGAGGGCGCCGGCCCGCCGCCCCCGTGGGTCCGCTGGGCGGTCGTGGATCCGCTCAGAGCGTGGGCGAGGCCGATCGCCACGAGCACGACGACCACGACGGCAGCCACGGCGAGGCCACCGAGCGCTCCGGCGGAACGAACCCGTCTCCTTCCCGAATCCGCGTACCAGGGCGAGCCCGCCCGGTGGGCGGGCGGACGGGCTGTCGCCGGTCTCGGCGGTGGTGGGGCGGCGGCTGTTCCGGCGACGACGACCGGCACCTCGTCGGTGATGTCGACCTCCCGCGGGGGCGGCTCGTCACCGCCCGGCCCGCTCTCTCGATCCGGGCCGGGCGGTCCGGAGGACTCCCGCGCACGGCGGACGGCATTGCCGAGGGCATCGAGGGTCCGCTGGTCGGGGCGCGGTCGGGCTACCTGCCGGTCAGGCTGCTCGGACTCTTCCGGCTCGTTGGAGCGTCTCCGGTTCGGGCTCATGGGCTCTCTCGCTCGGGGAGTGGCTCGAGTGGCTCGAGTGACTCGACGGTGACGCCGCCCGCAGCGGCGTGCGCGGCCCCGGGCGCGTCGCCACCACGTTAGGCCGCCGGGGGCCGGCGGCCGGCCGCAGCAGTGCGAGAGCAGGTGGGGCGCACACCGTCAGTTGCCGAAGTCCCACCCCTCCCCGGCCTCGTAGCGGTGCAGCACGTTCTTCGCGATGAGGATCTTGTGGACCTCGTCCGGCCCGTCGGCGAGCCTCAGCGTCCGTGCCCCCTGGTACATGTCCGCCAGCGGCAGCTCGTTCGTGATCCCGGCCGCTCCCCAGACCTGGATGGCGCGGTCGACGACCCGCTCGTAGGCGGCCGGGACGAAGATCTTGATGGCGGAGATGTCCGTGCGGGCGTCGAGGTCGTCCCGGTCGATCCGCTCCGCCGCGTGGATCGTCATCAGCCGGGCGGCCTGGATGTCCTGGTAGCTGTCGGCGATGAAGCCCTGGACGAACTGCTTGTCCTTGAGCGGGCCGCCGTGGACCGTGCGCGTGGCAGCCCGCTCGACCATGAGGTCGAAGGCACGCCACATCTGGCCGACCGAGTTCATGCAGTGGTAGATCCGGCCGGCTCCGAGCCGGTCCTGGGCGGCCCGGTGCCCGTCGCCGACCGCACCGAGGATGTTCTCGAGAGGTACCCTCACGTCCTCGTAGATCACCTCGCAGTGATCCGACACGGGCCTGCCCCAGATCCCGATGCCGCGGACGACGTTCACGCCCCGCGTGCTCGTCGGGACGATGATCTGTGCCATCTGGCCGCTTCGGCCGTACTCGCCCGAGTCGTCGTTCACCCTGCACATGACGATGAAGAAGTCGGCGTCGATCCCGTTCGAGGTGAACCACTTGTGGCCGTTTATGACCCAGTGGTCGCCGTCGCGGACGGCCGTGGTGTCGAGCGAGCGGGGGTCCGAGCCAGGGTTGTGGGGCTCGGTCATCGAGAAGCCCGACTCCATGGTCCCCTCGACGAGCGGCACCAGCCAGTTGCGCTTCTGCTCCTCGGTCCCGTACTTGAGGAGGATCCGCTGGTTGCCGGAGTTCGGTGCCACGACGCCGAAGAGCTTGGCGGCCCCTATGGCGTAGGCGAGCACCTCGTTCATGTAGGCGTGGGCGAGGAAGTCCAGCCCCATGCCCCCGTACTCCTTCGGGAGGTGGGGAGCCCACAGTCCAGCCTTGTAGACCCGCTCCTTCACCTCCTCCCTCAGCTCGTGGGCCGCCCGGCGGTCGTGCTCGGACAGCTCCTTGCCCTCCCGGCTCGGCCACAGGCGCGCCTCGTTCGGAAGGATGTGCTCGTTCACGATCTCGGCCGTCTGCAACCGGATGTCGTTGATCCGGGCGTCGAGCGTCGGCACCGGCTTCACGTTCATCGCCATGTCGTCCCTCCAGCTGCAACTGCGGCCCCGTCGGCCTCTTCGACGGTAGATCACACTCGGGTCCGCCCGCACGGGCGCACAGGTCACCGCCCGGCGGCGGCAAGATCGTCGGTGATGCCGCACTCCTCGCCCGGCCGCCGCGCGCTCTCACGGCTCCGCAGCCGCGTCCTGCCGGAGTGGTCTGGCCGGAACTTCCGCCTGGTCTTCGCCGCCCGCCTGGCGATGAGCGCGTCCCGGGCCCTCGCCGGGGTGATCACGCCGGTCTACCTGGCGCTCATCGGCTTCAGCGCCCTCATGCTGGGCGCCCTGGTCGGCGTCGTCGCAGCCGTCTCCGCCCTCATGTCGATCGGCATCGGGATGGTGTCGGACCGCGTCGGTCGACGGCCGTTCCTCATCGTGACGCCGATGCTTGCAACGGTGGCCGGGGTGGTCTTCGCCTTCGACCGGACCATCGCCGTCCTCTTCGTGGCCGCCGCCCTCGGCAGCTTCGGGCGGGGCGCCGGAGCCGGTGCGGGCACGATCGGGCCCTACCAGCCCGCCGAGTCGGCCTTCGTGACCGAGGCGCTGACCGCAAAGGCCCGCAATTCCGCCTTCGGCCGCCTCTCGTTCGCCTCTTCGGTGGGAGCGCTCGCCGGCGGCCTGCTGGCGCTGCTCGGCCCGAGCGTCCACCTGACCGGCGCGGCGGCCACCGACGCCTTCCGCGCCGCCTACCTCGTGACGGCCGGGCTCGCCCTCCTGGCGGGCCTGCTCGCCGTCTTCATCACCGAGCCGAGGAGGAAGGTATCCGGCGAGGCGGCCCGGGGCGGACGCTTCCGCTTCCCCCGGCGGTCGCGGGGCCTCGTCTACCGGCTCTGGGCGACCAACGGGGTGAACGGCCTCGCCGTCGGCATGTTCGGCCCCTTCGTCACCTACTGGTTCTTCCGCCGCTTCGGGGCCACCGCCGGCGAGATCGGCGTGCTGTTCGCCGTCATCAACGCGGTGACGGCACTGTCCACCCTGTCGGCCGCCGGCCTGGCCCGGCGGTGGGGCCTCGTGCCGACCGTGACGGTGGTGCGAGTCGCCCAAGCCGTCCTGCTCGTGCCCCTCGTCCTGATGCCGACCTTCGCCGCCGCCGGCGCTGTCTATCTCGTGCGGATGGCGGTCCAGCGCGTCGGGCTGCCGCTTCGCCAGTCCTATGTCCTCGCGATGGCGGACCCCTCCGAGCGCGCCGCCGTCTCCGGTCTCTCGAACGTGCCGAGCCAGCTCGCCACGGCGGCCAGCCCGCTGTTGTCCGGGTACCTGTTCGACGAGGTCAGCCTCTCGCTCCCCTTCGACCTGGCGGCGGTCCTGCAGGCCCTAAACGCCGGGCTCTTCTGGGTGTTCTTCCGTCACGCGCCCCCCGAGGAGGAGGCGGCCGCCATGCGGGCCGCCGAGGCCGAGAGCGAGGGCGCCAGCGAGTCCATGCCGGCGCCGACTTCGGGCGAGCCGCCGCCCCGCTGAGCCGGCGCGCAAGCATTGCTTCCCTCGTGCGTTCCTCAGCCGAACCCTTGAGACCCGGCTCGCCTGCCGGGACCGAGACGGAGGAACGACATGAAGAGGACCCCGCCCCTCGGGGCGTCACGACGGTGCCGGCGCCCTGCCGCGCTCCTCGGCGCGGCGGCGCTGGCCGCCGGGCTGATCGCGTTCGGCAACGGTGCCGGCGCCTCCACGACCCTGTGGGCGCCGACGGCCACCCGGGCTGTCCGGCTGCTCGACGGGACCGTGCTCGGGCCGCTGGCTGCGCGCAGAGCCATCGAGGTGAGCATCGTGCTGCGCACCCGCCACCCTGCCGAGCTGAAGCGCCTCGCCATCGGCGCCTCGACGCCGGGCTCGGCCGACTTCGCCCACTTCCTCACCCCAAAGGAGGTGGCGGCCCGCTTCGCCCCCTCGACGAGCGAGACGGCGGCGGTCGCCGCCTGGCTCGGGCGGGCTGGCCTCCGTTCCGTCTCGGTGCAACCGGACCGCCTGTTCATCGACGCCACCGGGACCGTCCGGGCGATCGAAAAGGCGTTCCACACGAGCCTCGTCCGCTACCGCTTCGCCGGTCGCGACCTGTTCGAGAACGTGAAGCCTGCCCTCGTCCCGTCCCGCTTCGGTGGTGAGGTGCTCGCCGTGCTCGGGTTGTCTGACATGCCGATGAACCTGCCGCTCGTCGTCCGTCACGGCCCGGCGACGATCTCGAGCCTGCTGGCGGGGCAGATCAAGAAGGTCTCGGCCCTCGGCCAGCCCGACACCTCGGGCTTCACCCCCCAGCAGCTCGCCAAGATCTACGACGCCTCCGGCCTGCCGGCGGCCGTGCGGACCTCGACCGCCGTCATCGTCTCGGGCAACATGACGAGCACGATCTCGGACCTGCGCTACGCCGAGGCGAAGAACCACGCAGCACGAGCGGCCGTGTCCGTCGTCTACACCGCGCCGAAGGCCGACGTGATCTACCACAACCCCTACACGGGAAACCTCGAGTGGGACCTCGACACCCAGATGTCGACCCAGATCGCCGGCAACGTCTCGCACGAGTACCTGTACGACATCGCCACCCTCGACGACGCCGACGTCGCCCGGGCCATCAATCTGTTCGTTGAGCAGCGTCGTGCCATCGCCGGCTCGGCCTCCCTCGGCGAGTGCGACGTCCAACCCTTCATGGACGGCTCGATGGTCGCCACCGACGAGGTGCTCGAGGAGGGCGCCCTGCAAGGGCAGAGCTTCTTCGCCTCCTCGGGTGACAACGGATACGCCTGCCCGGAGATCGCGTCGACCGGTGTGCCGGGAGGTGTGCCGGGGACGAGCTGGCCGGCCGACGGCACCTGGACCACCGCCGTCGGCGGGACCTCGCTCCTCGCGACGAGCTCGGGCACCTATGAAGAGGAGCTCTCCTGGATCGGCGGCGGCGGCGGCGTGAGCGCTTTCGAGACGCCGGGCAACTGGACCTCGACGGCCGACGCGGCGGCGGCCGGGGCCGAGTTCCTCCCCGCCGGTGGCCGGGGCGTCCCTGACGTGTCGGCCGATGCCGACCCGAACGTCTCGCCGGTGATCGTGTGGCAGAACAAGGCGGCCTCCTACGTCGGCGGTACCAGTGTCTCGAGCCCGCTCGTGATGGGGCTCTGGGCCCGTATGCAGACGTCGCACCACGACCGGCTCGGCGTGGCCTCGATCGACTTCTACCGCCTCTACAACGCCGTCAACAAGACGGGGTCCCCCCCCGTCGGACCGGCCGGTTTCCACGACGTCGTGGTCGGCACCAACGGTCTCTACACCGCGCTGCCGGGCTACGACTACACGACCGGCATCGGATCGCTCGAGGCCGGTGTGCTGAACAACAGGGTCCGCTAGGCCGGTCCGTCGTCGTCGACCGCCGCGGCGCTGTCGTCCCGGCAGTCGACGACCGACGTCGAACTGCGGTGCCGCCGGCACCTCACTGCTGGCGGCAGGGGCCTCTCGAGGAGGTCCGCCGGGCGGGTCCGCCCTCGTCGAGCTCTGGCCGACCCCGGGTCCCGCGCGGGTCGTGTTCGCCGACCAGGGACCGAAGGAGCCATGGAGACGGTCGCGCCGTCTCTCAGCTTTGCCGTCGCGGTCCACCGCGCCGCTCTCTGCTCGAGCGGGCGAGCTGGGTCGACGAGCCCTGGCAGGCTCGTCGCCGCATCCCGGTCCTTGACGCCCCGCGTCTGAGCGAGCTGCTGGCGGACCCCTCGCGGCGCCTTGCTCGTGGAGCGCCTCGCCTCCTACACAGGGGTGGCGAGCGGTGCGAGCCGGGAGGCGGACCCGTGACGGCTGGCGCCGCCGCCTGAGCGAGCCCGACCCCGTGCGGCTCGCCGCCATGGTGGAGCAGGTGCCGTTGCCGGAGCGCGCCGGGGTCTACCGCAGGCTTGGCGTCCTCTGGCTCTTTCTGACGGGCTTCCCCGACAGGCGGAGCCTTCTCTCTGGGGCGCTGCGCTCGGCCGGCTGCTGAGCCTGTCGAACGAGGTGGCCCAGCCGGGGTGCCTCGGCCGGAAGGAGCCTCGTAGAGACGCTCGGTCAGCGGCTGGTACCGGCAGGCGGCTCGCTTCTTCAAGCGGCCGGTGTCCCGCTCACCGCCGCCATGAGGGTCGTCGAGCACATCGCCGAGCGCTTCGGCGACGCCCGACGCCGCCTGAATGCCGTCACCGACCGCTCCCTGTTCCCGCTCCGCGGGCAGTGGCCGCAGCCTGCCACCCGCTCAGACTCCGCCGCGCTCGAGCTCCCGTCTCATCGCGGCCGCCAGCGGGCGGCCGCCCTGCCCGCCCTCGCGCTCGAGCCCGGCGGCAGCACCGCGGGCGTCGGCCCTTGAGCGGTTCTGGCTGAGCTTCCACTTCGCCTCGATGCGTGAGATCGCGACCTCGATCCCGACGATTCCCCGGAGCTCGGACTCGATGAACCCTGCCGGAGCGTCGTCGGGAGACCATGGCGCCGCCAGGTGCTGCTCGTGCTGGCGGCTGAGCCGTCTCACGAGCGAGCCGGTCCATCCGGCGTCCTCGTGGACGACCAGCCGGCCGTAGACATGTGCGACGACGTAGTTCCACGTCGGCACGACCCGGCCGTCCTCTCGCGCCGACGGGTACCACGAAGGGCTCACGTAGCCGTCCGGTCCGTGGACGATCACGAGCGCCTCGCCGTCGGGCAGAGCTCTCCACTGCGGATTCGCCCGGGCGAGGTGGCCTTCGAGGCGCCCCTCGCCGCCGCCGTGTCGCTCGTAGAGGAAGGGGATCATCGAGCTCATGAGCTGCCCATCGCTCGAGGTGACGAGATCGCAGGCGCCGGCGGCCTCGAGGAGGTCGACGACCGCCTCGCGTGAGGGTGGCGCGAAGTGCCGTGGAACGTACATGCTTCACGATCGCGCCGGCCGGAGGCCGCCGCACGGGTCGCTGCCCAGCGGCCGGCCTCGATCGCCCCTACCGTCCGGCCAGCACCTCCTGGAGGACGGCGGCGGCGGAGTGCTCGAGGTCCCTCGTCGCGGTGACGAGCTCAATCTCCTCTGTCGCCGCCCGCGAGGCGAGCTCCTCGAGGGCGCGCTTGTGGTCCTCGGAGTCGAGCTCGTCCCTGTAGCGGCGGGAGAACTCCGCGAAGCGCTCCGGGCGGTGCCCGTACCACCGGCGCAGCTCACTCGTCGGGGCGACCTCCCGCATCCACTCCTCGAAGGGTGGTGACTGCTTGGTGATGCCTCGGGGCCAGAGCCGGTCGACGAGGACCCGCAGGCGGCCAGAAGCGGGCGAGTCCCCGTAGACGCGCCCGATCGACACCGTGATCGCCTCCCGCGCGGGTGAGAGCTCCGGCTCACCCGGGAAGCCGTGCTGGCGCTGGACGGGGGCCAGGCCGTCCCAGGCCGCTGGCAGCTCCAGCTGGAGGCGGTCGAGCTCCTCGAGGTGGAGCGCCGAGAGCCCCTCGAGGCGTCGCTCGGCGTCGGGGGTCAGGTGGAGCCGCACGACACGGTGGTCGTTGTCGTCGCGGGAGCGGCTGACGAGACCGGCCGCCTCCGCCCGGTCGACGAGGCCGACGGTGCTGTGGTGCTTCAGCAGCAGGTAGTCGGCGACCTCGCCGATCGTCGGACCGGCCGGGTCGTGGTGTCCCCGGATGGCGAGCAGCAGCTGGTGCTGGGCGGGCGTGAGGTTCGCCGCCTGAGCCTGCTGGGCACTCCAGCGCTCAAAGAGCCTGAGACCCGTCCGCAGCGCGAGCAGCCTCGCATAGGCGGAGTCAGGCAATGTCATCGTAACAGGATGCTAGCGCTTAGCGATATCATCGCGACACGATTGATCTTGCCACCCCTGCCGGCTGCCCGTGACGGCTCGCTCCGGGCCGACCGACGGGGGCGCGCCGTTGTGCCGGAGCGAGGTCGGCGCCCCGCCCCGCCCGCCTGCCGAGGGCGACGACTCGACCTACCTCGGGACCGACCTTCGTGAGAAGGTGACCTCGGAACGGGCCCTCGGTGACTTCACGACGAGCCCGCGGCTCGTGCGCCTCGTCCCGGTCTCCCTCGCCGTCGGGGCGCTCGGCGCCGGTGTCTCGCTGGCGCTGCTCGCCATGATCGGGTTCTTCACCAACCTCGCCTACTACGGACGCCTGGGCTACCACCTCGTCTCGCCGGACGGCACCACCCTCGGCGCGATCGCCATCGTCATCCCGGTCGGCGGCGGCCTCATCGTCGGCCTGATCGCCCGGTACGGCTCCGAGCAGATCAGGGGACACGGCATCCCCGAGGCGATGGAGAACGTCCTCGTCAACGGGAGCCGGGTCAGGCCGCGGCTCGCCATCTTGAAGCCGATCTCGAGCGCCGTCAGCATCGGCACGGGGGGTCCCTTCGGCGCCGAGGGGCCGATCATCCTCACCGGCGGTGCCGTCGGGTCGATCGTGGGTCAGTTCCTCCGCCTGACGGCCGCCCAGCGCCGGGCGTTGCTCGTCGCCGGCGCGGCTGCCGGCATGAGCGCCGTCTTCGGCACGCCCGTGGCGGCCACCCTGTTCGGGGTCGAGCTCCTGGCCTTCGAGTTCAAGCCCCGCTCGATGGTGCTCATCGGGCTGGCCGCCGCCACGGCGGACGGGATCAGGATGGCGATGGCGAGCGCCGGCCTCGTCGCCCCGCAGCCGCTCTTCCCGGTGCCGGGCCACCCGCCGCTCGGCGGCATCGTCCTCGTCGGCGCCGCCATCGTCGGCCTGGCGACCGGGGCGGGCGCCTGGGTGATGACCCAGGCCGTCTACGGATGCGAGGACCTGTTCAAGAAGCTGAGCGGCCGGATCCACTGGATGTGGTGGCCCATGATCGGCGGGCTGCTGATCGGCCTCGGAGGCCTTGTCGACCCCCGGGCTCTCGGCGTCGGCTACGACACGATCCATCTCGAGCTCCTCGGCCGGTTCGGGGTGGACGCCCTGCTGCTCCTCGCTCTCGTGAAGATGGTCATCTGGGCGGGCAGCCTCGGCAGCGGGACGAGCGGCGGCATCCTCGCCCCGATCCTCATGATGGGTGCGGCTCTCGGCGGCGTGCTCGGCCACGTGCTCCCGGGGGCCACCCCGGGGGTCTTCGCCCTGTTCGGCATGGCCGGCTCGCTCAGTGGGGTGACGCGGTCACCCTTCACGGCGATCGTGTTCGCCTTCGAGCTGACCCACGATGCCAACAGCCTCCTCGCCCTGCTCGTGACGGCGACGGTCTCCCATCTCGTGAGCGTCCTCGTCCTGAAGCGCTCGATCCTCACCGAGAAGGTGGCGAGACGCGGCGTCCACGTCATGCGGGAGTACGCCGTCGACCCGCTCGAGGCCACCTTCGTGAGGGAGGTGATGGACACCGACGTCTACACCGTCGAGCCGGAGCTGTTGCTCGCCGACCTGCACAGCGCCCTCCCCGAGGGCTCGCCGGAACGCCGCCAGCGGCTCTACCCGGTGCTCGACTCCGAGGAACGGGTCGTGGGTGTCCTGGCGTGGTCGAGGGTGCTTGCCGGGCGTGGCGACGGGTCGACCGTCAGAGCGCAGATGGCGGACTCGTTCACGGTCGCCCACCCCGACGAGATCCTCCGCACCGTCGCCGATCGGATGGCGGCCCTCGGCCTCGGTGCCGTCCCCGTCGTCGACCGGGCCGACCCCACCCGCCTCGAGGGTCTCGTCACCCAGTTCGACCTGCTCAAGGCTCGTCAGAAGCTCCTCCAGGAGGAGCGGCGCGCCGAGCGCCTGCTCACCCTGCGGCGGGTCCGCCCGGAGCCTGCCCGAGAGCTCCTGTCGGACGCAGCGCAGGCGACCGACGGGGCCCCCGGCACCGGGAGCTGATCAGCTCGCCCGCGAGACGGGTTCCCCGGAGGGGGGCTGCTCCGCGGTGCGGACGAGCGAAGGGTACAGGCCCGAGTCGAAGGCGGCGACGAAGAGCCGCACGGTCTCGGGCAACCTCACGATGGTCCAGCGCTGCGGGCGTCGCCTCGTGACGACGACCACTCTCCGGAAGACCTCGATCCGCCCGACGCGGCGCTCGGCACCGACGATGGCCGAGAGGAAGCCGGTGATGACGCAGCTTCCCGGGTCCCGTTGCGCCCCGGTGATGCCGAGGGTGGCGAGCGAGCCTGCGACCGACGACGGACTGTTCCCGAGGGACTCGAGCAGCGCCCTGGTCTCTTTTCTGAGGGACCGGTTGGCACAGGAGTGACTCATGGCTACCTCCCTCCCCGAGGCGGCCGACGGCGGTGCGGCACGGAACAGTCAGCCGGCACCAGGGGGTACATCGCATTGCGATTATCTCTCGCGAACTCTGCATATACCCTTCAGGAGGGGCCGCAAACGGGGAGATCGCCGATCGACCGACCGCCTCGGCCGGCGCCGTGACGCCCGAGATGGCCCTTGCTCACCTCGGGTGGGATGATCCTTCAGGAGGAGGACGTGATGCTGCCCGACTACGCCGAGTACGGCCAGGCTATCGGTCTCGACTGGTACGCCGTCGACCCCAACCTCCGCTTCCTGCTCGACAAGACGCTCCCTGAGGAGGAGGACCGCCTGCTCGCCGAGGAGGTGGTCTCCGAGTACGGCGCCCTCGTTGGGAGTCGGATTGCCCCCCGGGCCGAGGTGACCGACCGCCACGGGCCCGTCCTCGATCGTTACGACGCCTGGGGAGGAGACGTGGGCCGGGTCGTCCACCACCCGGGCTGGCTCGAGAACAAGGCCGACCTCGTCCGTGCCGGATTCGCCGGCGGCCTCGAGGCCAAGGTCGGCCGTCCCGTCCCGGCCGTCGTGACGGCGGCCACCGCCTACCTCGTCTCCCAGGCCGAGACCGCCGCCTACTGCGCGCTCGGGATGACGAGCGGAGCGGCCGACATCGTCGAGCGCTACGCCCCCGACCAGGTCCGCGACGGCCTGCTCGCCCGCCTCACCTCGCTCGACCCGGAGCACTCCTTCGAAGGCGGGATGTTCCTCACAGAGCGCCAGGGCGGGAGCGACGTCGGGGCGAACACGACGCGGGCCATGCAGGACGGCTCGGAGTGGCGTCTGTTCGGCGAGAAGCACTTCTGCTCGAACGTCGACGCCGACGTGTTCATCGTCCTGGCACGCCCCGACGGCGCCCCGGCCGGCAGCCGGGGACTCGCCACCTTCATCGTGCCGAGGCACCTCGACGACGCAAGCCCGAACGGCTTCACCGTGAAGCGGCTGAAGCCGAAGCTCGGGACCGTCGGCGTCCCGACCGCCGAGGTGTCCCTCGAGGGCTCGCTCGCCTTCCTCGCCGGCTCGGTCCCTCCCTCCGACGGGACGGCGCCTCCCCTCGATGCGGCGAGGGACGGCAAGGGGATCAACCGCATGATGGAGATGGTGAACGCCAGCCGGTTCGGCGTGGCGCTCATGAGCCTCGGGATCCACCGCCGCTCGTTCCTCGAGGCGGCGATCTACGCCGCCCACCGGGAGCAGTTCGGCAAGCGGATCGACGCCTACCCGCTCGTAAGGGAGACCCTCGTCGACCTGCTCGTGGACCTCGAGGCCGGCCTCGCCCTCTCCTTCGAGTGCGCGGCGGCCACGCGGTCGGCCCCATCGGCGGACGAGGGAGCGCTGCTCCGGCGGATCGCCATCCCGCTCGCGAAGATCCGCTCCTGCCGGATCGGCCTCGAGTCGACGATCCAGGCTCTCGAGGTGCTCGGGGGCAACGGGTACATGAACGACTGGCCCCTCGCCAGGCAGCTGCGCGACGCCCAGTGCCACACGATCTGGGAAGGCACCGAGAACATCTGCGCCATCGACGTCCGCCGGGCGATGCGGTCCTCAGGGGCCGAGCAGGCGGTGCTGGCCCGGGTCGACCGGGCGCTCGAGGCCGCCGCCCCGGCCGGGCGGCTCCTCGAGTCCGCCTCCTCGGCGGTCCGCGCCGCCCGGGAGCAGCTCGTGGAGGCGATCGCCTACATCCAGTCGGTCCCCGAGGACCTCGCCCTGTTGCAGCTGCGTCGCTTCTCCTACCTGATGGCGGACACCCTCGAGGGAGCGCTGCTCTGCGAGGAGGCGGCCTTCGAGCTCGACCGCTCCGGCAACGCCCGCAAGGCGGCGATCGCCCGACGGTTCACGGCCCGACGCCTCGACTCCCGACCGCTCCGGGGGATCACCGATCCTGACCGCACCGTCCTCGACCACTTCGAGCCGATCGTCCGCTACGGCGAGATCGAGCCGTCCGCCCTGCTCTCGACCGCCGGACGGAGCGTCTGAGGCAGGCAGTCAGTGCAGTCGGACGAAGAAGAGCACGAAGGGGATGACGGCGACCAGGATCGCCAGCGGAGCGAGCGGCTCGCGCCGACGCAGGGCGCGGACCGCGACGAGGGCCGGCACGAAGCCGAGGATGAGGAAGTGGACGACGAAGGCGATGGCGACGTAGACGAGAGTGAGCCCGATGGCGCTGAGCGAGATGGCGTTGCGGTAGCGGAAGGCGCCGACGGCCCGCCTCGGCCCGAGGCGCAGACGCCTCCCCGTCGGACGCCCGGAGCTCACCGGCACCGGCGGTGCCGCCTCCTCCGTCCGGGCGAGCCAGGGGGCCGAGACGCCCTTGGTGGCCACCTGGCCGGCGGTGGGCACGAAGACGCTCGGGCCCGCCCCCCCGTCCTGGCGCACGTGCGGTGTCCAGCCCTTCCCGTCCCACCACCGCAGCGACGAGGCGTCGGAAGGGTCCGGGTACCAGCCGGCTGGAGGGAGCGCGCTCACCCCTCCATTGTCGCAGACTGCTACTGCTCGTAGCCCTCGACGACGTCGGGGGAGCGCTCGTGCACCTCGTCGGGATCGAGGCCGATCTCCTCGCGGGCTCGTCGCTGACGGATGAGGTCCCACAGCTGATCGATCCTCACCTGGATCTCCGCCAGGCGCTCGCGGTCCTCGGGACCGAGGGGGTGGCCGGCCCCGGCCCTGAGGCGCAGGGCACGTTCCTCGCCGGCGAGCTCGTCGACCTGGCGCACGAGGTCGTGGTCGTCCATGTGGTCACCTCCCGTCGACTGGACTCCAGTATCGCGGCGCCCGGGAGGCGCCGCGGTCGCCGCCTTCTCATCACAGCTCGGACCGGATCTCCCACAGCACGGGGTAGAAGCGCTGCGCCACCGTCTGCTCGAGGTAGGCGACGCCGAGCGAGCCGCCGGTGCCGGGTCGCCGCCCGATCTCGCGTGCCGCCATCATCATGTGGTGGTGGCGCCAGCGCGCCAGCGCCTCGTCGTGGTCGACCAGCAGCTCGAACAGCTCGTGGAAGTGGGCGCGCACCGGATCGTCGTGCGACCGGTAGATCGCGCCGACGGCCCGTCGCACGAGAGCCTGTCCCGCGGGGCCGGGCTCCCTCGCCAGCAGGTCGTGGGCGGCGAGGGACCGCAGTGTCGCCTCCCAGAGCGTGGGCCCACCCCGCTGGCGTGCGAGCCGGTCGGCCGTCTCCCCGCCGGGGTGCAGGCCACCGATGGTTGGGGGGCCACCCCCGCTCAGCAGCTCGATCTCGCGGAACTGCTCGGACTGGAATCCTGACGCCGGTGCGAGCGGGTCGCGGAAGGCGAGGAAGCCCTCCGGGCTCATGGTCTCGAGCACCTTCAGCTGCCCGAGGAGCAGCTCGTCGATGGCGACCGCGCGTCGCAGGCGGGGGGTGGCGAGCCAGCACGCACCCTGGAGCAGGTGGTCGCGGGCGAGCCCGAGCTCGTGCAGGAGCAGCTTGAACCACAGCTCGTAGGCCTGGTGGACGACGATGAAGAGCATCTCGTCGTCGGCCCCCTCTGTCAGCGGACGCTGGAGGCGGAGCAGGTCGTCGATGAGCAGGTAGCTCGAGTAGTCGGTGCGGTCGCCGCCCTCGGCCCCGCCCGTCACGGCGCGGCCCGCGTCTCCTGACGGCCCGCGGCCGGTCGGCGACGGCAGCTCACGAGCCGGCGATCGTCGGCGCGGTGCCCGCCTGGGCGGCGAGCGGGTCGCCGCCGTCGATCGGCTGCTGCAGCGGGAAGTGACAGGCGGCGACGTGGCCGGGGTGGAAGGGGCGGAACGGGGGCTCCTCCTCCGCACAGATCTGCTGGGCGGCCGGGCAGCGGGTCCTGAAGCGGCAGCCGGAGGGGGGGGTGACAGGGCTCGGGAGCTCGCCCTTGATCCCGACCTCGCTCTTCGACTTCTCCCGCATGGGATCCGGCTCGGGAACCGTGGCGATGAGGCCGGCAGTGTAGTGGTGCACAGGCCGGAGGTAGATGTCCTCGCCCGTGCCCATCTCGACCAGCTTGCCGAGGTACATGACGCCGATGCGGTCGGCGAGGAACTTCACGACGGCGAGGTCGTGGGAGATCACGATGTAGGTGATCCCGTGTGTCTCCTGCAGGCGCTTCATCAAGTTGAGGACCTGTGAGCGGATGGAGACGTCGAGCGCGCTGACGGGCTCGTCGGCCACGATCACCTGAGGGTTCAAGGTGAGCGCCCGGGCCAGTCCGATCCGCTGGCGCTGGCCGCCCGAGAACTCGTGCGGGAACCGCTCGACAGCATTGGCTGGGAGGCCCACCTCGCCGAGCAGGTCGGCGATGACCTTGTCCTGCTGGCGCTTGGTGCCGATACCCTGGATCTTCATCGGCTCGCGCAGGATCGCGCCGACCCGCATGCGGGGGTCGAGCGAGGCGATCGGGTCCTGGAACATCATCTGCAGGTCCTTGCGGAAGCGACGCAGCTGCCGGTCCCGCAGGCCGGTGACGTTGGTCCCGCGCAGCGCCACCTGGCCCTTGTCGGCCTTCTCGAGGCCGACGATGACCTTCCCGAGCGTCGTCTTGCCACAGCCGGACTCGCCGACGAGGCCGAAGGTCTCGCCGCGGCCGACGGTGAACGAGACGCCGCTCACCGCCTTCACCGAGGCGACCTTGCGCTGGAGGATCACGCCGGAGGTCACCGGGTACTCCCGGACGACGTCGTCCACGACGAGTAGCCGGTCGTCGCCCTCGCCGGACTGCCATCCCCGGGCGCCGAAGGCCGGCTCGGCGGCTGACCCGTTGCGGGCGGCCACGGTTTCCGGGGCGCCGGGCGCGGCGTCGCTGTGCTCGGCCTCGCCCGCCCCGGCCGGGGCCGGAGCCGTCCCGTTGACGGCGATGGTGGTGCGGACGATGGGGCCGTCGACGGGGTGCCAGCAGGCGAAGTGGTGGTCGTTCGTCGCCGGCTCGAGCGCCGGCTCCTCGGTCCGGCACTGGTCGGTCGCCCGGCTGCAGCGCGGGGCGAAGCGGCAGCCGGGCGGCGGGTCGGTCAGGTCGGGCGGGATGCCCGGGATGCTGAAGAGCCGCTCGGAGCGGTTCTGGGTGAGGAGCGGGATCGACCCGAGGAGCGCCTGGGTGTAGGGGTGGTGCATGTGGGTGAACAGCTCGGTGGTCGGCGCGCTCTCCACGATCCGGCCGGCATACATGACGTTCACCCGGTCGGCCCGGCCCGCAACGACGCCCATGTCGTGGGTGACGAGCAGGACGGCCATGCCGAGCCGCTGCTTCAGGTCGTCGAGCAGGCCGAGGATCTGAGCCTGGATCGTGACGTCGAGTGCCGTGGTCGGCTCGTCCGCGATGAGCAGCTTGGGGTCGCACGAGAGGGCGATGGCGATCATCACCCGCTGGCGCTGGCCGCCCGAGAGCTGGTGGGGGAAGTTGTCGAGCCGCTCCTTTGAGTTCGGGAAGCCGACGATGGAGAGCGCCTCGGCCGCCCGCTCGAGGGCTTCGGCCCTCGAGACGTGCCGGTGCTTTCGCACCTGTTCGGCGATCTGGCGTCCGATGTTCATCGTGGGGTTGAGCGAGGTGAGCGAGTCCTGGAAGATCATCGCCACCTCGTTGCCGCGGACGTCGCGTATGTCGGCGTCGCTCAGCTTGGTGAGCTCGACGCCCGAGAGCTTGATCGAGCCTCCGACGACCTTGCCACCGTTCGGGAGCAGCCTCATGATCGAGAGCCCCGTCATCGACTTGCCACAGCCGGACTCGCCGACGAGGCCGAGCGTCTCGCCCGGGGCGATCGACATCGAGATGTTCCCCACCGCCTGGACGACCGAGCGCGAGAGCTGGATGTGGGTCGACAGGTCGTTGATCTCGAGGACAGGTTCCATTCCCGCTTCGGATCCTTCCGGGCTCAGCGCCGCCGCAGGCGGACGTCGACAGTGTCGCGCAGCGCGTCGCCGATGAAGTTGAAGGCCATCACGACGAGGACGAGGCACACCCCGACCGGGTAGACCACCCACCAGTACCCGTCAGAGAGGTAGTTGAGGGCGTTCGAGAGCATGTCCCCCCAGCTCACCTGGGGGTAGTTGAGGCCGTAGCCGAGGAAGCCGAGGATGGCGAGGAGGTTGATCGTGTCGGCGACCTGGAAGGTGATGTTGACGATCACGACGCCGAGCGCGTTCGGGATGAGGTGCTTGTAGATGAGGTGGCGGCGGCTGGCCCCCATCGTGCGGGAGGCGAACACGAAGTCCCGGACCCGGAGCGAGAGGACCTCCCCTCTCACGAGGCGGGCCGAGACGAGCCAGGAGAAGATGCCGATGATGATCGAGAGGCTGAAGACCGTGGCGCCGTTGTAGCGGTCGCCGACGATGAGGATGACGAACAGCAGCGGGATCGACAGCATGACGTCGACGATGCGCATCAGGAAGGCGTCGACGACGCCCCCGAGCAGGCCTGCCACGGCACCGACGAGGGTGCCGATGACCGTCGCGATGAGCGAGGCGAAAAAGCCGATCTCGAGGGCTGCCTGTCCACCCTTCATCATGCGGCCGAGCTCGTCGAAGCCGTTGCTGTCCGTGCCGAGCAGATGGGCACCGCTCGGGGGGAGGAAGGCGTTGATCGGGTTCGTCGAGTTCTGGTTGGTGTGGTAGATGAGCGGCCCGACGAAGGAGAAGAGGATGAAGAACACCACGATCCCCGCGCCGGCGACGGCGAGCCGGTTCTCGACGAACGAGGAGAGCGCGAGCTTCCAGCCGGCCCTCGGCCCGTGTATCTGACCTCCCTCCGGGGCGACGTCGGAGGGCTGGACCTCCTCGTAGATCTCACCGATGCTGACGGTCATCGCGGCCTCCTCAGTTGATCCGGATCCGCGGGTCCGCCACGGTCAGGGCGACGTCGGCGACGAAGTTGCCGACGACGGTCGCGATGCCTCCGAGCAGCGTCAGGGCGATGACGGTCGGGAAGTCCTCGTTGCCGAGTTCGTTGATGAACAGAAGGCCGAGGCCGTGGGAGTTGTACAGGTACTCGACGACGAGGTTGCCGGCGAGCAGCAGGGGGATCGACAGCCCGATCAGGGTGACCATGGGCAGGATGGCGTTGCGGAGCAGGTGACGCCGGAGGACCGTCGGCTCGGTGAGGCCTTTCGCTCGCGCGAGGCGGATGTAGTCCTGGGCAAGGGCGTCGAGGCCGGCCGAGCGCATGTAGCGGGAGTAGCCGGCGACCGCCGTGATGGTGAGCGTCGCGATCGGCAGGAAGTTCGAATGGAAGGCGAAGATGTACGGGATGATCCGCTCGCTCTGGCTTGCCTCGGCCGGGAAGAGGTGCCACTGGATGGCGAGGAAGCCGATGAGGAGGATGCCGAGGAAGTTCTGGGGCATCGAGTAGGCGGTGAAGGCGGCGGCCGTGATGGCCTGGTCGGCGACCGAGTTGCGCTTCACCGCCTGGAAGATCCCGAGCGGGATGGCGATCACGATGCTCAGAAAGACCGAGATGCCGCTCAGCCACATGCTGTGGGGGGCGTTCTCGGCGATGAGCGAGTCGACCGTCTGGTTGAGCTTGTATGAGTAGCCGAGGTTCCCGTGGACGAGCTGCCACAGGTAGCTGCCGAACTGGACCCAGACGGGGCGGTCGTAGCCGTGGGCGTTGTCGAAGGCGTTGACGGCGGCCCGGCTGGCACGGTCACCGAGGATCGCCCGCCCGGGAGAGGGGGCGATGATGTGGGTCATGAGAAAGGTCACGAGCGCGATGCCGAGGATGACGATCAGCGACGTGACCAGGCGACGGATGAGATAAGCAGTCACGCTCCTGGCGCACCTCCCCTGAGAACCCGCTCGGGAAGGATGCTAGGCCGGGCCGGTGGGCCCGGTTTCGCATCCTTCCCGAGTCGTGCGGATTACTTCGTTACTTCTTGAAGTACCAGTACTCCGGTGAGAACTGGTACTGGGAGGCGTCGGCGAAGCTCGCCGGTGGGCCGGAGAGGGTGTTCTTGAAGGCGAACACGAGGTCGGCATTCGGCTGGAACAGACCCGGCTGCTGTGCGGTGACGAGCCCGATCTCCTTTTGGACCGCGGTGTTGTCGAGCGAGCTGATCGAGTTCTGGATCGCCTTGTCGATCTGCGGGTTCGAGAAGCCGCCGAAGTTGAACGAGCCCTTCGTGTTGAACAGCTCGTTCGTCGTCGGGTACAGGCTGTTGGTGAATCCGCCGAAGTCCTGCATCGCCCAGATCTTGTCGTTCGACGGGTTCGAGACGTCCGACAGGTTCGAGATGATGTAGTTGAAGGTCTTCGAGCTCAGGTTGATCGTGATCCCGACCTTCTTGGCGTTGGATGCCCAGATCTCATCCTGCGCACCGATGACGGCCGGCGAGTTGCCGTAGATGAGGTTCCAGGTGAGCGCCGTCCCCTTCGGGATGCCGGCGCCGCACTCGTTCGAAGCCGTCCCGGGCTTCTGGCAGGTCGTGGTGCCGCCAGGGACGACCTTCCAGCCGTGGCTCGTCAGCAGGTTGCTGGCTGCCGAGATGCTGAACGGGTACGGGTTCGTCAGAGCGTTCGCCGGGGCGAACGGGCTCTTCGGGACGGCCGGGACCGGGCCGTACGCCGCGCCGGCAGCTCCGTCGAACACACCCTTGGACTGGATCACCGCCGGCTCGTCCTGCAGGTGCGCCAGCGCCTGACGGATGTAGAGCTGCGAGATGATGTTGTTGAAGTCGCCCGTCGGGTCCTTGAAGTTGTAGCCGATGTAGGAGAACCCGAAGTCCGGGTAGCCCCAGACGTTGTAGCCCTTCGCCTTCAGCGTGTTGACCTGTGGCAGGTTGCTGAAGTCGACGAAGCCGACGTCGAGGTTGCCGCTCAGGAGCTGGTTGAACTCGGCGCTCGTCGAGGTGAAGGCGACGTTGTCGATCCCGGCGATCTTGGGCTTCACCGGCCCGCCGTAGGCGGGGTTCGCCACGAGGGTGTTGGCGTCGGTCGACGGGTCGAAGGTCTTCAGCTTGAACGGGCCGTCCACCACCTGCCAGAGCGGGTTCGTGGCGTACGTCGCCAGCTTGCCCGACTGGGCGTTCAGGAACTTGTAGATCTTCTCCGCGTTCGCCAGGTTGGCGAAGGGGATGGTCGCGCCGCTCGCGCTCGTCTTCGACCATGCCTGCGCCGGCAGCGGGACGATCTGACCCAGCTGGTTGTAGAACATGAAGTTCTGGTTGTAGGTCTTGTTGACCTTGAGCACGACCGTCGTGGAGTTCGGTGTCTGGATCGACGTGATGAAGTCCGGGTAGAGGCCGGGGGTGTAGTTCCCGTCGTTCGCCGGGCTGATCTTGACGGCGGCCTTGGTGAGCCACAGGTCGAAGGCGACGTCCTTCGAGGTCACCGGCGCCCCGTCGGACCACTTCCAGCCTGACTTCATGTGGATTGTGATGGTCTTGTTGTTGTTCGAGAAGGCCGGCGCGCTCGCTATGGACTGGGGGAAGTTGATGGTCGGGGTCGCGCCCTGCGGAGCCCACCAGAGCGGGCGCCACATGTAGTACTGGAACTGGTCGATCGTGTACACCGACTCGTTGGCGGCCGGCGTGATCGGGAAGATGTAGTTCGGGCCTGCACCGGGCGACTCGGCGATCGTGACGATGCCGCCCTTCTTCGGCGTGCCGGACTGCGTCGGGAGCTTCCCGTAGCCGCCCGGCGCGTTGAAGGCGCTCGTGTTGCCGCCGCCGGTCCCTCCGCCGCCGCTGCCGGTCCCGCTCCCACACGCGGCGAGAACCAGCGCGCCTGCGGCGACCGCTGCCCCGGCGCGTGCGCCCTTGATCCATGCCCGCATACGGGCCCCCTTTCGGGTCGGTTGTCACGCAGTCGTCATCTGGACTACGCCTGGTCGTAAGATAGTCGGCAGATCGCCGTTTGCCTATGCCCATGCCATGTTTTCGGCGGTCGCCGGTCTGACCTGCGAATTTCGACAGTGGTGCTTGCCTGCCCGCCCATCGAGCCGGGCTGTCGCGGGCGTTAACGCGCGCATAATCCACCACCTCGCGACAGCCCGTCGTTATGGTCTCGTCATGGGCAGACCGAGGTGTTCAGACGAGCCGAGGATGGCGACGGCCATCCGCCTTCCGGTGTCGCTGCGTGAGGCGCTTCACGCGGCTGCCCGGGCCCGCGAGGTGTCGGTGAACTTCCTCGTCACCCGTGCCGTCGAGGAGTTCCTCGCCAAGCTCCCGCCCGGGGACTCCCCGTCGTGAGCCTCGACACCGCCTCGCAGCCGTCCCGGCCCCGCGCCCGCCGGGCGACCTCGACGGCCCGCTTCGGGTCGTCCCGGCGCGAGAGCCACGACGCCTCGGCCTTCTACGACCGCTTCGTCTCGCCCGAGCTGAGCCCCGACGACGACGTTGCCCTCCCGAGCGCCTTCGACGTCATCTACCACGGGGACGCCCGCTCGATGAGCGCCCTCGAGGCGAGCTCGGTTGCCCTCGTCGTCACCTCTCCGCCGTACTTCGCCGGCAAGGAGTACGAGGAGAGCCTCGGGCACAACGGGGTGCCGGGGAGCTACTTCGAGTACCTCGCCCTGCTGCGCGACGTCCTCTCGGAGTGCAAGCGGGTGCTCGAGCCGGGGGGCCGCATCGCCGTCAACGTCGCCAACCTCGGCCGGCGCCCGTACCGGTCGCTCGCCGGCGACGTGACCTCGATCCTGCAGGAGCTCGGCCTGCTGCTGCGGGGGGAGGTGGTCTGGTGGAAGGGCAGGGCGGCCGGCGGCTCGTGCGCCTGGGGGACCTTCCAGCATCCGAGCAACCCGGTGCTGCGGGACGTGACCGAGCGCATCGTCATCGCGAGCAAGGGCCGCTTCGACCGGGCGCTCAGGCCGGAGGAGCGCCGCCGGCGCGGCCTGCCGTCGACGGCGACCATCGGCCGGGACGAGTTCCTCGAGGCGACCACGGACCTGTGGGAGCTCCCGCCCGAGAGCGCCAGGCGGGTGAACCACCCGGCGCCGTTCCCGGTCGGCCTGCCGGCCCGGTTGATCGACCTCTACACCTACGAGGGCGACATCGTCCTCGACCCCTTCATGGGCTCCGGTACGACGGCCGTCGCTGCCCTCGGCCGCGGCCGCCACTTCGTCGGCTTCGACACCGACGCGACCTACTGCGACCAGGCCCGCCAGCGGGTGGCGGACGAGCGACGGCGGCTCGACCGGGAGGGGGGCGCCCGGCCGGCGGTCCGGCTGCCCGCCGGGCGCCCGGACCACGACGGGCGGGAAGGCTTCGCCAGCGGCCTGATCGAAGGCCGCCTCGCAAGGGAGCTCGCCGAGACCCTTCTCGGCGAGGTCGGCTTCCTCGACGTGCGCCGGGACGTGAAGGTGGCCGGAGCCGGTCTCGAGCTGCACTTCACCGCCCGCGACCGCACCGGCGGCAGGTGGGCCTTCGACCTCTCCGGCGCCTTCACCGCCACGAGGGGGGGACTGCGGCGCGCCGAGCTGCTCTGGCGTGCCCTCGGCCGGGCGGCGGTGCTCCACGCGAGCGATCCCGACGCCGCCCTCGTCCTGCTCACGACCGACGTCCCCTCCCGCAACAGCGCCGGGCGCCTCGCCCTCGACGCCCTCAGGGGACCGTCGGGCGCCGTCTTCGACGTCGTGGAGCTCCTGAACGACGCCGACCGGGAGCGACTCTGCCGGTACGCCGAGGCCGGCCGCGACCCTCGCTGAGGCGTGCCCTCCGACCGGACCTTCGTCACCGAGCTCTCGACGGCGCTCGGCGCCACCGGAGCGCCACTCGAGCAGCTGATGGGCGCTCTCGTCCCGCCACCGGCCTTCTCCGACCTCGCCCCCGAGGAGTGGACCCGCCTGGTGCGGCTCTTCCTCGACGGCGCACACTCCGAGGAGTTCCGCCAGGGCTGGGCGAACGGACGGGCCTTCCTCCTGGCCGACGACGCCCTGGCGGGTCGTAGACCCCGGCGGGTGGAGTGGACCGGCGGACGGCGGCCGCCCGGTGACGAGGTCGTGCCGGCCGATCTCCGGATCGACCACGTCTATCTCGTCAGCTGCAAGTACCAGTCGCGCATCCTGCACAACCCGAGTCCGGCGCGCCTCGTCGAGGGGCTGCTGTCGAACGCCCCGGTGGGCGACGCCAGGGACTGGTACGCCCGGATCGCGCCGGAGGAGTACCAGGAGCTGTACGAGGCCTGCCTCGACTCGAGCGGCGGGGCGGGTCTGCCGATGTTCGCCATGAGCCTCAACCCGGCACAGCGCCGCCAGCTCTCGGCGAGACTCACGGCCGGCTGGCCGAGCGGTGCCGAGCGGGCCTACGGCCGCCTGTGCCGTGCCGTCGCCGAGCGCACGGCCGACGCCTGGCGGCGGAACATCGCGCACTCGAGCGCCGAGATCGTGCTGTGGCGGCTGCTCCGGATCGGCTCAGTGCCCTACTTCGTCCTCGGTTCGGGTGCAGCGGGACCGGTCCGCCTGAGGATCGACACGCCGTGGGACTGGCGGCGGTCGTTCCGGCTCCGGCGCCTCGAGGTCGAGGCCGAACAGGGCGGCCAGCCGAGGATCGCCTGGAGCGCGCTCTGCGAGCGGCGCCGCGGCGACGGCGAGCAGGTCGTCCAGGGCCACGTCGAGATCCGCTGGAGCCACGGCCGCTTCCGCCAGCCGCCCGAGGCCAAGGTCTACCTCGACTCGGCACACGAGCGCGTTCCCGGCTACCACCTGCTATGAGGTCATCTGCTGCCGGCAGCCCTCGCTTCTCCCGTCGCGGGGAGCGCTGACCGGGAGGTCCCTCGCGGCCGCCGGCAGCCCGTCAGGTGGCCCGCCGGTAGGCCCGGACGGCGAGTGGCACGAAGACCGCCACGATGGCGGCGAGCCAGAGCGCGCTCTGCCAGGCGTGCAGAGCGAGGGGTCCACCGAGTGCGAGGCTGCGCATCTCGTCGATGACGATCGTCACCGGCTGGTTCTTTGCGAACGCCTGGAGCCATCCGGGCATGGAGGAGACCGGCACGAACGCTGCGCTCACGAAGGTGAGCGGGAACAGCCAGACGAGGCCGAAGGAGCCGACCGACTCCTCGTCTTTGATCGCCAGGCCGACGAAGGCGCTCACCGTGCAGATGGTCACCCCGAAGGCGATGCCGAGGAGCACCATGAGCACGGCCGGGCCGATGCCGTTGTGGAACCGGAAGCCGACGGCGTAGCCCACCGCGAGGATGACGAGCAGCGTGACGACGAGGCGCAGGGTGTCGGCGACGAGGCGCCCGAGGAGCACCGCCGAGCGGGCCATCGGCATGGCCCGGAACCGGTCGATCACCCCCTTTTGCAGGCCGCGGGCGAGAGCGATGGCCGTGCCGAAGGAGGCGAAGGCCGCCGACTGGGCGATGATCCCCGGCATGAGGAAGTCGACGTAGCCGCCGGGGACGTTGACCGGGATGGCACCGCCGAAGACGTAGCGGAACAACAGCACGAACATCATCGGCTGGATGATCGTGAAGAAGAGGTAGGCCGGGTTGCGGAACCAGATCCTGAGCTCGCGGCGCGTCAGCGTCACGACGTCGGACAGCCCGAGGCGGACGCGCCGGCTCATCGGCGGCGGCGGGATGTCGAGGGCGGCGAGCGGCGGCAGCGTGGTCGTGGTCATGGGGTCTCCGATCAGTGCCTGCGATTGGCGCGCTGTCGACGGGGCGAGGTCGCGGCCGATTCCTCGTCCTCGGCGGCGTGCCCGGTGAGGGAGAGGAAGACGTCGTCGAGCGAGGGGCGCCGGATGCCGAGCCCTTCGGTGTGGATCCCGAGCGCGTCGAGCCGCCGGACGGTCTCGACGAGGGCATGTGAGCCGTCTCCCCCGACCGCCAGGGCGAGGCTGCCCGACTCGGCGTCGAGGACCGCCTCGGCGTCCGAGAGGACGCCGACCGCCTCGGCAGCCTCTCCCAGGCGGCCCCGCTCGACCACGCTGAATTGGAGGATGTCCCCGCCCACCCGGTTCTTCAGCTCATGGGCCGTGCCGGCCGCGATCACCTTGCCGCGGTCGATGACGACGATCTCGTCGGCGAGCTCGTCGGCCTCCTCGAGGTACTGGGTGGTGAGCAGGAGCGTCGTCCCGGCCGAGACGAGCTCGCGGATGACGTCCCACATCCCGATGCGGCTGCGGGGGTCGAGGCCGGTCGTCGGCTCGTCGAGGAAGAGCACCTGGGGCGTCGCCACGAGGCTGAGCGCGAGGTCGAGGCGGCGCTGCATCCCGCCCGAGTAGCCCTTGGTGGGCCGGTCGGCCGCCTCGATGAGGTCGAAGCGCTCGAGCAGCTCGACCGCCCGCCGAGCGCGGGTCGCGGCGTCGAGGTGGTACAGCCGACCCATGATCTCCAGGTTCTCCCGGCCGGTGAGCTCCTCCTGGATGGCGGCGGACTGCCCTGCGAGGCCGATGATCTCGCGCACCGCCTCGGGCGAGCGCACCACGTCGCGGCCTTCGACGAGCGCCCGGCCGGTGTCGGGTGCGAGCAGCGTGGTGAGGATCTTGACGGCCGTGGTCTTGCCGGCCCCGTTCGGGCCGAGCAGCCCGAGCACCTCGCCCCGCTCCACCACGAGGTCGATCCCGGCGAGGGCGCGCACCTCGCCGAAGGACTTGTGGACGTCTTCGACGAAGATGGCCGGGCCGGACCAGTCGGTTCGTGGCGACGTCATCCTGGGCTCCTTTGCCGTCGGGACAGCCGGGCGAGATCCTGCACCCCGAGCGCCGGCGGGTGCCGGGTCCACCGGGTGCCCGGCGGAGGCGTTCGGGGCCGCACACCCGGGCGCTCGTCAAGAATATCTTGACAAGACGCAGCTGTCAAGGCAATCTTGACGAGTGGCTGACTCAGACGACCGTGCGCCCCGGCCGGTCCCGCCGCTCATGCAGGTCGCCTGGGAGAGCGCCACATCGGATCCGGACCCGCTGGCGGCGCTCGGTGCGACCCGGGCCCTCGTCGGGCTGCTGTCCACCTGGGAGGCGAAGCTCGCCAGAGAGGCCGCCGCCGCCGGCGCCACGTGGGAGGCCATCGGCAGCTCCGTCGGCGTCAGCCGCCAGGCGGCGTGGGAGCGCTTCCACGAGGACGTGGCGGAGATCAAGCGGCAGGTGAGGAGGGAGGCGCGGGCGATCCGGGACCGCCACCGCCAGGAGATGCACGAGCTGCGCGACGAGATGAAGCGACGGGCGCAGAGCAGGCGCCCCGGGAAGCCGCCCCGCGAATGACGGGCCGCCGGGACTGTCCGCCTGCGTCGGGGTAGCACCCCTGCGGCGCAGCGTGGCGTCGCCGGGCCCATCTCGTGGAGCTGCCCGCGATGACGTCGGAGTTGACCGGACGCCGTGGTCGGCGAGCCGGAAGGCCCCGCAGGGGCCCGCCCGAAGTCGGCCGGGCCGCGGAATCTGCAGGCCAGCTCACGACCGCGCCGGCCGGGTCGGCGGCGCTCGTTCGACAGTCGGCGCCGGCGGTGGGCGGGACGCCGTGCCCGCTACGAGCTGCCCGCCCGGGCGATCTTGGCGATCACCCCCTGGCGCGGGCGCGACCGAACCGTTGGCTCGTCGAGCACTGCGACCTCCCTCGCAGGCCGGAGGGCTGCAGGCTCGGCCTCCTCGTCGTGCGTCCCGGCTGCGCAAGAGAGAAGGTGCGCCTCGAGACCCGGTGTCACACGAGGGCTGCGGCCAGCTCCCTGTACTCGGCGAGCGGGAACGCGTCCCGCGTCCCGTGCACAACCTGGATGCAGACGTGATCCGCACCCGCCTCGAGGTGCTCCCGTATGCGCTCGGCCACCCGCTCGGCCGTCCCCCAGGCGACGACGGCATCGACGAGCCGGTCGCTCCCTCCGGCCTGCAGGTCGTCCGGCGACCACCCGAGCGCGAGGAGGTTGCCGGCGTAGTTCGAGAGGCGGAGATAGCCGGTGGTGTAGCCGCGGGCGAGCGCCCGGGCGTCGGCTGCCACGTCCGAGAGCACGACGGCGAGCTCGGGGGTGAGGAGCGGTCCCTCGCCGAGAACCTGGCGGGCATGCGCCGTGTGCTCGAGCGGGACGAAGTAGGGGTGCGCTCCGAGCGACCGCTCGCCTGCGAGCCGGAGCATCCGGTCCCCGAGGGCGGCCAGGATCCTCGGAGGCGAGGTTCCCGCTGCGTCGAGGCCGTCGAGGAACTCCGCCACCTTGTGGCGGGGACGCCGGTACTGCTCCCCGGAGCGCTCGACGATCGGGGCGTGGCTCGCCCCCAGGCCGAGCAGGAAACGGGGCCCGAGCGAGGCGGCCTCGGCGGCGACCTCGGCCGGGTCGTTCGGCCACACCGAGAGGATGCCGGTGGCGACGACGGCCCGCTCGGTCCACTCGAGGAGGTCGCCGAAACGCCGCGGGATGCCGCGCTCGAAGCCGGCCGAGGCCCACAATGTGCCGTAGCCGAGCTGTTCCATCTCCGCCGCCACCTGGTCGCCGGGCGTCGCGCCGGCCTGCCAGGTACCGCTCCACCAGATGCCGAATCGACCGAGCTCCATCGGTGGGGAGGCTATTGCCCGATCCCGAGCGACCCCGCGGGCGGCTAGGACCGGGAGGCGAGCACCTCGGCGATCTGGATGGCGTTGAGGGCAGCGCCCTTTCGCAGGTTGTCGCCCGAGACGAACACCGAGAGGCCGCGGCCGCCGGCCACTGTGGTGTCCGGGCGGATCCGCCCGACGAGGGAGACGTCGCCGCCGGCGGCCTCGAGGGGAGTGGGCATCGGCGACAGGCGGACGCCCGGGGCGGCGGCCAGCGCCTCGGTCGCCTCCCCGACCGAGACCGGCCGCTCGAACTCGATGTTGATGGCCGCGCTGTGCCCGGTGAAGACGGGGACGCGCACGCAGGTGCAGGAGACGGCGAGGTCGGGCAGGCCGAGGATCTTGCGCGACTCGTCGCGGAACTTCTGCTCCTCGTTCGTCTCGCCGGAGCCGTCCTCGACGAGGCTGCCGGCGACCGAGAGGACGTTGAACGCGATCGGTCCGCCGAACTTCGAGGACGGGGGGAACTCGACGGCGTGCCCGTCGTGGGTGAGGGCGGCGGCGTCCGCCCCGACCTTGCGCACCTGCTCGTCGAGCTCGGCCACGCCCTCGAGGCCGGCGCCGGAGACCGCCTGGTAGGTCGAGACGACCAGGCGCCGCAGGCCGCCCAGGTCGTGCAGCGGCTTCAGCACCGGGATGGCCACCATGGTCGTGCAGTTCGGGTTGCCGACGATGCCCTTTCGGATGTCCGCCAGCGCCGAGGCATTGGCCTCCGGCACGACGAGCGGGACGTCGTCGTCCATCCGCCAGGCCGAGGAGTTGTCGATGACGATCGCCCCTGCGGCGGCGACGACCGGCGCGAGGCGCCGGGAGGTGGTGGCTCCGCAGGAGAAGAGGGCGAGGTCGATCCCGGAGAAGTCGGCGCCCTCCACATCCTCGACGACCACCTCTTTGCCCTGCCAGGGGAGTGCCCGACCGGCCGAGCGCGACGAGGCGAAGAACCGGACGTCGGCGCAGGGGAACCGCCGCTCGGCGAGCAGCCGTCGCATGACTCCGCCGACTTGCCCCGTGGCGCCGACGACGGCGACGTGGAGGGGTCTCATGGCCGGAGTCTACGGGCGCCGCTGCGCCGCTCTCAGGCGGCGTCGAGCTCGAAGGCCCGGTGCAGGGCCTGCACCGCCTTCTCGGCCAGGTCGCTTCTCACCATGCAGGAGATGCGGATCGGCGAGGTCGAGATCATCTCGATGTTGATGCCCTCGGCGGCGAGCGTCTCGAACATCGTGGCGGTGACGCCGGGATGGGTCTTCATCCCGGCTCCGACGAGGGAGACCGTCGCCACGTCCTCGTCGGTGATCACCTCGGCCGCTTCGAGGGGGCCGAGCATGGACTCGGCCACCTCCCGGCTGGCGGCGAGGTCCTCCCGCGGGGCCGTGAAGGAGATGTCGGTCATCCCGTCGTGCGAGATGTTCTGGACGATCATGTCGACGTTGACCGACCGCTCCGCCAGGCGCCGGAACAGCGTGGCCGCGATGCCCGGCCGGTCGGCCACGCCCGAAAGGGTGATCTTGGCCTGAGAGGTGTCGTGGGTGACGGCGGAGACGACGGGCTGCTCCATGGACGGGTCCTCCTCGATGACGATGGTGCCCGGCTCCCAGGTGAAGCTCGAGCGGACGAGCAGCGGCACGTGGTGGTTGCGGGCGAATTCGACCGATCTCAGCATGAGCACCCGCCCGCCGGTGGCGGCGATCTCGAGCATCTCCTCGAAGGAGACCCGGGGCAGCTTGCGGGCGGTCGGCACGACGCGTGGGTCGGCCGAGAAGACACCCGAGACGTCGGTGTAGATCTCGCACCGGGCGGCGCCGAGGGCGGCCGCCAGCGCCACGGCGGTGACGTCGGAGCCCCCTCTGCCGAGCGTGGTGATGTCCCGGGTGGAGGAGACGCCCTGGAAGCCGGCCACCACCGGGACGACCCCCTCGGCGAGTGCGGCGCGCAGCCGGTCGCCCTTCACCTCGAGGATCCTCGCCTTGCGGTGGAGGGTGTCGGTGATGATGCCGGCCTGGCTGCCGGTGAAGGACGCGGCCGGTACCCCCCGCTCGGCGAGCGCCATGCACAGCAGCGCCATCGACATCCGCTCGCCGGCGGTGAGCAGCATGTCCATCTCCCGGGCGGGATGGACGCCGGAGACCTGCTCGGCGAGGTGGAGCAGGTCGTCGGTGGTCCTGCCCATGGCGCTCACCACGACGACGACGTCGTCCCCCGAACGCCTCGTCCGCGCCACGTGCTCGGCGACCGCCTGCATGCGGTCGGCGTCCGCGACCGAGGTCCCCCCGAATTTCTGGACGACGAGAGTCACGGCGGCCAAGCTACCTGGCGGGGCCGCAGGTCTCGGGCTGGAGCGCCTCGGCTTTCTCGGGCCCAGGTGGCTCAGGTAGGGTGGGGCGCCGTGCCCACCGAGAAACGAGCTCGCCAGCGCGCGGCCCGATACCAGAAGCAGGCTGAGCAGCAGCGGCGCCTGAAGCGCCGCCGATCGATCCGCCGCGGCGCCAGCATGCTCGTCATCGCGGCCGCCATCGTCGGCATCGTCATCGCGCTGAGCTCCGGCACGCCGGCGAAGAAGCACCACGTGGCCGCCGCCTCGACGACCACGACCAGCACGTTCCCGGTGCCGAGCACCCAGCCGCTCACGACGACGGCCGCGGCGCCGACCTGCCCGACGGCGGCGGAGGCGAAGCGGGTCGTGCTGTTCAAGGCCGCTCCGCCGCACTGCATCGCCCCGACCTCGGTCTGGGACGCCACCTTCGAGACGTCGGCCGGCTCCTTCGTCGTCAGCATGGACGCCGCCAAGTCGTACGCCGCCGTGAACAACTTCGTCTTCCTCGCCCGCTGGAACTACTACAACGGCACCTTCTTCCACCGGGTGATCAAGGGCTTCATGGACCAGGGCGGCGACCCGGCCGGGACGGGCACCGGCGGTCCTCTCCACTTCCCCGGCTACTCGTTCACCGGGAACACACCGCCGAAGTCCTGCATCGCAAACAAGGACTGCTACCCGGCCGGTTCGGTGGCGATGGCGAACACCGGCACCCCGAGCACGAACGGCAGCCAGTTCTTCGTGGTCGTCGGCAACGGCGGCCTCGGCATCAACTCGAACCCGGTCTACACGGTGTTCGGGCAGGTGACGAGCGGGATGTCGGTGGTCGACAAGATCAATTCCTATGGTGCCCCGGCGGGCAACAACACCGGAACCCCCACCGTCCGGGTCTACCTGTTGAAGGTGACCGTGAAGCAAGTGAAGAGCTGAGAGGAGCTGCCCATGACGATCGACTGCCCGGCAGAGGACGGCTCATCGGAGAAGCGACAGCACTTCAGCCAGCCGCCTCCGATGTGCATCGACCTGACCAAGCGCTACGGAGCAGAGATGGCCACCTCGAAGGGGACGATGGCCTTCTCGCTCGACGCGCTCCTTGCGCCCCGGACGGTCAACAACTTCGTCTTCCTGGCGAGGTACCACTACTTCGAGGGGATCTCCTTCCACCGCGTCATCCCGGGTTTCGTCATCCAGGGTGGCGACCCCGAGGGGACCGGTGCCGGCGGGCCCGGCTACCGCTTCGAGGACGAGCTCCCGAAGCCCGGCCGCTACGAGATCGGCTCGCTCGCCATGGCGAACGCCGGCCCGAACACCAACGGCAGCCAGTTCTTCGTCATCTCCGGCCCAGACGGCGTCCGGCTCCCGCCGCAGTACTCGCTGTTCGGCCAGCTCGTCTCCGGCCGTGACGTCCTGGCGGCGATCGACGCCGTCGGCTCGTCGTCCGGCCGGCCGGACGAGCGCGTCGTGATCGAGTCGGTGACGATCTCAGAGGCCGACTGAGCCTCCTCTCCGAGAGGTCAGCCGGGGAGGGCCTCGAGGCCGGCGAGCTCGCCGTCGAGGTACACCGAGACCGCTTCCGCGCGCGCTCCGGAGGCTCGCCAGGTGCCCCCCGGCTCCCGCAGGAGTGCCGTGCGCTCGGGGATGCCGGCGACGGCGATGCCGGGCGGTGCGAGCTCGAGCGTCCGCCAGAGCAGGCGGCCTCCGCCGGGCTCGTGGTGGGGAACGACCGCCATCTGCTCGACGAGGCCGAGCCCGACGGTGAAGGCGCCGCCCCGGGGGTCCACCATCGGGTCGCACAGCACCATCGCCCCGGCTGAGGAGCCGGCGACCACGGCGCCGCCGTGCCAGGCGGCCGCCAGGGCGTCGAAGAGCGGGGACGCCTTGAGCACCGAGCGCAGGTGCAGGGGCGACCCTCCGCCGAGGTAGAGGAAGCGGGCCTCGGAGACGACCTTGGCCACCTCGGCGCCGAGGGCGTCCTCGTGTCGGAGGACCATGAGCGGGCGCACCCGGCCTCCGAGGGAGGCGAACCAGCGTGTCGCCCACTCGACCGCGCGCTCGGGCCGTTCGTAGGCCGCCGCCGTCGGCAGGACGACTACCTCGTCCGATCCGGAGCGCTCGAGCAGCTCGGCGTCGAAGTCGGCGCCCTCGCGCCACTCGGCGCCCCCGACGAGGGCGAGCGGACCGGTCGTGGAGCCGGGCCTCGGCTGGACGCTCACCGGTGCGGCCTAGTCCGACGCCCGGACGGGGCGGTCCGGGGGCGGCAGGTACTCGGCACGGAGAGGGATGTCGGGGCCGGCGAGGTCGATCGCCCAGGTCGCCGCCTTCTGGACATCGGGACGCTCCCCGAGGTCGACGCCGGCGCGGGCGAGCCACTCGAGCACCCCCCAGATGACGTCGCCGTGGGAGCAGGCCGCCACGGCCTGCTCGCTACGGGCGGCGAGGCGCTCGATGGCGACGGCCACATCGGCGCCCTCCTCGAGGAAGCGGTGGGTCTCGATGGCGACCCCGAGGCGGGTCGAGAGGGGTTCGAGGGTCTCGCGGCAGCGTGCCGCCGGGCTCGTGAGCAGGACCGCCGGCACCGGGTCGCAGGCTGAGAGCTGGAGAGCGATCGCCCGGGCCTGGCGGCGGCCGGCCCCTGTCAGCGGGCGCTCGAGGTCGTCTCCCGGGAACTCGTAGCGGTCGCCCGCCTTCCCGTGGCGCACCAGGTAGAGGCGCACCGTCGCCTCAGCCGGCGCCGGAGACGCCGATGGCACTGCCGAGGGCGTAGGTCACCGCCCCGGCGACGACGCAGATGAGCAGCTGGCGGATCGACGACCACCACCAGGACCTGCCGGTGAAGAACGACAGCAGGCCGCCCACGACGAGGGCGGCGATGCCTGCCGCCAGGATGGCGGCGAGGACGGCGCCGGTCCCGCCCCCGACGAGGAAAGGGACGAGGGGCACGACGGCGCCGATCGAGAAGGTGACGAAGGAGGAGGCCGCCGCCTGGATCGGCTGGCCGAGGGAGTCCGGGTTGACGCCCAGCTCCTCGCGGGCGTGGGTCTCGAGCGCGATGACCGGGTTGGACATCACCTCCTTCGCCAGCTGCTCGGCGAGGTCGCTCGGGATCCCACGCTGCTCGTAGAGGTGGACGAGCTCGCGCAGCTCCGCCGTCGGGTGCCGCTCGATCTCGCGGCGCTCCACCTCGATCTCCCGCTCGAAGAGCTCCTTCTGGGCGCGCATGGAGATGTACTCGCCGGCCGCCATCGAGAAGGCACCGCCGAGCAGGCCCGCCAGCCCCGCGAGGCGGATGACCGAGCCTGCCGGGTGTGCGCCGGAGAGCCCGAGGATGAGCGAGACGTTGGAGACCAGGCCGTCGCTCACGCCGAAGACGGCGGCTCTGGCTCCCCCTCCCTGGATGTCACGGTGGTAGTGCTCCTGCCCCGGTCGCCGGCGCCGGACCTGCCGCGCCGGGGCGTCTACGCGAGCCATGCCAATGGTCTAATGCACGTCGCGGGGGTGCGCGACCACCTTCGGGCACCTCCCTGCGTTGCCTACACTGGCCGCCGACTATGGACGCGATCCCAGGGGAGCCCACACCTTCGTCGCTCAGGGGGGACCTTCTCGGTCTCGTCCTCTCGCGTGGCTACGAGCGCCGGGAGCAGGCATTCGCCCTTTCCTCGGGTGGGTCGAGCCACGACTACGTCGACCTGCGGAGAGCGGTCAGCCGCGGCCGGGACCTCTCGCTCGCCGCTCGGGCGGTGGCGGCCGGTCTCGAGGGCGCCGGCGTCGCCTTCGACGCCATCGGCGGCATGACGATGGGGGCGGACCCCGTGGCCCACGCCGTGGCGCTCCTCAACGGCTGCTCGTGGTTCTCGGTGCGCAAGGCGCCGAAGGAGCACGGGACTGCTCGGCGGATCGAGGGCGCCGAGCTGTCGGCCGGCAGGCGGGTGGTCGTCTTCGAGGACACCGTCTCGACCGGGCGGTCCCTCCTCGAGGCGCTCGAGGTGGTCAGCGCGACGCCGTCGGAGATCGTCGGCGTCTGCACCATGCTCGACCGGGGCGAGCACCTGTCCTCGCGCCTCGAGGAGCTCGGCCTCACGGTGCCCTACGTGCGCGTCCTCACCTACGAGGACCTCGGCATCGAGCCGCTCTGAGAGCAGCCGATCGATGAACCTGCTCGACTGGCTCATCGTCGTCCTCGTCCTCCTCTCGGCTCTGCACGGGGTGCGGGTCGGGGCGGCGGTCCAGCTCCTCTCCTTCGCCGGCGCCCTCCTCGGCCTCGTGGTCGGCGTCGCCGTCGTCTCGGTGGTGAGCCCCCACATCCAGGCGACCTTCGCGAGGACCTTCGTCTCGCTGCTGCTGCTCATCCTTCCCTGCGGCCTGCTCGGCGGCGCCGGACGGCAGCTCGGCGCCAAGGTGTGGGGCAGGTTCCAGGGTCGGGGCATGGCCAAGCTGGACGCCGGCGCGGGTGCGGCCATCGCGATGGTCGGCACCCTCATGTTCGTGTGGATCCTCGCCTCGGTGATGGTGAGCTCACCCGTGGCGTCGATCTCCAACGAGACTGCGAACTCGGCCATCCTCGAGAACCTCTCGAACCTGATGCCGCCGATCCCCTCCGAGCTCGTCTCCATCGAGAAGCTGCTGAACCGGGACAACATCTTCCCGATCGTCCTCAACTCGGGGACGATCGCCCCCGTCCGGCTGCCCGGCTCCGCCCTCGTACGCCAGGCGGTCGCCCGGATCGGGAACTCGACGGTTCAGGTGACGGCGTTCGGGTGCGACCACGGCGATCTCGTCGAGAAGGGCTCGGGCATCGTCGTCGCCCCGGGACTGGTCGTCACGAACGCCCATGTCGTCGCCGGGTCGAACCACGTCGTGGTGACCGACGCGGCCGGCTACCACAACGCCTACCCGGTCCTGTTCGACCCCCGCTACGACCTCTCGGTGCTGAGGGTGGCGAACCTCACCGACCGGGCGGTCCGGCTCGACCCGAGCTACGTCGGCCGGGGCACCGAGGCGGCCGTCCTCGGCTTCCCCGGCGGCCGACCCTTCCTGAACGCCCAGCCGGCGGGCGTCCGCGGCCTGCTCGACGCCACCGGCTACGACATCTACGGGAACGTCCTCACCACCCGGGAGATGTACGAGATCGAGTCGCTCGTCCGCCCGGGCAACTCCGGAGGTCCGCTCGTCGAGGCGGACGGCGTCGTCATCGGCATCGTCTTCTCCCGCCAGTCGAGCAACGACCACATCGGCTACGCGCTCGCCTCTCCCGGAGTGCTGAAGCGGGTGCGCGAGGCCGAGCGGCGCCCGGTGGGCTCGCGTTCGGGGACCGGCACGTGCCTCGGCAGTTGAGGAGAGACCGGCGCCCGGGTACCCGGCCGGGGGTCCCGTCGGACATGATGTCACGGTGAGCCTGCGCATCGAGGACTACGGCCTCATCGGTGACACACAGACCTGTGCCCTCGTCGGCCGGGACGGATCGATCGACTGGTGCTGCCTGCCCCGCTTCGACTCGGCCGCCGTCTTCACGAAATTGCTCGGCGATGGGCGCCACGGCTTCTGGCGGATCGCCCCAGCTGCCAGCCCGCGGCCGGGGACGGACGCCCCGCTGCTCGCCACGAGACGCCGCTACCGGGGCAACTCCCTCGTCCTCGAGAGCGAGTGGGAGCTCCCGGGGGGGACCGTCAGGGTGACCGACTGCATGCCGATCCGGGAGCAGTATCCCGAGATCGTCCGGGTGGTCGAGTGCCTGTCGGGCGAGGTCGCCATGCGCATGGACCTCGTCATGCGCTTCGAGTACGGGACGGCCATCCCCTGGGTCCGCCACGTCGAGGGCGTCCTCACCGCCATCGCCGGACCCGACGGCGTGGCCCTGTGGACGCCGGTGCACACCCGGGGCGAGGACATGACGACCGTCGCCGAGTTCACCATCCGCGAGGGCCAGCGGGTGCCGTTCACCCTCACCTACTTCGCCTCGCACGAGTCGGTGCCCCGCCCGGTCGACGCCATGTTCGCGGTCGCCCACACCTGCGTCTTCTGGGACAACTGGGCCGACATGGACGCCATCGAGCAGAGCGAGTGGCAGGAGGCCATCGTGCGCTCGCTCGTCACCTTGAAGGCGCTCACCTACGCCCCGACCGGAGGCATCATCGCGGCGGCGACGACCTCGCTCCCCGAGAGCCTCGGGGGCAACCGGAACTGGGACTACCGCTACTCCTGGCTGCGGGACGCCACCCTGACGCTCTCCGCCCTCATGGTCGCCGGCTACAGCGACGAGGCGCAGGCCTGGCGGGACTGGCTGCTCCGGGCAGTTGCCGGGGAGCCTTCCAAGCTGCAGATCATGTACGGCCCAGCCGGTGAGCGGACGCTGCTCGAGCGCGAGCTGACCTGGCTGCCGGGCTACGAAGGCGCCGCGCCGGTGCGCATCGGCAACGCGGCCGCCGACCAGTTCCAGCTCGACGTCTACGGCGAGGTCCTCGGCGCCCTGCACGAGGGCCGCCGGCTCGGCCTCGACAGCTCCGGGCCGGCCTGGGACCTCGAGCTCGCCATCATGGACTTCATCGAGTCCGGCTGGAAGGAGCCCGACGACGGCATCTGGGAGGTGCGCGGCCCGCGCCGGCACTTCACCCACTCCAAGGTCATGGCCTGGGTGGCGGTGGACCGGGCGGTGAAGGACATCGAGGAGTTCGGCCTCGAGGGCCCGGTCGACCGCTGGCGGGGGCTGCGCGACGAGATCCACAGGGAGGTCTGCCAGCAGGGCTACGACGCCGACCGGCGCACCTTCACCCAGTACTACGGCTCGCGGGAGCTCGACGCCAGCACCCTCATGATCCCCCTCGTCGGCTTCCTCCCGCCGAGCGACGAGCGGGTGGTCGGCACGGTCGAGGCCATCCAGCGTGAGCTCACCGCCGACGGCTTCGTCATGCGCTACGACTCCTCCCACTCCGAGCAGGTCGACGGGCTCTCGGGCAGGGAGGGAGCCTTCCTCGCCTGCTCGTTCTGGCTGGCCGACTCGCTCCACCTCATCGGGCGGACCAAGGAGGCGGTGACGCTGTTCGAGCGGCTGCTCGACCTCCGCAACGACCTCGGGCTGCTCTCAGAGGAGTACGACCCGGTGGCAAAGCGCCAGGTGGGCAACGTCCCGCAGGCTTTCAGCCACGTCTCGCTCGTCAACACCGCAGCCGGCCTCTCCCAGGCGCCCGAGCACCCCCACCCGGTGAGCCACGCGGCGCGCCTCTCGGGTATGAAGCCGCACATACACGGCGTTCGGAGCACCCTCCGGCGCCCGAAGCTGCTCCGGAAGGCCTTCCACCACTGACCTCCCGGGGCTCGCCGCCGCCGGCGGACCAAGACAAGGAGCCCACGTGAAAGCGATCACCGTCGTACCAGGCAGTGCGGCCTCGGCCAGTCTCGAGCACTTCGACGACCCCCAGGAGAGCGAGGGTCCGGTCCTCGTCGAGACGATCGCCGTCGGCATCTGCGGGACGGACCTCGAGATCGTCTCCGGCCAGTACGGCTGGGCACCCCCCGGCCATGAGCGCCTCGTCCTCGGCCATGAGTCGATCGGCCGCGTCGTCGAGGCGCCCGAGGGCTCCGGGCTGGCGGCGGGCGACTACGTGGTCGGGATCGTGCGGCGCCCCGACCCGGTGCCCTGCTACAACTGCGCCGCCGGCGAGTGGGACTTCTGCCGCAACGGCCAGTACACCGAGCACGGGATCAAGTCGCTCGACGGCTTCATGCGGGAGCGCTACCGGGCCGCGCCGGACGCCCTCGTGAAGGTCGACTCGCGCCTCGGCGAGCTCGGCGTGCTGCTCGAGCCGACGAGCGTCGTGGCAAAGGCCTGGGAGCAGGCCGAGAAGGTCGGCAACCGGGCCACCTGGCACCCGAGGGTCGCCGTCGTCACGGGCGCCGGGCCGATCGGGCTCCTCGCCGCCATGATCGGCGTCCAAAAGGGCCTCGAGGTCCACGTCTTCGACCAGGTCGACAAGGGTCTCAAGCCCGACCTCGTGGGCGAGCTCGGGGCCACGTACCATACGGGCCCCATCGAGGCGTCGGCGAAGGACGCCGATGTGATCATCGAGTGCACAGGGGTGCCCGCCCTCGTCTTCGACGCCATCGAGCACGTCGGCTCCGGCGGCGTGGTCTGCCTCACGGGCGTCTCGCCGACCGGCCGGGCTCTCTCGATCGACGCCGGCCTCGTCAACCGCTCGATGGTGCTCACCAACGAAGGCATCGTCGGTTCGGTGAACGCCAACCGGCGGCACTACGAGGCGGCCGCCGACGCCCTCGCCACGGCCTCGCGGGACTGGCTGGCCAAGCTCGTCACCCGTAAGGTGCCGATCGAGGAGTTCGCCGGCGCCTTCGAGCGCGAGCCGGACGACGTGAAGGTCGTCCTGCAGGTGTCGTCGGACTGAGAGGAGGGACCAGACCATGAGCACGACGCGTCTCGCAGACGGGGTCATCGAGATCGACACCCTGCTCGGCGGCTGGGAGCGGATGACCGCCGGCTACCTGATCGAAGGCCCGCGGCCGGTGCTCGTCGAGACCGGCAGCCAGAGCTCGGTCGACACGCTGCTCGAGGAGCTGTCCTCGCTCGGCGTGGCGGCTTCCGACCTCGCCGGGGTGGCCGTCACCCACATCCACCTCGACCACGCCGGCGGCGTCGGCGACGTGGCGCGCGCCTTTCCGAAGGCGACCGTCTACGTCCACGAGAAGGGCGCCCGGCACCTCGCCGACCCGACCCGCCTGGTCGACTCGGCCGCCCGCGTCTACGGCCCGCTGCTCGACTCGCTCTACGGGCGGCTCGACCCGACGCCGCCCGAGCGGCTGCACGTCCTCCATGACGAGGAGGAGATCGACATCGGCGACGGTCGGACGCTCCGGGCGATCGACTCGCCCGGGCATGCCAAGCACCATCTCGGCTTCCTCCACTCGAGCTCGGGGCTCCTCTTCGCCGGCGATGCCGTCGGGGTGCGCCTGCCCGATGGCGGCATCCTCCGGCCGGCCACCCCGCCGCCGGACTTCGACCTCGACCAGGCCCTCACCTCGCTCAAGAAGTTCGCCGGGCACTGCCCGGTCGGAATCGCCCTCACCCACTACGGGCTCGTGCCGATCCCGCCCGGGGAGCTGCTCGAGGAGGCGTCCGAGACGCTGCGCGCATGGGGGGCGGTGGCGACCGGTGCCTTCGAGCGCGGCGAGGACATCGCGACGGCCCTCGAGGAGCGCTTCGGCGGCCAATTCGACTCGGCGCCGCCCGAGTACCGCGAGAAGCTCGAGACCCTGAACGGCGTCCACTCGAACGCCGCCGGGCTGAGGCGCTGGATCGAGACGAGCTCACGAGGCGACTCGGCGCCCTGAGGCGCTGGCGGCGTCAGGAGATGGTCGTGACCGACATGTAGGCGTGCTTCGCCGACTTGAGCGAGGACAAGGTGCCGGTGAGCAGCGTCCGACCTGTGAGCCTCCCCGGGCTCGAGAAGACGACGGTCGAGTAGATCGTCACTCTGGCGGTGTGCTTCACACCCTTCTCGTAGCAGACGTAGGAGGTGTGCTTTGCCCCGGTGCCCTTGAAGGTGGCGCTGCCGCGGACGAGGGCACCCGTGCGGGTCACGACCTTGAGGACCCCGTATCGGAGGGTGGCCTTCGGCTCGCTCGAGGTGACGTAGTCGAAGCGGTAGGCGTTGGTCGGCGCGCTGAGTGTGACTCCCCTCGTCAGGGAGACGATGTCGGTCTTGCCGGCCTGTATGCCGTAGACCTCGGCATAGCGCGACCCGAGACCCGTGCCGGCGGTCCCGTAGAGGACCCCCGCCCGGCAGGGACGCTTGATCGAGTACGGAAGACAGCCGTAGTCGGCGTACAGGGTCGTCGTACCGAAACTCCAGCGGTCCGCCCCGACTCGTCCGAGCTTGTTCAGACCCGAGGTCAGCACGAGGCGCCCGGAGAGCGTGCCCGTGTAGGTCGCGGCGCTCCCGCTCTTGCAGCGCTCGGCCACACGCGTGGAGGGGTGGAAGGTGACGCTCAAGGAGAGGACCGGCGACGTGGAGCTGCCGGGCGCCACGAGCCAGGAACCCCCGCCCTTGTTCGTGAAGCTGCTCCCTGGGACCTGGAGGTTCCAGTAGTGGCTCTCGGTCCCGGCGAGGGTCGAGCGGGAGACGGAGACGTTGACCCCGCCGATGGTGACGCTCGGAGTGGGGGTGTAGAGACTCGCGTCGACGGCTGCCGTCCAGGAGACGCCGTCCGCCTTGAAGGAGTGGCCGCCGCTCACGATCTGGAGCTGGGTGAGGGCGGCGCCCTGCGGGGCTGCTCCTGCGCTCGGTGCCGGCAGCAGGCCGGCGCCGAGGATGACCACCACCCCCGCCGCGCCTGCAGTGACCAGCTGTCGACAGATCCGCCGCATGGCACGCATGGCGACCCCCTCGCTCCTGTCGTGGTGACGTCACTTTCGCGCAGCCGGCGGCCTGGGGAAAGGGGAACTTTGCAGCCAGGACGTCACGACCGCGCAGCGTGAGCGGTGCGCCACTCCCTGTCACACTCGAGAGGCGGCGCCGGCCGCGGGCCCTGTCGTTTCTCGGGGTGGCCCACCTCCCCCGAGCCGCATTTGCGGGAGCCGGACCCACTCACGGCGCGGGTCGGAGGTGGCGGAGGGTGGTGCAGAAGTCCTCAGGCCGGCCCGGGAGCGCCGGCGTGCGTCCCGACGCCCCGACGCCCGCCGAGGCGGACCTCGACGCGGTCGCGCTCGGTGGGCTCCATGAGGTAGGCGACGAAGAGGGACCTGAGCGCCTCGGCGAAGACCTCGCGGTCGTCGTCGCGCGGGCGGGCGAGGTGTCCGAGGACGAAGCCGTCGGAGAGCGCCACGAAGGCGCGTGCCCCCTCCGCCGGCCGGGCGGCGCCGGCTGCCGACAACGCGCGCTCGGCGGCCCGCTCGAAGGCCGCCATGGCGCCGCCGACGGCCGGGCGCAGCGCTTCGCGGCGGGCAGCATGCAGGTAGGCCTCCACCTGGGCGAGCTCCATCGAGCGCTCGCCGGCGAGGAGGAGATCGGCGAAGAGGGCGGCCACCTCCTCGAAGCTCGCCTGGTCGGGCAGCTCGTCGGCCACCCGCTCGATCTCGGCCGCCCTGATGGCGGTGAAGCGACGGGTGGCCTCCTCGAGCAGCTGGTCGATCGAGGAGAAGAAGTAGCTCGTCGTAGCGAGCGGAAGGCCGGCACGCGCCGCGATGGCGCGGTGGGTGGCCGCGCCGGCGCCGGCCTCGCCGACGATCTCGATCGCCGCCTGCAAGAGTGCGTCGCGCCGCTGGACCGAGGAGCGGCGTCTCGGCGCCCCCGCCCCGGCCGGGGTCGCTGTCACCGGCGTTGCGGCTTGTTCAGGCGGGAGAACATGTGGCGCTGTGCCTTGTACAGGCGGGGGAACTCGGCGAAGAGCTCGTCGTAGATCGCCCGGCGGGACGGGTTCGGCTCGAAGACCCGCTCGACAGGGACGAGCTCGTTGACCTCGTCAGCCGTGACGACGCCGAGCGAGAGGCTGGCGAAGATGGCCGCGCCCCGGAGGTTGGCGTGCAGCGGCCGCACGACACGCTCCAGGCGACGGCCCATGACGTCGGCCTGGATCTGGCACCAGGTGTCGGACTGGGCACCGCCGCCGATGATGCGCAAGGGCTCGAGCCGCCGCCTGGCGAAGGACTCGACCGCCTCGTGCAGCCAGCGGTTGTTGAGCGCCGTGCCCTCGAGCACCGCCCGGGCGAGGTCTGCCCGGGTGGTGCTCACCGAGACGTTGTGGAAGCCACCGCGGGCGTAGCGGTCGTCGACCGGGGAGCGCTCGCCGGTCAGCCAGGGGGTGAAGATCACCTTGCCGGCACCGGCTGGCGAGCGTTCCGCCTCGGCCACGACCTCCTCGAAGGAGGCGCCGGGGAAGAGGAGGTCCCGCGCCCACTCGAGGCAGAGCCCGCCCGCCTCGTGGTTGTCGGCGATGAGGTACTGGCGCGGCGTCAGGCCCGGGACCGAGGCGATCGACCGCAGGGCATCGGTCTTCTTGAAGGGCACCGGAGCGCCGATCCAGGCGCTCGTCGAGATGGCGAGGTGCGTGTCGTAGTCCCGCACCGCGCCGGCGCCGCAGGCGGCCGAGTGGAGGTCGGGCATGCCGGTGACGACCTTCACCCCGGCGGGGAGCCCGAGCTCGTCGGCCACCTGCCGGCGCACCTCGCCGACGACCGAGCCGGTGGCGACGAGCGGCGGCAGCTTGGAGCGGTCCACTCCCGACAGGCGGACGAGCACCGGGTCGTAGTCGAGACGGTCGAGGCGGCGGTTGTCGGTGAGCCAGGCGGCCGTCATGGAGGCATGCGAGGCGGCGGCGGTCCCGGTGAAGCGCATCGAGAGGTAGTCGACGGGCTCGAGGAAGAAGGCCGCGTCGGCGGTGACCCGCGGCTCCTCGTGCTGGAGGTAGAGCATGTGCCCGATGGGATCGGCGCCGTTGACCGAGGGTGCCCCGCCGCTGCGGCGGATCCACTGGATGGCCGGACGGGGGGAGTAGCCGGCGACGGGGCCGCCGATGACCTTGCGGGAGTACGGACCGCCCCTGTGGTCCATCCACATGAGGCAGTCCCCGACCGGCTCGCCCGAGCTGTCGACGGGGACGGTGGAGGCCCACTGGCCCGTGCAGGAGACCGCCACGACATGCGAGACGTCGACCGCACCGCTTCGAAGCCCGCGTCGGACGGCCTCGCGGACGAGCCGCCACCAGCCGCCCGCGTCCTGGGTGGCTCCGCCGCCCCCGCTCCAGCGGGTCTCGACCCGCTGGTGGTCGAGCCAGACGAGCTCGCCGTCGAGGCGGGCGAAGCCGACCTTCGGGCCGCCCGTGCCGAGGTCGACCGCCAGGCAGAGCCCCGTCCCGCCGGCGGCTCCCCCGGGGCCGCTCACCGCTCCAGCGGGGGGACGGACTGTTGCCGGTCCATCATCTCGGCCATGACCTGCTTGATGAGCTCGTCCACCTCCGCCGTCATCCCACCGGCGACGCCACCGTAGATGGCGCCGCTCGCCGGTGCGTGGCCGGCTTCGTTCTCCGCCTTGGCGTACTGGGTCGCCTCGGCGAGGTCGGCGGCGAACGCCTCGGCGACGCCGGGCCTTGTCTGGGGCCGGGTGACCGCCATGTGGAGGGCGTTCGGGTACTGCTGGCCGTTGAAGCGCCAGCCGCGGGGTCTCATGAAGTCCGCCAGGTGGTACACGTCGAACTCGTTGCTCGTGAAGGAGAAGAGGAAGCTCGGCTGCCCGATGATCGAGAGCTCTCGATGCGAGGAGATGGCCGACTTCATCGTCCCGGCCGTCTCGAAGATCTCCTTCGCGTAGCGCCGGTAGCCCTCCCGGCCGAGCGAGACGAGCGACGCCCACGTGGCCGCCAGCAGACCGCCGGAGCGGGAGCCCTCCGTCCCCGGTGAGCAGTATTTCCCGCCGCTCCAGTCGGTCAGGTAGAAGTACTGCGAGTTGCGCAGCGCCTTGTCGGAGAAGAGCACCGTGGAGGAGCCCTTGAAGGCGTAGCCGTACTTGTGGGTGTCGGCCGAGATCGAGGTGACCCCGGGCACCCGGAAGTCGAACGGTGGCACCTCGTAGCCGAGCTCCTCGCCGAAGGGGAGGATGAAGCCGCCGAGGCAGGCGTCGACGTGCAGGCCGACGCCACGCTCGAGGGCGATCGCCCCGAGCTCGCCGATCGGGTCGATCGTGCCGTAGCCGTAGTTGCAGGCCGATCCGACGAGGGCGACGGTGTTGTCATCGACGTGCTCGCTCACGAAGTCGAGGTCGACGAGGGTCGTGACCGGGTCGACGGGCGCCCGCCGGAGCTCGATGCCGAACAGGTGGCACGCCTTGTCGAAGGCCGGGTGCGCCGTCTCCGGCTTGATGACGTTCGGCAAGACGACACCTCGCGTCTCCCGGGCGTGCTCGCGGTAGGCGAGCATCGCATGCGAGATGCTGCCGGTGCCGCCGGTCGTGACGAGGCCGGCGGGCTCGGTGCCGGCGACGGCGCCGGAGTGGAACAGGTCGAGCGCCATCGCGAGGATCTCCCCCTCGAAGCGCGTCTGGCTCGGGCAGATGTCGCGCTGGAGGGCGTTCACGTGGGCGAACAGGCCGAACGCCTCGTTCAAGAAGGCGTAGTGCTCGTGGTCGCCGCAGTACATGGTCCCCGACACCCTGCCCGACTCCCACGTTGCGTCCTCGCCGGCGGCCATCGCCTGCAGCTCGGCCAGGATCTGGTCCCGCGGCAGGCCTTGCTCGGGGAGCACCCGGTTGACGCCAAAGCGCCCGGCGTACGGGTAGTCGTTGCTCATGGCGGGAGTCAACCACCACCCTGGACATCTGTCCAGGGTCACCGTCAGCTCTGGCGGGGGAGCACCGTCCTCGCCAGCCAGTCGAGCTCGTCGTCGAGATCGACCACCCCCACCGGCCGGAGGACGAACTTCGAGCAGCCGGCTTCGAGGTAGCCGTCGAGGAGGCGGTGAACAGCCTTCGAGCCGACCGGGAGGAGCTCGCGCGGATCGGCGTCCGGGCGCCGGGAGGCGAGTGCCTCGAAGGCCCCGGGCCCGGGGTCGTCGCGGGCATAGGGGATCGACATGCCGAAGTGCTCCGGGTCGATCCACCTGCCCGCTGACGCCGCCGCTGCAGTGATCCGGGCGACGGCCGCCGCCGCCTCCTCGGGCGTCATGGCGGCGCCGAGCCAGCCGTCGCCGAGACGCCCCGCCCGCTCGAGAGCCCGGGGTCCGTGGCCGCCGAGCCAGAGCTCGAGCGGCCGGCGAGCGCCGCCCGCGCCCGTGTCCCACGCCCGGCGCAGCGCGGCGACGGCCGCCTCGAAGGCGGCTGAGCGGCTCGCCCGGCCGAGGCCGAGCGCCGCTCGCTCGGGTGCCGACCCGGTTCCCGGGACGAGGCTGAGCAGGATCCGTCCGCCCGGCGCCTCTTGCAGCTGCACCAGCTGTTTCGCGAGCTGGACGGGGCTTCGCCCGATGGGGACGAGGTTGGCCCCGAGCATCAGACGCGCCGTGCGCTCGGCGGCGAGCGCCAGCCCGACGATCGGTTCGACCTCGTCGCCGAGCGGGATGTCGGAGAACCACATGGTGTCGAAGCCGCCTGCCTCGAGCCCGTCCACGAAGGCGCCGAAGCGCCCGGAGTCGTAGGGACCGGGTCCCGGCGAGACGGCGAAGCGGACCTTCACCGTGGCCCCACGGCACCGCTCACAGGCCGGCCTGATCGGCGGGTGCGGCCGGCCAGGGCGGGACCGAGGCTGCGGTCGGGCTGTGCCCCGAGGCGGCGACATCGCTCCCGGCGACGTAGGCGGTCATGGTGAGCGACCCGCCGAGCGCACCGTCGACGAGGACGTCGCAGCGCTCGCCGGCCTCGGCGGCGAGCGCTGCCAGGTACAGGAGAGGGACGAAGTGGTCCGGCGTCGGGACGGCGAGGCGGAACTCGGCGCGCTCCCGGCTCTTCAAGATGTCGCCCGGCTCGGTCTCCATGAGCTCTCGCACGGAGTCGTCGAAGCGCCCGGCCCAGTCGAAGGCGTGCTCGCCGATCTCGAAGCGGAGCGCTCCGAGATTGTGGACGACGTTGCCGCTCCCAAGGATGAGCACACCCGCCCGGCGCAGCGGTGCAAGCCTGGCGCCGAGCTCGAGGTGGTACCCGAGCGGCTTGAAGGCGTTGATCGAGAGCTGGACGACCGGCACGTCCGCCTCGGGGAAGAGGTGGCGGAGCACCGACCAGGTCCCATGGTCGAGGCCCCAGCTGTCGACGTCGAGGCCGATCCACTCCGGCTTCACCGCCTCGACGATCTCCTCGGCGATCTCGGGATCGCCCGGCGCCGGGTAGTCGAGGGCGAAGAGCTCGGGCGGGAAGCCGTAGAAGTCGTGGATCGTCCGCGGCCGCGCCATGGCGGTCACCGCCGTCGCGTTGATGTACCAGTGGGCCGAGACGACGAGCACCGCCCGGGGGCGGGGGAGGGCGGCGGCCAAGGCGTGCCAGGACTCGGTGTAGCGGTTGTCCTCGAGAGCGTTCATCGGCGAGCCGTGCCCGATGAAGGCGACGGGCATCGTGTCAGTCAACCCCGGCCGCCTCGCTCTCGGATGGCTTCCCGTCGCCGCCCGAGTCGTTCGAGACGACGTCGACGACGACGACGGTGACGTTGTCCCGCCCGCCGGCGCGAAGGGCGTGCTCGGTGAGCAGGCGGGCGGTCGCCGACGCGTCCTCGCCCGCGCCGAGGTCGGCGGCGAGGGCGTCGTCCTCGAGCTCGTTCGTGAGCCCGTCGGAGCAGATGAGGAAGCGCTCCCCGCCGAGCGCGTCGAGGAGGAAGTAGTCCGCGTCGGCACCGCTCTCGGTCCCGATCGCCTTCGTCACGATGTTCCGGTTGGCCGCCACCCGGGCCTCCTCCTCGCTGATGGCTCCCTCGTCGAGCATCTCCTGCACCTCGGAGTGGTCATGGGAGACCTGGGAGAGCGTCCCCCCGGCGAAGCGGTACAGGCGTGAGTCGCCGACGTTGAACGCGAGCCAGCGGCGGCAGCCGTCGTCGACGACGAGGACCATGCCGACGAGGGTCGTCCCCATGCCCCGCATGGAGCGGGTCGTGAGACTGCTGGCGAGCACTGCCGAGTTGGCGGCCGAGACCGCCGTCTCGACGTCGCCGCGGGTGAGGTCGTCGCGGCCGACCAGTCGCCGAAGCTCGTCGATGGTCATCGCGCTGGCGACGTCGCCGGCAGCGTGGCCTCCCATGCCGTCGGCGACGGCGAAGACGGGCGGCTCGGCGAGCAGCGAATCCTCGTTGTGCCGTCGTACTAGTCCGGTGTCGGTGACGGCGCCCCAGTTCAGCTCGATCATCGAATGCGGGGTCCCATCCTCGAGCGGCCCGTTTGCCCTGCCTCGCTGCCGTGCCGCCGCCAGCCGGCGGTGTCATGAATCTACCCGGCACGACCAGATCCGTCCCAGGCCGGCCCCGAGCTCAAGCGAGCTCGATCCGGGAGAAGTCGTCGGGGACCTCGACCCCGGGCAGCATCGCCGCCTCGACCTCCCCGCCGAGGTGGGTGGCGACCATCCTGCAGGAGGGGAAGCGCTCGGCGAGCGACCGCAACGAGGCGACGTCCATGTGCGAGCGCGAGGCGTGCATCGCGGCACACTCGACGACCAGCGTGTCGGCGCGCCCGGCAAGCTCGTCGAGCCCGGGGCACGGATGGACGTCCCCGGTGTAGCCGAGGGCGTGACCGCCGAGCTCCAGCAGGTAGCCGAAGCAGGAGAGCTCCGGGACGTGCTCGACCCTCACCGCCGAGAAGGCCAGGGGCCCGGCCGACTGCCCGGTCGAGGACGGGTCGGCCTCGACGAAGGCGAGCCCCGGGTGGTGGCGCGCCTCGTCCTCGATGCCGGTCAGCGAGCCGAGCTGCATCATCTCGGAGAGGAACGCCTCGACGCCGGGAGGCCCGGCGACCACGAGCGGCTCGGAGCGCTGCGACTCGGCGAGCTCGAGGAGCAAGAAGGGCCAGCCGAAGGTGTGGTCCGGATGGAAGTGGGAGATCATCACGACGTCAAGGTCGGCTGCGCTGCCGCCTGCCCGGCGCAGGTTCGGGAGCGCCGTCGGCGAGGGCTCGACGAGGACGCTGAGAGCCTCCGTTTCGACGAGGAAGCTGTTCCAGTAGCGGCCGGGAGGGGCAAGGAAGTTGCCGGTGCCAAGAAACGTCAGCGACGACGTCACGGGTCTCTCCTCGGAGGCGTCAGGTGGCCGGGCTCACCGAGCTCATGTTGAACTCGGCGACCCTGAGCGGTGGCATGCGGGTGCGGGTGTACCACTCGGACCACTCCCGGGACAGCGCGCGCTCGGTGCGCCCGGCCTCGAGCGCCTTGGCGAGGAGGTCGACGGGGCTCTCGTTGAAGCGGAAGTTGTTGACGGCGCCCACGACCTCGCCGCCCTCGACGAGGTAGACGCCGTCGCGGGTGAGCCCGGTGAGCAGCAGCGTCGCCGGGTCGACTGTCCGGATGTACCACAGGCACGTGACGAGCAGGCCGCGCTCGGTACGGCCGATCAGGTCGTCCAGGCCGCCGTCTGCGCCGGGCAGCTCGAGGACGAGGTTCCCGACGTCGGGCGTGAAGGCCTGCGCCGAGCGCCTGGCGCCGGCGCGGTGGTATCGCAGGCGCTCGAGGACGCCGCCCGACAACCACCTCACCGGTGGGATGGGCGCCCCGTTGTCGAAGACGGAGATGTCCGCCTGCGAAGCCGCCGTGGCGACGAAGGGCATGGTCGGCACCACCGGGTCGGCGGGATCGCTCCGCAGCTCGAAGCCGAGCTGGCAGAGCCTGTCCCCGATGCGGGTGCCGCCGCCCGGGCCCGAGAAGACGCTCCCCCCCTCCTCGGCATCCTTGCCCGAGGCATGGCCCTCGAACATCGTCACGAGGTCGGCGACGGCGTCACCGGGCATGACCGTCTCGTAGCGGCCGGCGGGGAGCTCGACCCGCCGGCGCGCCCAGCCGAGGCCGCGCACGAGCCGCGTTTCGAGCGCGGCGAGGTCGACGTCGTCGAAGAGGTTGGTACCGGCGCCGGCCCACGCCGATCGTGTGCCGTCGACGGACCGGCCGACGAGCTCCACCCGGCCGCCCGGGTCGACGTGGCGCGCCCGGAGCCCGGTCGTCGAGGCCAGGTAGGTCGTCCGCACGCGGTGATGGGCGAAGCCGGCGATGACCCGTCCCTCTGCCTCGGCCCGCCCGAACAGCTCCGGCAGGCCGGCGATCACCGGGGCCAGCTGCTGGAGCCTCGTGCGCCCGGGCCCGTCGTGGAAGTCCGGGGCGGCGTCGCCTGTGACGAGCGGGGAGGCGTCCTCTGCCAGGGGCGAGCTGGCCGCTCCGGCGTCGGCGGCCGTCACGAGACCGTCGAGGTCGAGGGCGCCGCTGCCGGTGGCGACCCCCGCCGCCACTCCGTCGGGCCGTGCGTCGAAGCTGATGACCGTGACCACCCGGCTCTGGCGCACGCCGTTCGTCGTCACGGTGTTGTTGGCATAGCGGAGCTCCGCCTCGGAGAGCTCCTCCACGATGGCGATGCGGCCGCCGGCCGGTGCGCCCTCGAGCGCCCGCTCGGCGAGCTCCCCGGCGGGAAGGAGCCCGCCGCTCATCGCCCCGCCTCGGCTCTCGTGTTGAGCACGTTGACCTGCCGGAAGAGTGCGGCCGGGCAGCCGTGGCTCACCGGCGCGCTCTGCATCGGCTGGCCCTTGCCACAGTTGAACGAACCGGCGAGCAGGTAGGTGGAGGGCCCTCCGACCGCCTCCATCGAGCCCCAGAAGTCGGTCGTGGTCGCCTGGTAGGCGACGTCACGCAGCTGCCCGGCGAGCCGGCCCTGCTCGATGGCGAAGAAGCGCTGACCGGTGAACTGGAAGTTGTAGCGCTGCATGTCGATCGACCAGCTCTTGTTGCCGACGACGTAGATGCCCCGCTCCACCCCGGCGACGAGGTCCTCCACCGAGGGGTCGCCCGAGGCAGCGGGCTGCAGCGAGACGTTCGCCATGCGCTGGATTGGCGCGTACAGCGGGCCTGCGGCGTATGCGCACCCGTTCGAGCGCTCGAAGCCCATCTCCCTCGCGATGCGACGGTCGAGCTGGTAGCCCTGGAGGACGCCGCCGACGATGAGGTCGAACGACCCGGCCGCGACGCCCTCGTCGTCGATCGCGATCGAGGCCAGACCATGCTCGACGGTGCGGTCGCCCGAGACGTGCATCACCTCCGAGCCGTAGTGGAGCGAGCCGAGCCGGTCGAAGGTGGCGAATGAGGTGCCCGCCATGGCCGCCTCGTAGCCCATCACCCTGTCGAGCTCGGTGGCGTGGCCGATCGACTCGTGGATCGTGAGCCACAGGTTCGTCGGGTCGATGACGAGGTCGTAGCGGCCGGGCTCCACGCTCGGGGCCCGGCGCTTCTCCGAGAGGTGCTCCGGCAGGACGGCGAGCTCGCCCTCGAAGTCCCAGCCTGTCCCGCAGAGATACTCGTAACCCCGTCCGACGGGTGGGGCCAGCGTCTCCATCGTCTCGAACTCGCCGGAGTCCGGGTCGACCGAGAGCGCCTCGAGCACGGGATAGACGCGAACCCGCCGCTGCAGGGCGACCGTCCCGTTCGAATCGGCGTAATGGCTGTCCTCGACGACCGAGAGAAGCGACGCCGTCACGTGGTCGACGCCGTCTGCGGCGAGCAGTCGTCGGCTCCACTCCCCGAGCAGCGCCACCTTCTCCTCGAGGCCGACCGTCGTCGGGTCGACCTCGTAGGAGGAGACCCACTCCACGCGGCCATGGGAGGGCTCGGGGGCGAGCTCGAGGCGACGCCGGAGCGCGTCCTTGGTCACCTCGGCGGCCTCCGTCGCCTGGTTGGCGGCGGCGGCCACTGCGTCGACGCTGAGCTCGACGGTGGCCGCGAAGCCGAACGAGCCGTCCCGGACGACCCGGCACGCCGAGCCGAGCTCGGTCTCGTCAACGGAGGTCTCGAGCTGCCCGTCGCGGAGGCGGAGCAGCTGGGATCGGACGCGCTCAGTCCGCACCTCTGCGTGCTCGCAGCCGCGGGCTGCGGCCGCCTCGAGGCCGGCCGTGCTCAGGGCGTCGAGCGGGAGAGCGAGAAAGCTCGGATCGAGCTCAGGCACGATCCAGCCCGCAGACGGGCGAGCGACTGGTCGACGGCACGGCCGCCCACCGTAACCGGTCAGGTCTCGGTGCGCAGGGTCCGCTGCAGCTGCGAGCGGGTGTGGGGTGCGAGCGGCTCGCCGTTCATGGCGATGGCGAGCTCTGCGATGAGCACTCCGTCGCGAAGCGAGAGGCGCCGCTCGCTGGCGGTCACAGCCTTGGCTCCCGGAGTGCGGCCGATCTCGACCGAGCAGAGGGAGAGGACGCCCTCGAGGACGCTTCCCTCGAGCGTCTCGGTGATGCCGGACGGCTGGGCGACGGTCATGTGGGCCGTGCCACCCGGCTTCAACAGGAGGTAGCCGACCTCGCCGTGAGAGGGGGTGCCCTCGGGCGTCGCTGTCGTCTGGCGGTACTCGACGAGCGGGCGGCCGTCGGTCGTGAACCGGAGGTGGTCGGTGAACGAGAAGCCGCCAGGCCAGAGCCTCTCGCCACCGCCCTCCCACTCGCCGAGGAGGAAGGCGACGGGCTCGACAAGAGGGTGGATGCCGGGCATAGCCTCACGGTAGCTGGCGCGCACGAGCCGGCTGGGGGCTGGCTTCGAAGGGATGGGACCGTCGTGAGGCTCGCGGCGCACAGGGGGTCGGCACCGGCGGGAGGTCGAGTGGGCCAGCTCGACATCGTCGAAGAGCGCCCGCCTGATCTCGAGGCCTACGGCGAGGTGCCGAGCGCCTTTCTCGTCCGGCGGGTCCTCGTGCCCGTGGTCCGTGCCGGCTGCCTCGGCGGGCTCGGGCTCGAGGAGCGCCCTGTCGCCGATGCGTGGTGGAAGGACTACGACGCGATCGAGGGAAACGCCCCGGCCTCGTGGCCCGCGCACCATGACGTCTCCTCCTGGCGTGTGCTCGCCGCCCTCGCCGGGCACCGGCGCGTCGGGGGGGCTGTCGTCACCCCACCGCCGGCCGGGGCCGGGGCGGCCATCCTCCACGACCTGCGAGTCCGGCCCGAGAATCGAGGCGCGGGTATCGGCCGGGCGCTGTTCGAGGCGGCCGCCGGCCTGGTGGCGGCCGCCGGCTGGCGAGGTCTCGAGGTCGAGACGCAGGACGTGAACGTCGCGGCATTCCACTTCTACGTCGAGGTGGGCTGCGAACTGCGCGCGATCGAGGCGGACGCCTACCCGCGCTGCCCAGGTGAGGCCCGCCTCACGTTCCGCCATCCGCTCGCCGGCCACGCCGCCACCGGGCGGTGATCACGGGGCGACGGCGGGGACCCCCGACCTCGAGGCGGCGAGGACCGCCACATCGTCGCCGCGGGACCCGGTGGGCAGCAGGTCGAGGGCGGCGTCGAGGACTTCGGTGAGCCCAGCGTCGGGCGGCAGGGCTTCGAGGACGGAGCACAGCATGCCGAGCCCCTCGTCGAGAGCCCAGAAGCGTGTCTCGACGAGGCCGTCTGTGTAGAGGAGGAGCACGCTGTCGGCCGGGAGGACGGTCGCGCTCTCGGGCCAGGAGTGGCCGATCGAGAGAGGAAGGCCGGTCTTGGCGACGACCTCCTCTGCCTGCCAGGCACCCGACACCCCCCTTCGAACGAGCACCGGCGGCAGGTGGCCGGCGCTCGCCATCGTGGCCGTACCCTGGTCGTCCTCCAGCCGGACGACCACGGCCGTCGCGAGGAGGTCGGAGTCGAGACGCTCGAGGTAGCGGTTGATGCTGGCGAGGATGGCACCAGGCGACTGGCCTTCGCCGGCTGCCGCCCGGGCGACGGTGCGGAGCTGGCCCATCACCGCGGCGGCGTTCAGGTCGTGGCCCTGCACGTCGCCGACGACGAGCACCGTCCCGTTCGGGCCGTCGACCGCGTCGAACCAGTCGCCGCCCACCTGGACACCGGGGTCGCCCGCGCGGTAGCGGGCCTCGAGGGCGACCGGACCGAGGGACGCAGGGACCGCCGGGACCAGGCTCTCTTGGAGGACGAGGGCGGCCTCCCGCTCGGCGGCGATCGCCTGCTCGCGTGCCTGGTCGGCTCGCGAGCGCTCGATCGCGGTCCCGACAGTACGGACCAGCACGTCGACGAGAGCGAGATCTGCCGGTGCGGGGCGCTGCGGCTGGCGGTAGTACATGGCGAAGGTCCCGAGCAGCTGGCCACGGGAACCGAAGATCGGGGTCGACCAGCATGCCCGGAGCCCTGCGGATGCCGCCAGCTCCCGGTAGTCGGCCCAGAGGGCGTCGGTCGCGATGTCCTCGACGATCACCCGTCGGCGGCGGTAGGCGGCGGTCCCGCAGGAACCGACGGCCGGGCCGATGGCGACACCGTCGATCGCAGCGTTGTAGAAGCGGGGAAGGCTCGGGGCGGACCCGTGCTGCAGGTGCAGGCCGTCCTCGGAGAGGAGGAGAATCGAGGCAAGCACGCCATCGGCGGAGACCCCCTCGACGGCGGCGAGCAGGGCGCCCAGGGCGTCCACGAGCGGCTGCCCGCCGACGATTCCCGTCAGCACGTCGAGCTGCGCCGTGAGCAGCATCAGACGCCGCTGCCGCTCGGTCTCGGCCCGCTCGGCGGCGCGGGCTCGGCCGAGCGCGTGGGAGAGGACGTTCCCGACGGCGTGGACGAATGCGACCTGGGCGTCGTCGTTGATCTCGCCCCCGACGAAGGTGAGCGAGAAGACGCCGATGACACGACCTTCGACGACGAGGGGGACCACGTGCAGGCTGCGCTCGTCGGGGTAGTAACCGTCGAGGGCCGGGAACCGCTCGTAGATCTCGGCGAGCGACCGGAGCGACTCGGGGACGCCGGTCCGGGCCACCACCGCCGCCGGGAGGTTCTCACCGAGGAGGAACTCCTCGTAGTGGCGCTCCTCGAAGGGTTCGCCGTTGAAGGCGAGCGAACGGAGGATGCGCCCCCGGGTGAGCACGTAGACGCGTGACGAGACGACGCCCGGGTGCTGGCCGGACGCGCGTGTGACGACCTCGGCCATCTCCTGCACCGAGCGCGTGCCGGTCAGCTCGGCCGTCACCTTCTGCAGCAGCTGGAGCCGGTGCCAGGCGACCTGGAACACCGACAGGCGGTCGGCCTCCTCGGCGAGGAGCTGCGGGAAGGGCCGCGGGACCGGCACCTCCTGTCCCGCGGCCGCCGCCCGCAGCTGCTCGACGAGAGCACGCACGTACCACTCACGAAACAGGCGGTGGGAGTGCGGCGGCGCCAGCGTGAGCAGTCGCGCCGCTCTCGCGTACCGGTCGGCCTGGTCGAGGGCGGCGAGGTACCGCTCACCGGCACCTGCGGCGGAGAGCGGGAGATGGAGCTCGAGCTCGGTGACGGCCTCGCCCCGCGCGGCGGCGGCCAGTGCCTGGCGCTTGATCTCGGCGCGTGCCTCGACGAACTCTCTGGTGGCGACCGCCGCCAGCTCTGCCATCGGAGCCGGGAGCTCGACGCCGGTGATCGACTCGGCCGCCTGCATGAGGAGCAGCTCTCGCACCACGTTGTCCATGTGGGCTTTGGCCTCGACAAGGAGCTCGGTGGGCACCGAACCGAGACGGACGACGTAGCGCGGTACCGACGCGTCCGGGGCGAGGGCGTTCAGCATGGACGGCACGTCCATCCGGGGCCCGTTCGGGAGCGGCCCGGCGTCGGAGGCCTCACCGAGCTCGACCCACACCACCTTTCCTCCGTCGGCAGCGAGATCGACTCCCCAGGCCGACGACAGCTGAGCGACGAGGGAGAGGCCGCGCCCTGTCGTCGACTCCGGCGACGGTCGCGTCTCGACTGGGAGAAGGTGTCCGGTGTCGGCGACCTCGAGACGGGCCCGCCCGTCCGAGCGGGTGAGGCGCACGACGATCGGCGGGGCGCCGTGGAGGTAGGCGTTCGCCACCAGCTCGGTGACGATGAGCTGCGCCGACTCGAGGGTGTCCTGGGACAGGCCGGCGAGCGCCGCCCGCACGTAGTGCCGGGCGGCGGTCGGGGCGTCGGGCACGGCGTCGAGCACGAGCTCGGCAGGATGCGAGGTCGTGGAGCGAAGGCTCACGTGCGCGAGTCTGCCGCGCCCGATGGCGGCGTATCAGGGGACGGGGAGCCCAAGCCCAGGGTGTTACTCGACAGCACCGCGACGAGGCTACGGAGAACCACCGGCTTGACCGGCACCGTAGCCCGATCGTGCGGCGGCCCGGCCCGCGGTGGCCGGAGGCGAGCCGCCTCTCTGGGAGCCGGCCCGGCGCCGGTCGAGGGGCGGACCCTCTCGGTGAGAGGCCCGGGGCGGGCGCCGCGTCCTGCTCGTGCCCCCGGCCCGCCGCGGCGAGAGGGTCCGCGCCCGGGGCCACCAGCGGGAGCCTCGCCGGTGGTCGCTCCTGTAAACACCCCCGAGCGGAGGGATGTAAACACCCCCGAGCGGGGTGTTGACAAGTGGCGCTCGTGACCAGGGCAGACGCTGGTCGGCCGGAGAACCGTCCGCTGCACGGTTTGGCTTCCTTTCCGACAGAAGTCCTGGTAGGAGCGCGTGGAAACTTCGCCGCCATCGCGTGGAGAATTTCTCAGGAGGCTCACAGAAACTGGCCGCCAAGGATGCATAAGCATCCGGCCTTGGCGAGCGGCTCCCTTGACAGTGACGATAAACGCCAGTTATAGTGCATTATATGCGAGTGAAGGCCCCGGGCATCGCACCGATCTTCCGCTCTCCTCTCCAAGAGCGGCTCCTCGGAGAACTGCTGTGTCGCTCCGGTGTGTCGCGCACGGTATCCGAGCTCGCCCAGGCTCTCGAAGCGACTCTCTCTACGGTCGCCCGCGAGGTCAACAGGTTGGCGAGCTACGGCTACCTAACCGTGACGGTGCAGGGGAGAAACCATCTCGTGGGTGTCAACTGGGATCACCCTCAAGTCGCCCCACTCGCTCGCCTGCTCGACGTCACCTACGGGCCCTACGTCTACGTCGCAGAGGCGCTCTCAGAGGTGCCCGGCGTCGAGGACGCTTACATCTTCGGCTCTTGGGCGGCGCGTCACGCGGGCAAGACCGGTCCGGTGCCGCACGATGTCGACGTCGTCGTAGTGGGGACTGCCAGCGTCATGGAGGTCGGGGCCGCTCTGTCGACTGTCTCGAGGAGGCTTTTGATGGACGTGCAGCCCTATGTCGTGTCGTCCGGCGAGTGGAAGAGCTCGACGGATCAGTTCATCGCTGAGCTGAAGAAGAATCCGCTTGTCAGACTGTCCCTTCCCTTTGCCGGAGAGGGGCAGTCGGTAAGGGGCCTCACTGACGCGGCGTTTTGATCTCCGCTTTCACAGCGGCGACCGTTCTTCTGGCAAGCTCGATCGCGGCGCTGACATCTGAGCCCTTCGGGTCAGGCGCAGGCGGTCTCGTCGGGTTGGGATACTCGATGGCATGGCGCAGGGTGCGGAGGGTGTCCAAGCCAGCTATCTCTTCTGCTGACATGACTCCGCTTAGCCTCGCCTCGGCGAACTTGATCGTCGACTGATGGGCACCAGGCCTGTTGGGTACCCGATACCCCTCCCAGTTCACTAGGGCATCGATCGCAAACCTGGAGGCGTCGTAGCTTGCCGTAATAGAGCTGTGTTCGAGCTCTCGGATCATCTGCGCTGCCTTCAGGGACTCGTCCGCCTCCCTTAGGCGTTGCTCGACGTACCTCGGGTTAGGTGACACGCGTTCCAATTCACCAGAGACGACCATTTCTGCGATGTCGCGCGAAGGGCTCCGAGCGCTGCCGGTGGGCTCGCCTTTCCCCATCCGAGACCCCCTGTCCGGAGAGCTGAGGACAGTCCCCACGTCGGGAAGACCAGTTGACATCTTCGCGAGTGGTTCACCTGATGTCGGCCCTGTTGTTGTCGGCGCGACTGGGTGCCCCGCCGCGCAATGCGTGCTCCCCTCGGCCACGATGTTCTCGCAGGGAAGGCCAGAGGTCGTGACCAGCCATCCGCATCGCCTGGAGGATTGCATGAGCCAATGCTGTCCCGTGGGGCTCCAGTCATCGCGGACCGCCCGCGGGTCGCTGAACTGCCAAGCCAACACCTGGTGATCGATGTGTCAACACCCCACGCACGTGGCTGGCTGGCTCGCCAGCCAGCCACCACCGGCCGGCGAGCGAGCGAGCGGAGGGAGTGGGATTCGAACCCACGGTACGCAGGACGTACAACGGTTTTCGAGACCGCCCGATTCGGCCACTCTCGCATCCCTCCGGCCGAGAGCCTAGGCCATCACTGCCGCCCCGGGATCACGCCGGCGGCCATCCTGAGCTGGACGGTGACTCCGGCCATGCCGAAGGAGCGCCGCTCGAGGCGGCGAGGGCCACGGCGCTGCACGCGGCGCTGCTCGATGCCGGGGCCACGAAGTCGTACGTGCCGGCGTTCGATTCGCCGAGCACGGGGGTGGAGAGGGCCTGGTGGACGTAGAGCACTCCGATGCAGTGGCGGTCGGCGTGGTTCCAGCCGGCGAGGATGATGCCGGATCCGGCGCCGACGAGGGCGTAGGAGATGTCGGCGGGTCCTGGTGAGGGGCCCGTCGTCACGGCCGTCCCACCGGCGTCGGCCGTGTTGAAGTCGACAAAGGAGCCCGTGGTCTCGAGCGTCGCCTGCGTCGCCTGCTCGACGGCCTGGATGTTGGTCTCGATCACGACGTCAGTCGCCGGGATGGCCTTGATCGGAGCATCGAGGCCGTTGGCCACCGACGAGCTGCATCCCGACGCGGTCGCCATCGCGAGCCCGACGGTCGCCAGCACAGCCATCCGTCCGATCATCGGCTCTGCCCCCTGTACGAGACGATGACGCATGCTACGCGACGCCCTATGGCCCTGTCCGAGCCGGGGCGCACGAGGAGAATGGCCCGGCTGTGCGACGCTGCGTCGCCCTCAGCCCCTGACCCGCTCACCGGTGGGGTCGTAGACGGGTCGGTCGACGACTGTGGCGATCCGGGGAGACCCGAGCAGGTCCACCTCGAGCCGGGTGCCGGTGGCGGCATGCTCAACAGGGAGGTAGGCGAGGGCGAGCGAGCGGCGGACCCGGTGCCCGTAGCCGCCGGAGGTCACGTGCCCGACCACTGTGGCGTCGTGGCGCACCGGCTCGTGGCGGTGCGCATCGGCGTCGTCGGCATCGACCACGAGGCAGCACAGCGTCCGCGCGAGCCCGGCTTCGGCCTGGGCGACGAGGGCATCTCTCCCGACGAAGGACCGGCCCTGCAGGCAGACCAACCGGCCAAGGCCTGCTTCGAGCGGCGTGACGTCGGGGGAGAGCTCCGATCCCCAGAGCTGGTGGCCATTCTCGAGGCGCATCGACTCGAGCGCCCGGTAGCCGAAGTCAGCCAGGCCGAGGTCTTGGCCGGCGTCGCGGAGGACGTCGTAGAGGTACCTCAGGTACTCGATCGGGTGGTGGATCTCGTAGCCGAGCTCACCGACGTACGACACGCGCACGATCCGGGCGGGCGCGGCGCCCACTCTCGTCTCGACCGCCCGGAAGTCAGGGAGGCCGGCGGCCGAGCAGTCCCCGTCGGCTACCCGTTCGAGGAGCGCCCGGCTTGCCGGTCCCGCCAGCGTCAGCACGCCGACCGCCGAGGTGACGTTGGAGATGGCAACCCCGCCCGCCGGCGCGTGCTCGGCAAGCCATGCGAGGTCGTGGGTCTCGGTGGCGGCGGCCGACACGAGGTAGTACCGGTCCTCCGCGACTCGGATCACCGTGAGGTCACACTCGACTCCTCCCGCCCCGTTGCACAGCTGGGTGAGCGTGACCCGCCCGTCACCCGACGGCAGCCGGTTGGCGGAGATGTGGTCGAGGAAGCCCGCCGCGCCGGGTCCGCTCACCACGTACTTGCCGACGCTCGTCTGGTCAAGGACGCCCACCCCGCCGGCCACCGCCGCGCATTCGTCGGCGACCCGGGTCTCCCACCTCGCCCGCCGGAAGGTGAGCTCGCCTGCCTCGGCCGGCTCCGGGGTGAAGAACAGCGGGCGTTCCCAACCCGAGGCTGCTCCGAAGGCTGCACCACGGCCGGCCAGCGGCTCGAAGAGGGGGTCGGTGCGTAGCGGCCGTCCGGCCTCGAGCTCCTCGTTCGGGAAGTGGACGGCGTACTCCCGCTCGTAGGTCTCCTTGGCACGGGCCTCGGTGTAGGCGAGCGAGCCGGCGTAGGGGCCGAAGCGGCGGACGTCCACGTCCCACATCGACTGTCCGGGCTGGCCCTCGAGGATCCACTCGGCGGCGTACCTGCCGGCACCGCCGCTGAAGACGATCCCGAAGATGCTGAACCCGGCCAGCACGTGGAAGTTCCGCGCCCCCGGCACGGGACCCATCAGGCACAGCCCGTCCGGGGTGTAGCCGTCGGGGCCGTGCACGACGGTGCGGATCCCGGCGTCGGAGAAGGCGGGCACGCGGCGGGCCACCGCCTGGAGGACCTCGCCGACCTGGTCGAAGTCCGGATCGAGGAGGCGACCGTGGAACCCCTCGGGCACGCCCTCGCGGGCCCAGCTGCGGGGCCGCTGCTCGAAGGGTCCGACGAGCAGGCCGTCCTGGTCCTGGCGGACGTAGTAGGACCCGGCCGGGTCGCGCAGCACCGGCAGCTCCCGGTCGAGAGCCGCGACCGCCGCCAGCGGGACGGTCGCCAGGTACTGGTGGAGCAGCGGGACGACCGGCAGCTCCACGCCTGCCAGCTGCCCGACGGAGCGGGCCCACTGGCCCGCCGCGTTGACGACCAGGTCGGCGACAACCTGTCCTCGGTCGCTCTCGATCGTCCACAGCCCGCCGGCGAAGGACAGCGCCCGGACGGGCGTGCGGCGAAGGACGGTGGCGCCCCGCCCTCGGGCGCCCTCGGCGTAGGCGCGGGTGAGCCGGGCCGGGTCGACCCACCCGTCGGTGGGCATCAAGGCGGCACCGAGGACTCCCTCCGGCCGGAGCAGGGGCCAGAGCCCGGCCGCCTCCTCCGGCCCGACGACCTCGAAGGGGATGCCGATGGAGCGTGCCATCGCCTGGCGGGCCAGCAACTCGTCGAGCTGCTCAGCCGTCGTCGCGAGTCGCAGGCTGCCGCAGCGGTGGTAGTCGACCTCCTCGCCGGTGTCGGCGCCGAGGCCGCCGTCGTAGAGCTCGACGCTCTTTTGCAGGAGCCGCATCATGTTGAGGCTGCTGTGGTACTGGGTGCACAGCCCGGCCGCGTGCCAGGTCGAGCCGTTCGCCAGGTCGTCGGCCTCGAGGATGGCGACATCCGGGCAGCCGAGGGCGGTGAGGTGGTAGGCCAGGCTGCAGCCGGCGGCACCCCCGCCGATGACGGCGATCTTGACCCGTATGTCCATGTCGGCTCCAGAGGGGTGGGCTAGGCGGAGGCGGTGCCGGGGAAGGAGCTCAGCCCGCCGGCTTGCGGGCCGGGGGCTCCCTCTTGCTCTCGAAGTAGCCCCGGAGGAGCTCGGCGCAGTCCTCCCCGAGGACGCCGGGGAGGACCTCGGGCTCGTGGTTGAGCCTCGGATCGGCGCAGACGTTGTACAGCGAGCCGCAGGCGCCGGCCTTCGGGTCGGCGGCCCCGTAGACGACACGCCCCACCCGCGCGGCCACGGCTGCTCCGGCGCACATGGGGCACGGCTCGAGCGAGACCACGAGGGTGGCTCCGCCGAGGCGCCAGGAACCGAGGATCGTCGCCGCCTCGCGAAGGGCGAGGACCTCGGCGTGCGCAGTCGGGTCGCAGGCGGCCTCCCGCTCGTTGTGCCGCCGCGACAGGACGCGTCCCTCGAGGAGGACGACGGCGCCGACGGGCACGTCCCCGCCGGCAGCCGCGAGAGCGGCCTCCTCGAGGGCGATGGCCATCGCCTGCTCGTCAGAGAGTGGTGCGGTCATCCCCGGAGACTAGGCACGCTCGTCGCCCACGACCCTGCCTTGCTCGAGGCGAACGTGGCGGCCGACCGTGACCGCCTCGAGCAGACGGCGGTCATGTGTGACGAGCACGAGCGTTCCCTGCCATTGCGAGAGGGCCTGCTCGAGCTGTTCGATGGCGGGCAGGTCGAGGTGGTTCGTCGGCTCGTCGAGGACGAGGCAGTTGGTGCCCCGCGCCGCCAACAGGGCGAGCTCGGCCCGCGTCCGCTCCCCGGGCGACAGGGAGGCGGCCGACCGGCCGACGTGCCCGGCGCCGAGACCGAACTTGGCGAGCAGCGAGCGCCCCTCGGCCACGGGGAGCGCCGTGGCGGCGAGGAATTCCTCGACGAGGGAGCGCCCCGAGCCGGCGAAGCGGTCACGTTCCTGCCCGAGCTCACCCACGACCACCGACGGCCCGAGGTGGCGCCGGCCGGCGGCGAGCTCGAGACGGCCGAGCAGCGCCCCGATGAGCGTCGACTTGCCGCTGCCGTTCGGCCCGAGCACCGCCACCCGCTCGGCCCAGGAGAGCTCGAGATCGACCGGACCGAGGCGCCACTCCCCCCGCTCGACGACTGCCTGCTCGAGCCGGGCGACCACGTCGCCCGAGCGCCGGGCGGCCGCCAGGTCGAGATCGAGGCGCCAGGGTTCGTACGGTCGCTCGACCACCTCGAGGCGCTCGAGGGCCTTCTCGGTGATGCGCACCTTGGAGGCCTGCTTCTCGGTGCGGTTGATCCGGAAGTCCCGTTGCGCCTTGTCATTGTCCTTCGGGGCGCGGCGTTCGCGGCCGACCCCCTGGGCCGCCCACTGGCGCTGCTCCCGCTCTCGTGCCCGCAGGCGGGAGCGCTCGTCGACGTAGGCCTCGAAGGCCTCGGTGGCATGTCGCCGGGCGGTCGCTCTCGCCTCCAGGTAGGCGGAGAAGCCACCTCCGTAGAGGGCGGCCCGGTGCGAGCCCTCGTCGATCTCGAGGACGTCGGTCACCACCTGCTCGAGGAACGCCCGGTCGTGCGAGACGACCGCCAGGGCCCCCGCCCGCTCCCTGAGGAAGGCCTCGAGGAGCTCGAGGCCCTCGAAGTCGAGGTTGTTCGTCGGCTCGTCGAGCAACAGGACGTCGAAGCGCGACAGCAGCAGCGCCGCCAGCGAGGCCTTCGCCCGCTGCCCGCCCGAGAGGCCAGCCGTCGGGACCGCGAGGAGGCGCTCGGGGAGCCCGAGCTCGTCGAAGAGCTCGAGGGCACGGGCGTCGAAGTCGAACGCGCCGAGAGAGAGGTACCGCTCGAGGGCGCCTGCGTAGGCCTCCTCGGCACGAGGGTGCCCCGCCGCCAGGGACTCGGCCGCCCGCTCGAGATCCTGCTCTGCCCCGTCGACGCCCGTCCGGCGCCCGAGCTCGCGGCGCAGCGTCTCACCGGCCTCGGGGACGGGCTCCTGGGCGAGGTAGCCGACGGTCGCCGTCGGCGGTAGCAGCGACAGGCGTCCCGAGTCGGCCTCCTCCATGCCGGCGAGGATCCTGAGCAGCGTCGTCTTGCCGACGCCGTTCGGTCCGATGACGCCGAGGCGGTGTTCGCTCCCGAGGCTGAGGTCGACCTCGACGAGCACAGGTGCGAGGCCGCGGAACTTCGAGATCTGATGGGCGACGAGCGTCGCCAGGGTCTGAGGACTGGACGAGAGTGGCACGGCGTCTCCCGGAGCTCGAAGGACAGGTGGGCTCGACGAAAGATCAGCTGCGCACGGGCGACACCCTACCGGCACGGGCGGACGCCCGGAGCCTCAGGAGGCGACGGCCTCGGCGAGGGAGACGTCGGCCGGCTCGCCCGACAGCGCCCCCTCCGAGAGGGCTGCCCGGTCCCTCGGAGCCGAGACACCCCTGCGGGGGACGATGATCTCGTCGACGAGCCCGTAGGCGACGGCCTCCTCGGCCGTCATGTAGCGGTCCCGCTCGATGTCGCGTGCCACCTCGTCGATCGCCCGGCCCGTGTGGTGGGCGAGGATCTCGACCATCCTGCGGGTCGTCGCCAGCACCTCGCGCAGGTGGATCTCCATGTCGCGCGGAGCGCCCCGCGTTCCGGCCGACCCCTCGTGGATCATGATCTTCGCGTTCGGGAGGGCGTAGCGCTTCCCGGTTGCCCCGCCGGCCAGGATCATGGCAGCGGCCGACATCCCCATGCCGACGCAGATGGTCGAGACCTCGCATCTCACGTGCTGCATCACGTCGTAGATCGCCATGCCGGCGTAGCCGAGGCCGCCGGGGGAGTTGATGTAGAGGTGGATGTCCTTCTCCGGGTCCTCGGCCTCGAGGTAGAGGATCTCGGCCACGAGGAGGTTGGCGATCTGCTCGTCCACCTCCTGGCCGAGGAAGACGATCCGCTCACGCAGCAGGAGCGAGAAGATGTCGTAGGACCGGTCGCCGCGGGCGGTCTGGTCCAGCACCGTCGGGATGATGGAATGGCGGATGTCCATGTCACGGCCTTCCTTGTATATCGTTTTCGGTATCTCATAGATAAGATAGACGCGCGATGAGCAGAGACGAGCGCCGGCACGAGCCGGTCTTCCCGGGCTTCAAGCAGATCGCCGCCCGGCGCCGCGAGTTCGTCGGACGGCTCGTCGAGCAGCGGATGGCCCTCGGCCTCACCCAGACCGAGGTGGCCGCCCGGATGGGTACCTCCCAATCCGCCGTCGCCCGGCTCGAGTCCGGGGAGGCCGACATTCGCGTCTCCACGCTCGAGCGCTACGCGGCGGCCCTCGAGGCCTCCCTCGAGCTCCGGCTGACCAGAGAGGACAGGTGATGGAGACAACACGTCCCGAGTTCGGCGACTGGCTGGAGGGCTTCCTCTTCGACCGGCGGATCGCGGTCGTGAAGGGCCCGCTCGACGACCCGGTGGCCACCCGGGTGGCCACCGAGCTCATGACGCTCGACGCGACGGGTGACTCCGCCCTCACGCTGCAGATCGACAGCTCCGGTGGCCCGCTCAGCTCGGCCTTCGCCCTCGTCGACGTGATCGAGATGCTCGGCGTTCCCGTGAACGCCGTCTGCCTCGGACGTCTCGAGGGAACGGCGGTGGCTGTGGCGGCAGTCTGCTCGCACCGGCTCGCCCTTCCTCACACCCAGTTCCGCCTCTGCGACCCCGAGGTCACCCTCGAGGCGCCTTCCTCGCAGCTGGAGCACACGGTCGCCTCGCATCTCGACATGGTCCGACGGTTCCACGAGGTGCTCGCACGCTCGAGCAGCACGCCGGTCTCGGAGGTGGAGCGGTGGTGCGCCGAGGGCAGGTACCTCACCGCAGAGGAGGCCCACCTCGCTGGCTTCGTCGACGAGGTCTCGCAGCGGCCGACGCCCCTCAGAAGGGTCCGCTGAGCACGCCCGCCGGCGGCCCTCGTCCCGGGGTCGTTCGGCATACTGGGCCCGACCCGGGGCGACGGGCGGGGAGGGGCCCGGACCGGACGGCGAGGCGCCGCTCCTATATTTGGCGGCCGTGCCCGAGCGAACCGAGTTGCCGCGGGGCCCGCTTCTGCGGGCGACCTACGACCATGTGGCGCATGCCGCCTCCTCCATCAGGAGCCTGCTCCCGGTGTACAGGGACCTGCTCGGGGGTGAGTTCATCGGCGGCGGCGAGAACCCGAGGGTCGGATTTCGCACCGTCCACCTCCGCTTCGAGGGCGGCGGGAAGATCGAGCTGCTCGAGCCCACGGAGGGTTCGTCCTTCCTCGACAGCTTCCTCGCCAAGATGGGCGACGGAGGACTCCACCACGTCACCTATCTCGTCCCCGACATCGAGGAGGCGATCGACGCCTGCCGGAGGACGGGGATCGAGCCGTTCGGGATCTTCCTCGAGGTCCCGCTCTGGAAGGAGTGCTTCCTCCATCCCCGCTCGGCCGGGGGCGCGCTCATCCAGCTCGCCCAGCCCGGCTTCGATCCCGGCGAGCACCCGGGTCCTCCGATGACGCTCGAGGAGTTCCTCGAGCACCCGGCGAACTACTGGGCCGAGTAGCCGCCGGGCGGCCGCCTCACCGGTTCACGACGAGGAAGCGCTCGCCCGGGTCGGGGGGAGTGGTCACCCGGGTGGGAAAGCGGATGACGTGCACCGGGGCCCCGTCCGCCCAGACCGGCACCGCCTCGACGGCATGCAGCGAGCGCGTGAGGAAGACGTAGCTGCCGTCCGGTGCCCACTCGACCACCGGCGGGTCGAGGAAGGTTGCCGGACGGGACATCGCAACCTGGCCCGTGGCGACCCGGATGATGACGAGGCGGCCTTCCACCCGCCGCGTTCCCGTGTTACAGCAGCCCGCCGAGACGATGGGCGAGTTCTCGATCGTGGTGGCGACCCCGATCGGGAGCGCGGCCACGGCGAGGAACCGGCCGTTCGGCGAGAGCGCCGCCGAGGTGGTGAGCGAGACGCCGGTCGGCGTGCCGAGGTGGACGTCGACGATGTGCAAGGAGACCGGGTTGGCGACCCATAGCCGGCACTCGACCGAGCAGAACTGGGTCCAGTGCTCGGCGACGGCGGTCGAGCCGACCGCCTCGACGAGCGGTGCCGAGAAGCCGGGGAGAGGCGCCGTGAGCCCGGTCCTCGGGTGCCAGACCTCTGTGACCCCGGGCGGGGCGAGGACGAGCACACCTCCTTGCACGGCGTCGAGGAACTGCCATGCGCACGGGACCCGTGCCGGCGGGACCAGCAGGCCTCCCGTCAGCGACACCTCACGCAGCGAGCACCGCCGTGAGCGCTCGCCCGACAGCGTCGAGTTGTGGAGCAGCAGCCACACCGTGCCCGACCGCAGGCCGGGGTAGGCGATGGAGGCCGGGCCGAGGTCCACCGTCTTGGTGGAGGCCGAGCGGAAGGCGATCGCCTCGCCGGCGTTCGGGCGGGAGCGCAGGTTGTGGAAGACGACGTCGACGACGAAGGGACCGGTCGCCACGGGGTTGGACGCGGCGGGCACCTCGAGGGCGACGGGCGTGCGCAGCGTGCGGTTCGTCTCGGCGTCCACCTCGTAGACCGCCCGCAGCTTCGCCGGATGGGGCCCGGTCGTCTGGGGAGGGTTGGGCACGACGATCACCGAGTCCGAGAGCGCACCCGGCAGCGGCTCGGGCCCCGGGGTGGTGTAGGCGGTGACCGTCGTCGAGCGCGTGGCGCCGAGGCCGATGACGATGCCGACGACGAGGAGGACGAGCACGGCGACCCCGAGAGCCACGAGGCGCCATGGCCGCGGACCCGGGCCGGGCGCGGGCTCCTCGAGCGGCATGAGGACCGGCTGCAGGGCTTCGTCGGCACTCACCGGACCGACGATGTCGCGGAACATGGTGCGGAAGCGCTCCCCGAGCACCTCGTCCCGGGCCGCCTCCTCGACGGCGAGCAGCCGGGCACGTTCGGCCGCCTCCTCGGCCTCCTCCGGCGGCGCGATCGCGCTCGGTCCGAGCGAGCGGCGGAGCCTCGGCAGGCAGCGGCGGACGCGGCTCTCGACGGCCTCCTCGGCGAGGTCGAGCAGGGCCGCGACCTCGCCGGTGGTCCATCCTGCGCCGTGGACGAGCAGGACGGCGACGCGGTCACCTCGCGGGAGGACCGACAGGGCCGAGGCGAGCCCTGGTTCGAGCCAGGGCACGCGTCCGGCGCTGCGATCGAACAGGGGAGGCGTCCGGAGGAGGAAGGACTGGTGCTGGGCGACCCCGACCAGGCTGCGCACCGTTCCTGCGACCTCGGCGCCCTCGCCGACGCCGTGCTCGAAGGCCCAGGCGAGGCAGGCGGCGGTCGCCTCGCGGCCGCGTCCGGGTCCGTAGAGGGCGATGAGGGCCTCCCGCAGCCGCGGCTCGAGCCGTGCGACGAGTTCGCGGAAGCCCAGCTCGTCCACCCGTTCGTTCACGCCTGCTCCTGCAATGCTTCCTCGGTCCTCGTGCTCGGCGGCCCGCCGCCCTGCGGCCGCGTGCTCAAGTATCGCCGCCCTCGGGCCGATGAGAGACGTCGAGACGAAGGCGTCAGGCGGTGGGGGACGTCATCGAGCAGCACCCCGTCGGTTCTCTCTCTGTCGAGCGGTGGCGCCGCTTCGGGACGGACCGGCTCTACGTGCACGCCGGGCAGGGCCGTGCCGTCGGGTGGGTCAATCTCGAGACACACGAGCGGGCGCTCCTTTGCGAGGAGGACGCCGAGTTGTTCGCCACGAGGTCGGGAACTTGCGACCCGCCTTCCCCTCGGGGCAGTTGCTCTCGATCTGACGAGGCCTCCCGCTCACCCCGGCGCGAGCCGGCGCGCCACAGGGGCGAGGAACGGCCAGCCGGGCGACTGCTGGACGCAGCGGGCGAAGAGCCAGAGCCGGAGGCGGTCCGCCTCGAGCCCGGCGAGATCGGCCATCCTCCCGACCAGGCCGAGCGGGTCCCTCGCGAGCCGGCTCCGGCAATTGAGCAGGTGCTGGAGGACGTCGTAGGTGCGGTCCCCCACGTACGGCTTCGGGTCGATCCCGAGCCAGGGCTCGCGGGTGGCGGCGAGCACATTCCCGGCGTGCAGGTCCGTGCAGAGCAGGACGTCGTCGGGGGCGGGCCGGCAAAGGGAGCCGAACAGGGCGATGCCCTCTCTCGCGAGGCCGGGGTCGACCAGGGATCTCTCGTGGTCGGGGCGCGCCGCGTACTCCTCGGTCCACCGGCGGCACATCGACTCGAGGGATCGGAAGGAGCCGGCATCGGGCGACACCTGCCACAGCCGCCGCAGCAGGCCGGCGATGACCAGATCCTGCTCCGGCTCCGGGCGCTCGGAGAGGGGCGTACCCGGGACGCACCGCTCGAGGAGGAGCACCGTGCTCTCGCCGCACGACTCCTCCGAGAGCAGCCTGACCATTCCCTCGCCGCCGGCCAGGCGAAGTCCCTCTGCCTCGTCCCTCGCCTCGGGATGCCGCCAGGCCACCTTCACGACGACATCGTCGCCGGTCGCCGTCCGCCCCGGCGCCACCCAGGCGTTGCGGCCGCCCGGCTCGTACGGCTCGCCCAGCACGAGGCCGAGGCGCCCGGCCGTCTGCGAGACCAGTGCCGGCAGCGCCTCGAGCCAGCCGAGCCGGCCCTCTCGCCTGGCCGACCCCGCCAGGTTCGCCGGGATCCGGAGGTCGCCACCCGAGCCTGGGGTCACCAGGCGCCGTCCGCCTCCGCCTCGGCCGCACGCAGCATCTGCGAGCCGATCGGCTGGAGACCGATGCGGAGGGCCAGCAGGCCGGTGGAGACCCGCTCGAGCACGCCCCACTGCCAGATCGCCTCCGCCTGCAGGCCGGTCAAGGCAGCGAGCCGCTGCGCCCGTGCGAACGGGTCGGACACGATGAGCTCGAGGGGGTCCTCCCGCGTGATCACGCCGAGGTCGAGCTCCGGCTCGGCCAGGAGACCGGCGGGATCGACCAGCTTGAAGCCATCCGGCGCTCCGAGGGCGTTCCACCGGTGGACGTCCCCGTGCACGAGCACGGCCCGCCGGCCGTCGTGGGCGGCGTTCCGGCGCTCGGCGCAGGCGAGGGCGTGGTCGATCGCCCGCGACGAGCACCGGCGGTCGAGCTCCTCCCACCCGCTGGCGCCGCCGCAGAGCAACTCCCGCCGGGTGTCGACCGGGATGCCGAGGGCCGACATGGGCGTGCCCAGACGCTCGAGGAGGAGCAGCCGGCGCTGCTCGTCGCAGGTGAGGAGCGCGGCGACGGCCCTGCCGCCGGCCAGCTGCAGCACGGCGATCTCGTTGGGCACGGGGGCGCCGATCGCGAGCGGGACCTTCAGCACTGCGGGAGGGCCGTCGCGCTGCGTCGCCTCTGGGAGGAAGGCCTCGGTGGCGCAGTCGTAGGCTCTGCCGATCGTGAGGTCCCAGCTGGCCTGCGCCCACGACAGGGAGGCTTCGAGCTCGCCTGCCCAGCCGCCCAGGCCGAGCGCCTCGGCTTCGGCCAGCACCGCCGGTGGGATCGCCAGCATGCGACGAGCCTCGCGCGCCCGAGCCGGCGGCCCCGGCCACCCTCGTGCGGGGTGCTCTCGCACGGGCGCGGGGCAAGCGGTCGCTGCGCTACCGGGCCACGACGACCCACTCGGCGAACGGGGTTCACCTCTCGCTGACAGCGTCGGGTGCCGTGACGGGGAGTCAGGGCACCCAGACCATCACCGAGCGGCTTCCCCCCGGCTCGGGTCAGGTCACCGTCGAGCTGCTCGGGGGTGTCGTCCACTTGGAGGGGGACGTCCCGGGTCTCGAGCACTACGTGAACTTCCCGGCCACCGCCGCCCGCCGGGACGCTGGCCTGTGGATCTCGGTCGGGCGCACGGCCGGGGCGGTCTACCGAGCAGAGTCGGCGGCTCTCACGCGAGCCTGCGCACCTCGATCTCGGTCGAGGCGACCGTGGTCGTCGGACGGCAGGTGAGCGCCCCGGCTGGCACCCTCACGGCCGGGGAGGTGTCGCCCCCCGGTCAGTCGCGTGGTCTGTCGACGGAGGTCGCGAGATCGGCCCACACCGTCTTGCCGGGCCCTTCGAGATCCACACCCCAGTCCCGGGTGAGGGCTGCCACGAGGACGAGGCCGCGACCACCCGGATCATCCGAGGTCGCCTCGACCGCCACCGGCACCAGCGGGCTCGCGTCGCGAACGGCGATGCGCAGGCAGCCGGGTCGGCTCGACACGACGACCTCGAACGGGGTGCCGACGTGGCAGAGCGCGTTCGTGGCAAGCTCGGAGACGACGAGGGCGGCGTCATCGAGGTCGGCATCGACCTCCCATGCCTGGAGCAGCTCTGCGACGAAGAGTCGCGCAGCCCGGATCGAGGCGACTTCGGGGGCGAACCACTTCGCCGCACGACACCTCATCCAGCCGCTCGCGTCGGCGGCGGCTTCGACGCCGGGGTGCAGCTCCGGCACCCGCGCCAGCGCCTCCTCGTCGCCCTGCACGCTGTCGGCCTGGTCACAGCAGCAGGCCTGGGGGCCGTGCCGCTGCGGGGGATGGTTCCATGCCGACTCGAGGGGGCGGGCGGCGAGCACCCCGCGGCGGCGCCGCAGCACGTCGACCGTCCCGCCGAGAGCCCGGGTGGCGGGAGCCGACCGAGCGGCCGGAGGAGTCCGGCGGTCGCGGCGTCAAAGGGCGCAGCGTCCAGCTCGCCGTCGACGAAGAGCCTGCCCAACGACCCATTCGGCCCGGCCTCGACCAGGAGCTCCTCGGAGCGCCGAGGGGCGAGACAGGCTTCCCGGCCGGCGAGCCCTCGAGTCAGCAGAGCTGGGTGCCGGGGCGAGGTGATGACGACGGAGTCGGGGGCGAGGACTCCGGTGAGGTGCGCCTCGGCGTCTCGCGCCGGCATCGCGTCGTCTTGGTCGCAGTCGACGACGTGAGATTGCTGCAGCACTGCCATCCGACACCCCGGCGTCCTCGACCCGTCACCCGGCCGGCGCTGCCCGGGCGTCGGAGGTTTACCCGCACCGTCTGATGGGAAACCCAAACGGCCCTCGCGGGACGAGCACCCGCCTGGAACGCTGCCGGAGACCGGCCGGAGGCTCGTCGGCTGGGGGGTCGGCGACGATGCGTCAGGCGAGGGATCGAGGTCGCCCGGGCCCACCTCGCCGCCTGCTCGCGGGCCCGCCGTCCACGGTTGCCGTTCGGGAGGGCTTGGTGCCTGCACTCGGCGACCTGTCCACTCGGTGGGGCGGGCCACCCGGGCCGATCTCCTCGCACGGACGGCGCAGCGCGCGGCTCTGACACGCCAAGGTTGCCCGGGCCTGTCCGCGCCGGGCCCGAGCGGAGGAGGTGGGATTTGAACCCACGGACCCTTGCAGGTCACACGATTTCCAATCGTGCCGATTCGGCCGCTCTCGCACTCCTCCCGAGCCAGTGAGGGTACTCTGTGCACTTGGCGCTGCCGTGCGCAGTGGCCGGGTTCTGCGCAATCAGCCACCGTGAACCGAGTCAGGGCCGGAAGGCAGCAGCTCTCAGCGGACGAGCCGATGTGCCGCAGGGGACCTGGCTGCTGCGCACGACAGCGCCGTCTCGTAATCTCGGACGTCGTGGTCCAAGCCGCTCCCCCTCCCCCCGACGGATCGACCCGCGGTGCTCCCGCGGGCGAGTACCAGTCCCTCTACCGGCGGTACCGCCCGCAGCGCTTCTCGGAGGTGCGCGGGCAGGAGCTCGCCACGACGACGCTGCGCAATGCCGTGAGAGACGGCCGCATCGTTCATGCGTACCTCTTCTCCGGCCCGCACGGGACGGGGAAGACCTCGACCGCGAGGATCCTCGCCAAGGCGCTCAACTGCCTCGATCCGAAGGAGGGTGAGCCGTGCGGGCGCTGCGAGCCCTGCCTCGACATCGCCCGCGGGGCGTCGCTCGATGTCCATGAGCTCGACGCCGCCTCGAACAACGGCGTCGACGCCATGCGGGATCTCGTCTCGAGGGCCTCGCTCGCCACGCCCGGCAAGCGCAAGGTGTACATCATCGACGAGGTCCACATGCTCTCGACGGCGGCGTCGAACGCCCTCTTGAAGACCCTGGAGGAGCCGCCGGACCACGTGGTCTTCGTCCTCGCGACGACCGACCCGCAGAAGGTGCTGCCGACGATCCGGAGCCGGACCCAGCACTTCGAGTTCCACCTGCTCGAGCAGCCGGTGCTCGAACAGCTGCTCGCCGACGTGGCCGCCGACGCCGGCCTCGAGCTGCCCGAGGAGGGGATCGAGGCCGCCGTGCGCCGCGGGCGCGGCTCGGCCCGCGACGCCCTCTCCACGCTCGACCAGGTCGCCGCCTCGGGCATCGTCGAGGACGATGCGCGCTTCCTCGCCCGCCTGGTCGCCTCCATCGCCGAGGAGGACGCCGCCGCCTCGCTGGCGGTGGTGGCCGACGCAGTCACGGCCGGCTTCGATCCCCAGCGCCTCGCCGTCGAGCTCGTCGAGGCGCTCCGGGAGCAGTTCCTCGCGAGCGTGGCCCGCCGGGTCGTGCGCCCCGAGCCGGAGTCGCTCGCCGCCGACGGCAGGCCGCTCCTTCCTCCAGCCCGCTGCGTGCGGGCGCTCGAGGTCGTCGGCACGGCGATCGTCGACATGCGGGAGGCCCTCGATCCCCGCACCACCCTCGAGGTGGCGATGGTCCGGCTGACCAACCCGGACGTCGACGACTCGGCGTCCGCCCTCACGGACCGCATCGAGCGGCTCGAGCGGAGGCTGGCCGATCTCGAGCAGCGCGGCGGCGGGTCGCGGCAGCCGGCGCCGTCGGGCCCCCCCGCCGTGGCCGAGCCGGGACCGTCGGTCGGCGAGGTGCCAGGCAGCAACCCGGCCCTCGGCGCCTTCCTCTCGCGACGGCAGCCGGCCACGCCTCCAGCCCCCCCGGCGGCGCCGGCGGCTCCCGTCCCGAGCCCGCCACCGTCACAGCCGAGAGCGGCGGAGCCCTCCCGCGAGGACCTCGTCACCGCCTGGGCCGACAGCATCTTGAAGGTGCTGAAGCCCCGTGCGAGGGCGATCTACCAGGTGGGCCGGTGGCTGGCGATCGAGAACGGCGCGGCCGTCTTCGCCCTGCCGAACGCCGCCCACGTCCAGCACGCCGCCGCCCTCAGCGCGGACGTAGCGGCCGCCATCAACGCCCACTTCGGCTCCCGCCTCCGTCTCGAGCTCGTGACCGACGCCGGCGCCGGCAGCCTCCGGCCTGGTCCGGAGGCGGCCGCGCCGGAGGCGGCTTCGGCTGCCGAGGAGGAGGCGCCCGATGACGAGCCGCCATCTCCTGTGGACGGGCTCCAGACCGCTACCGGGCCGCACGACTCGGCGTCGTGGGCCGAGAGCCGCCTGCGGGAGGCCTTTCCCGGGGCGGAGGAGGTGAACCGATGACCGCCGACGAGAGCGCCACGCCGCCCGAGGGCCGAGACGACCCGGAGCAGGGCGCGGAGCTGCAGCAGCAGCCCGACTGGGGCTTCCCCTCGATGGGAGACCTCTCCGGCTTCGGGGAGCTGCTCGGGCGGGCACGCCAGCAGCTCGACGAGGCCTCCGAGGAGGCCGGCCACGCCACGGTGACAGGAAGCGCCGGCGGGGGAGCCGTCGAGGTGGTGCTGACCGGGGACCTCGAGGTGACGGCGGTCAATATCTCTCCGGAGGTCGTCGACCCGAGCGACGTCGGCATGCTGGAGGATCTCCTCCTCGCCGCCATGCGCCAGGCACTCGCCGAGGCGCTCGGCGTGCGCGAGCGCGCCGCCGAGAGCCTTCTCGGCCCGGGGCTCGACCTCGAGGCGATGATGGGGAGCCTCTTCGGCGGGGTGAGCGCGGGGGCGGGCCCGCTCGCAGGTCTCGGCGATCTCGGCAACCTCGTCGGTGAGATCCTCGGCACGGCCCGACCCCCAGAGGTCGAGGACGGCGAGGACGAGTCCGGCGAGGACGAGTCGGAAGACCCCTCCTAGGACGAGATGTTCGCCGGACCCATCCAGGAGCTCGTGGACGAGCTCGGCCGACTCCCTGGCGTCGGACCGAAGTCCGCCCAGCGGATCGCCTTCCACCTCCTCGAGGTCCCGAAGGAGGAGGCGTTGCGGCTGGCCTCGTCGATCGCCGAGGTGAAAGAGCGGATCCGCCTGTGCGAACGCTGCTTCAACGTCTCAGAAGGCGAGCTGTGCGCCATCTGCGACGACTCCCGACGCGACCCGACCGTCCTCTGCATCGTCGAGGACCCCCGTGACATCGTCGCCGTCGAGCGGACGCGGGAGTTCCACGGCACCTACCACGTGCTCGGGGGCGCCCTGAACCCCATCGAGGGGGTCGGGCCGGAGCAGCTGAGGGTCCGGGACCTGCTCGAACGCCTGGCGGACGACCGCATCAGCGAGGTCATCTTGTGCACCAACCCGAACCTCGAGGGAGAGGCGACGGCGATGTACCTCGCCCGCCTGCTCGGACCGCTCGGCATCCGCATCACGAGGATCGCGAGCGGGCTGCCTGTCGGCGGGGATCTCGAGTACGCCGACGAGCTCACCCTCGGCAGGGCGCTCGCCGGCCGCCGGGAGGTGAGTGGCTGACGGGTCGCGCCCGGGCAGCTGTTCGCTTTGGAGCGGGAGCGGGTACCGACAGACCGTGAGCCTCACCTCTGCACCGTCATCGCAGAAGACCGTCCGCCAGGCGGTCGACGCCATCGGCCGGCTCGAGCAGTTGGATGCGGTCGGCGAGCAGCTCGAGCGCCTGCTGAGACCGAGATTGGAGTCAGGCGGGCTTCGAAACGCCCTGTCGGGCGTGTGGCTCGGGCACCGTCTCCACCCGATGCTGACGGATGTGGCGATCGGCGCCTTCGCCGGCGCCGCCCTCGTCGACGTGCTCGCCCCGCGCCACCCCCAGATCGCCCGCCGCCTCATCGCCGCAGGCGTCACGGCGGCGCTCCCGACCGCCGCTTCGGGGATGTCGGACTGGATCGACGTCTACGGCGACGCCCGGCGCATCGGCCTCGTGCACGCCGCCGGGAACTCGCTCGCCCTCGGGCTGTACGGCATCTCGTTCCTTCACCGCGGGCGTCGGCACAAAGCCTCGGACCGGCACGGGGGCGGGCGCCTCTCGTCCTTCGCCGGCCTCGCCGTCCTGGCGGCCACCGGCTATCTCGGCGGCCACCTCTCCTATGTGCTCGGCATCGGCGTCGACCACACCGCCTTCCAGCCCCCTATCGAGGATTGGACCGACGTCGCCGCCGCCGAGGAGGTGCTCGAGGGTGGCCACAAGCTCGTGCGGGCGGGCGAGGTGGAGGTGCTCCTCACCCGCGGCGAGGGCGAGCTGCGTGCCATGGCGAACCGCTGCTCGCACGCCGGCTGGGCGCTCGACCCCGGCAAGTTCGAGGACGGGTGCGTCACCTGTCCCGCCCACGGGAGCCGCTTTTGCCTCGACGACGGCTCCGTCGTGAGAGGTCCTGCTGCGAGCCCGCAGCCGGTCTTCGAGGTCCGCGCCCGGGACGGCCGAGTCGAGGTCCGCAGCCGCCGGAGCTGACCTATCGTGGCGGGTGTGAGCGTCGAGCAGCTCGAGACCGCCGAAGGGCTCGTGATCAAGTCGAGCCCGACGCCGAGGGAGTGGCAGCGCTCCCGTGCCCGCCTGGCGGTGGCTGCCGGCCTCGGCCTGGCGGTCGGCTGTGCCGTGACCGCCTTCGAGGTCGTCTCGGGGGCATCGGGTCTGGGCCTTCCGTTCCTTCCGGCCGTCGCCGGCGCCGTCTGGGCGCTGCGCCTCGGGCGGGTGGTCCTGCGGATGCGGCCGACGGCCGTGGTGGCGACCGACCACTCTCTGCGCCTCGAGCGCCTGGACGGCAGTCAGCGACACGAGCTCGATCTCGCCGGGGTGAGCGCCATCCGGATCGGACCGGACGGCTTCTCGGCCCCGTGGCGCTGGATGAAAGCGGCCCGAAGCGGCGCGGTCCTACTCCGGCTGCGTGCGGACTCCCGGGTCCCCGTGCCGGCTCAGGTCGCCATCCCGGCCGAGCTCGCCACCCACCCCGTCATCCGCCAGCTGCTCGGCCGCATGCTCGCGGCCAGCAAGGAGCGGGGTCCGGTCGACCTCTCCGGCCCGGTCTCGGCGGTGCGCGAGCTCGAGCAGCTGGCCGCCACGAGCGGAGCCCCGGCGGGACTTGGACACGTCCCGCCGATCACCATCCCTGCCGGCTGGTACCCGGACCCGGCCAGAGCGGCGCCGCTCCGCTGGTGGGACGGGCGGGCGTGGGCTGACTACACCCGCCAGGCGCCGCCCGAGCACTGAGCACCGAGCAGCTCGGACAGCTCGACGCACCGCCCCTCGGCGATGGACTGCTGGGCCGCCAGGCCGGCCGCCACCGACCAGAGGCCGTCGTCGACCGAGACCGTCGGGCGCTCGCCCGCGACGATCGCCCGACGCAGGGCGAGGTGCTCGAGGTAGGTCGAGCCGTGGTGGAACCCCTCGTAGCCGACGGTGGGATCCGGGCCGACCTCCCTCGTCTCGACGGGCCATCCCTCGCCTCGTGAACCGACCACGAGCTCCGAGCACCGGCCCCGGGCCACCTCCATGAAGCCCGGCAGGAGCGCCTCCACCTTGCCCCGGTCGCCGACCACGCTCAGCTGCTGCTCGAAGCGGGACCCTTCGGCGAACATGCACAGGTCGAGAGACGCCCGGACGCCATCGGGGTACTCGACGACGACGAAGGCGTTGTCGAGAACGTCGGGGCGCTCCCCGTCGTAGCTCTCCCCGAGGTGGTTGACGTCCTGGCCTCCCGATGCGAAGACCCGCAGCGGCCGGGCGGCGGTGAGGGCGTTCATGAGGTCGAAGAAGTGGCAGCACTTCTCGACGAGCGTCCCGCCGGTGTAGCGGTTGAAGCGGTTCCAGTTGCCGACCTTCACGAGGAACGGGAAGCGATGCTCGCGCACCGCCACCATCCTCACACGCCCGACTGCGCCGCCCCGGACCTCGTCGAGGAGGGCGGCGACGGCCGGCATGTAACGGTACTCGAGGCCGACCCAGACGATCCCGCCGTGGCGCGACGCCCGCCGGGCGACGGCGCAGGCGTCGTCCAGGGTGGTGGCCATCGGCTTCTCGACGAGGACGTGCACCGGCCTCCCCCAGACGTGCTCGAGCACCTCGCGGTGGGTGTGGTTCGGCGAGGCCACGACGACCACGTCGACGCCGCCCGCCTCGACGAGCTCGCCTGCGTCCGCGAAGGCTGCCACGCCCGGAGGGGCCGCCTCGAGCGCCCGGGCGAGGGAGCCGCCATCGGGGTCGGCGAGCGCCACGACCTCGGCGCCCGGCACGGCCGAGAGGCTCCGCACGTGCTCGAGACCCATCATCCCGGTCCCGACGATGCCGTAGCGCAGCACCGGGCGGTTCACGGGAGCGGCTCGCCCTCCGAGGCTTCCACGATGCGGTAGCAGTCGGCGCGGTCGAGCTGCACGGAGAGCGCGCCGAGGGCGGCGTCGACCCGTTCCGGTCGCTGAGTCCCGATGAGGGCGACGGGCCTCGAGGGATGGGCGAGGACGAAGGCGAGGGCGACGGCCGCCCGGTCGGTGCCCTCTCTCGTGGCCAGCCCGTCGAGGACGGCGACGAGCTCTGGCCGGACCCCTTCCCCGGTCGCCAGCCGCCCGCCGGCGAGGGGGGACCAGGCGAGGGGCGTGAGGCCGTCCCGCATGCACCAGTCGAGCGTCCCGTCCCGCATGGCAGCGAGCTCGGCGGCGGAGAACTCCGGCTGGGAGGTGACGAGCTTCCCCGGGCCGAGGTGGTGGGCGAGCGCCCGATACTGGTCGACGCTGTAGTTCGAGACGCCGACGGTTCTCACCTTCCCGTCGGCGAGCAGGCGGGCAAGTGCGTGGGCCACCTCTCCGGGGTGGGCGAAGAGGTCGGGGCGGTGCACCTGGTAGAGGTCGACGTGGTCGACCCCGAGGCGCCGCAGCGACGCCTCGCAGGCCGCCGTGAGCGCCGCCGCGCTCGAGTCGTAGGGGACGTCGGGGCGGATTCCCCCCTTGGTCGCCAGCACGATCCGCTCCCTCAGCGATTTGTCGGCGGCGAGCACCTCGCCGAGCAGCTCCTCGGCCCCGCCGACGTGATCGCCGTAGATGTCAGCCGTGTCGACGAGGTCGAGGCCGGCGGAGACGGCGTGCTCGAGGAGGTCGACGGCGGCGGCCAGGTCGTCGTGGACGAAGCGCCAGCAGCCGAAGCCGAGCGGCCCGCAGGTCATCTCGTCGCCGATCCGGCGGCGAGATGAGTCCACGATCGCCCCGGCCACCCCCCGGCTCCTCGCCGTCAGGCCAGGCTGTGAAGAAGGGCGGCGTCGCCCTGGCCGCCGCCGCCGCAGAGGGCCACGGCTGCGGTGCCGCCCCCGCGGCGGCGCAGCTCGGTGAGGGCCGTCAGGGCGAGCCGCGCACCCGACATCCCGATCGGGTGGCCGAGCGCGATGGCACCGCCGTTGACGTTCGTCACCTCGGCGGAGATGCCGAGGTCGTCCATCGAGGCGACCCCGACGGCGGCGAAGGCCTCGTTGATCTCGAACAGGTCCACGTCGCCGAGGGAGGCCCCGGCACGCTCGAGCGCCTGGCGGATCGCCCGGGAGGGCTGGGTGAGCAGCGACGTGTCCGGCCCGGCCACCTGGCCGTAGCCGACGATCTCGCCGAGCGGCGTGACGCCGAGGCGCTCGGCCCGCTCGCGCGACATGACGAGGAGGGCGGCGGCCCCGTCGGAGATCTGGCTGGCGTTGCCGGCGGTGATGGTCCCGCCGGCCTCGAAGGCACCCTTCAGCCTGCCGAGCGCCTCCGCTGTCGTCTCGGGGCGCACCCCCTCGTCGGTGTCGACGACGACCGGGTCCCCCTTGCGCTGGGGGACGGGGACCGGGACGATCTCCTCGGCGAGCCGGCCCTCCTTGATGGCCGCCGCCGCCCGCTCGTGCGAGGCGGCGGCGAAGGCGTCCTGGCGCTCACGGGTGATCTCGGCCGCCCGGGAGTAGCGCTCGGTGCCGGCGCCCATCGCCACGCAGTCGAATGCGCAGAAGAGCCCGTCGTACATCATCGAGTCGACGACCTTCTGGTCGCCGGCCCGGTAGCCCGCCCGGGCGCCCGGCAGGAGGTAGGGGGAGTTCGTCATCGACTCCATCCCCCCGGCGACGACCACCTCGGCCTCGCCGGCGTTGATGGCGAGATCGGCGAGATGCAGGCTGTTCAACCCGGAGAGGCAGACCTTGTTGACGGTGGTGGCCGGGACGGTCATCGGGATGCCGGCCCTCACCGCCGCCTGGCGGGCCGTGATCTGGCCCTGGCCGGCCTGGAGCACCTGGCCCATGAAGACGTAGTCGACATCCTCGGGCGAGAGGCCGGCGCGCTCGAGGGCGGCCTTGATGGCGAGCCCGCCGAGGTCCATGGCGCTCAGGCCCGCGAAGGCCCCCGAGAGCCTGCCGATCGGGGTCCTCGCCCCGGCAACGATCACGGATCCGGGCATCTCGTCCACGTCCTTTCGGCTCGAAACTCCGGTCGAGCCTACCGCTCTGCCTGGCCGGGAGCACCTGGCGGCGTCCGGGCGCCCGCCGGGGAGCCGGCCGGTTCCACCGCAAATGACCGGGCGGTAGTCTCCCGGGATGGACGCCATCCGTGATGCGATCCTCGCCGGTGCCCCGGGCGAGGAGCTCGCCGCCCTGCCGTTGCCGGAGTCCTACCGGGCGGCGTTCGTCCGCAAGGAGGACGCCGGCATGTTCGAAGGGCTGTCCACGCGGGAGAAGGACCCCCGTCGGTCCATCAGGGTCGACCGGGTGGCGGTGCCCGAGCTCGCCCCCGACGAGTGCTACGTGGCGGTGATGGCCTCCGCCATCAACTTCAACACCGTCTGGACCTCGATCTTCGAGCCGTTGCCCACCTTCGGCTTCCTCGAGCGCCTCGGACGCGAGAGCGTCTGGGGCGCTCGCCACGACCTGCCGTACCACGTCATGGGATCGGACGCCTCGGGAGTGGTCCTCCGCGCCGGCTCGGCCGTGCGGAACTGGAAGCCCGGTGACCACGTCGTGGTCCACTGCAACTACGTCGACGACCAGGACCCGAGCGCCCACGACGACTCGATGCTGGCGGCCAACCAGCGCATCTGGGGATTCGAGACGAACTTCGGCGGACTCGCCGACCTCTCGGTGGTGAAGGCGAACCAGCTCCTCGCCAAGCCGCCGCACCTCAGCTGGGAGGAGGCGGCCTGCAACGCGCTGTGCAACTCCACCTCCTACCGCATGATCGTCTCCAAGAACGGCGCCGACATGAAGCAGGGCGACGTCGTCCTCATCTGGGGGGCGACAGGCGGCCTCGGCGGGTATGCCGTCCAGTACGTGCTGAACGGGGGTGGGATCCCCGTCGGGGTGGTCAGCTCTGCATCGAAGGCGAAGCTGCTCGAGGCGCTCGGCTGCGAGGCGGTGATCGACCGGGCGGCGAGGAGCTACCGCTTCTGGTCCGACGAGCACACCCAGGACGAGTCGGAGTGGCGCCGCTTCGGCAAGGACATCCGCGCACTCGTCGGCGAGGACCCCGACATCGTCTTCGAGCACCCGGGCCGCCAGACCATGGGGGCGTCCGTCTTCGTGGCGAAGCGCGGGGGGACCGTCGTCACCTGTGCGGCCACGAGCGGCTACATGATCGAGTACGACAACCGGCACCTCTGGATGAAGCTCAAGCAGATCAAGGCGTCGCACTTCGCCAACTACCGGGAGGCCTACGACGCCAACCGTCTGATCTCCCTCGGCAGGATCCAGCCGATCCTCTCGGTCGTCTACCCGCTCGAGGAGACCGGCGAGGCGGCCGCCCAGGTCCACCAGAACCTCCACGAGGGCAAGATCGGCGTGCTCTGCCTCGCCCCTCATGAGGGCCTCGGCGTCACCGACCCCGAGGGCCGGGAGCGGGTCGGCGAGGACCGCATCACCGCCTTTCGGAGGCTCGAGGCATGACGGGCGCCGGGCCGGAGGAGTTCGAGCTCACCGAGATCGACCACGTCGCCATCGCCGTGCGCGACCTCGAGGCGGCGATCGAGTGGTACCGGGCGACGCTCGGCGCCGCGGTCGCCCACCGCGAGCGGATCGAGTCGGACGGGGTCGAAGAGGCGCTGTTGAGCGTGGCGGGATCGTATGTCCAGCTGCTGACGCCGACGCGGTCCGACTCCCCGGTGGCGACCTACCTCGAGAAGAAGGGGGAGGGCATCCACCACGTGGGCTTCCGGGTGTCGAGCTGCGCCGCCGCCCTCCAGTCGATGCGGGCGGCGGGTGCGAGGACGATCGACGACGCGCCCCGTCCCGGGTCGCGCGGCACGACAGTCGCCTTCGTCCATCCGAAGTCGGCCTTCGGCACCTTGATCGAGCTCGTCGAGGAGTGACGGGCCGACCGGCGGACGAACCTCGCGAACTGTCGCCGATCTGGAACATATGGACCTTCTCGCTCCACGGCCGAGCTGCTAGCTTGCGCCGACGTCGCACCTCGCAGGGCTGCGACGTCGGGCGTGGCTGGACGGAGAGATGCGCTGATGATCGGCTTGGTGGTGGCAGACACCGTCCTCGTCCTGCTCCTCGGCCTGGTGGTCCTCGGCCTGCTCCGCAGCCACGCTGACATCACCCGGACGCTGCACGAGCTCGGCGCACCGCTCGGCGACCCGGCGAGCGCCGCCCGGTCGGCCGCCCTCGGCTCACCGGTCGCCGTCCGCCGCAATGGCGAGGGCACGCTCGAGATGGGGCCCGCCATCCCGCCGAGGGCGGCCGGCTCGGCCGTGTTCGAGCTCGAGGGCCAGTCGCCCTCCGGTGACGGCCTGGCGATCTCGGTCACGAGCGCGCCGGCGACGCTGCTCGCCTTCCTCTCGAGCGGCTGCACGAGCTGCGCCAGGTTCTGGCAGGAGCTGGCCACCGGACCGGCCGGCCTCGAGGGGGTCCGGACGGTCATCGTCACCAAGGGTCCCGAGCTCGAGCAGCCGGCCGCCGTCGGCCGGCTGGCACCGGCGAGCGCCGAGGTGCCGGTGCTCATGTCCTCGAAGGCGTGGGAGGACTACGAGGTGCCCGGCTCGCCCTTCTTCGTGCTCGTCGACGGCGCTGCCCGCCGGCGGGCGGGGGAGGGGACGGCCCGCAGCCTGAGAGAGGTGGCCGAGCTCGTCCGTGCCGCCACCGACGACCGGTCGGCTGCCGGGCGCGACGACGTCTCGACGGTCGACGCCGAGCTGCGGGCGGCCGGCATCCTCCCGGGTGACCCCAGCCTGTACCCGCCGACCCTGCGGGAGGCCGCTCCGCCCCGCGCCGGGCAGAGAGGGGGGACGGCGTGAGCTCGGGCGCGGTCGAGGCCGCCCTGTTCGCCGCCGCCGTGGCGGTGGCCGGCGCGGCCGCCTGGCGCTCGACCTGGTCGCCCTGAGGCGAGTCGATGCTTGCGAGCATCACCCCGCTCGGGGAGCGGGGCCGAGGCAACCGGTGGTGGCTGACCGCGGCGGCCTACGAGGCCGGCTCGGCGGCCGGAGGAGCCGCCATGGGCGCGGCGGCGGGCGGGATCGGTGAGGTCGTCCGCCTGGCCGTCCTTCCGAGCGCGCCGGGCCGTGCCGGGCTGGCGCTCGCCGTCACCCTGGTGGCGCTCGCCGTCGATCTCGGGCGGCCCGGCCGGCTCCCGACCTGGAATCGGCAGGTCGACAAGGCGTGGCTCGACCGCTACCGCGGCTGGGTGTACGGCGCCGGCTTCGGGGTGCAGCTCGGCACCGGTCTCGTCACCATCGTCAACTCGGCCGCCATGTACGCGCTCGTCGGGCTGATCCTGCTCCTCGGCTCCCCCCTGCTCGGAGCGATCGCCGGGACGGTCTTCGGCGTGGCGCGTGCGGCGCCGCTCCTCGCCTTCGGGCGTGCGCGTGACTTCGCGGCCATGCAGGCGACCCATCGCCGCCTCGACCGCCTGGCGGCCTCCTCGCGCCTCGGGACGCTCGCCGTCCTCTCCATGGCCGCCCTCGTCCTCGCCGTCTCGGCGAGCCTCCGGTAGGCGGCCATGGGCTCGATCCGCGCGCACGGCATCTCGATGGGGCTGTCCCCGGGGGTCGAGGGTCGCATCATCCGGCGCACTGCACCCCCTGGTGCCCGGGCCTTCCCCGTCGTCCAGGCTGCCTCCTTCCCGATCCCTCCCCACACCGGGGACTTCGGGACGGGGGCGGTCGAGGCGATGGGCCCGGGAGACGTCTTCCTCACCCTCGTCGAGGTGGGACCCGAGCACGCCACCACCGCCCTCTACCGCCATCCCCGGCTCCCCCGGGCCCTCCTGCCCGGCGAGTTCAGCCCGACGAGGATGAAGCGCCCGCTGCCGGGACGCTGCGGCGGCCAGTGGTTCTTCACCGAGAGCGGCCGGCCCTTCAACCTCTACGTGGTGCTCGGCAGCTTTGGCGCCCGGCGCCGCCTCATCCCGATCGCCAACCAGATCCTGCGGGGGATCACGGTCGAAGTGGCCCCGTAGCGATGTTCGACGGCCCCTACCTCGCCGCCTGCCTGCTGCTCGTGGCGGCAGGCCTGGCGAAGACGATGCGGCCCGAGGACACCGCCCGCGCCCTCGGCGATCTCCTCGGCCGGAGGCCGGGCCTCCGCCTCGCCCGGCTGGTCGTGCGCCTGCTCGCCGCCCTCGAGGCGGCGGTCGGCGCCGCCGGGTTCCTGCATCCCGGCGGGGTCGGCCTCGTCGTGGCCGGCTCGTACGCGGTCTTCACGGGCGTCGTGCTCTATGCGAGGCGCCGCGGCGGCCCGCTGTCGACCTGCGGCTGCTTCGGCCGTGCGGACACGCCTGCGACGCGCACCCACGCCGTCCTCACCGCCGCGCTCGCCGCCTTCGCGGTCGGCGCCTCGCTGACCGGGCCGCCCGACCTTGCTCAACTGGTCGCCCACCAGCCTCTCGACGGGGTGCCGATGCTGCTCACCGCCGCCGGCATCGCCGCCGTCGCCTGGATGGCGATGACCCTGCTGGCGACGCTTCGAGGCGCGCCGTGACCCTCGTCGATCGCTCGTCCGCCTTCCTCGAGCGCCACTTCTCCCGCCGGAGCTTCCTCGTGCGGGGCACCTTCGCCGCAACGGCCCTCGCCGTCATGCCGAAGCGCTACGTGCTCGAGCCGGGGACGGCCTACGAGGCGCTGTGCGGCGGGGTCTGCGGCAACCCGGACTGCGGCTGCGGGAGCACCTGCTGCCAGGGCTACTCGACCTTCTGCTGTACCGTGAACGGCGGCCGCAACTTCTGCCCCGAGGGCAGCGTCGTCGGCGGCTGGTGGGCGGCCAAGGACTCGTCGTTCTGCGGGAGCGGGACGCGCTACTACCTCGACTGCAACGGCACCTGCCACTGCGAGACCGGCTGCGGCGACTACTACTCGAACGGCGGAACCTTCTGCGACCCGGCCTGCGACGGCCTGCACTGCCACTGCGAGGCCGACAACTGCAACCACTGGGTGGAGAGCTGCTTTCAGTTCCGCTACGGCCAGTGCAACACCCACGTCGGCTGCACGGGGCGGATCATCTGCCGGATGGTCTCCTGCATCGAGCCGTGGAGGCTCGACATCGGCTGCGGGAGCTCGTACATGTGGGACTCGTCGACGGCCGAGATGAACGCCCCCTGCAACACCCGCGTGCCGGCGGTGCCGTGCGACTCGACGGCGACCCGCTGCGAGACGGTCGCCGTCGCCAGCCCGCCGACGGGGCACGGGTACTGGATCGCCACCTCCTACGGCAAGGTGATCAGCTTCGGCTCGCTCGTATCGCACGGAGACCTGGCGGGTCACGGGCTTTCGAGCCCGATCGTCGCCATGCAGTCGACCCCGGACGGCGGGGGGTACTTCCTCGCAGCCGCCGACGGCGGCGTCTACGACTTCGGGGACGCCGTCCTCGCCGGGTCGGCTGCCGGCGAGCACCTCCCCGCTCCGGTGACCGCCATGGCCCTCACCCCTGCCGGGGACGGCTACTGGCTCGTGCTCGCCGACGGTGGCGTGCACTCGTTCGGCAAGGCCGCCTTCCACGGATCGCTGCGCGGCCAGTCCGGCTCGAGAGCCGTCGGGGTCGACTCGAGCCCGACGGGAGGCGGCTACTGGCTCGTCACCGAGTCCGGCTCCGTGCACGCCTTCGGCGACGCCCACTGGCACGGCTCGCCCCGCGGGCTGCATCCGGCGCACCCCGTCGTCGGGATCCGCCGCTCCCAGGGCGGGGCCGGCTACCTCGTCCTCGGGGAGAGAGGCGCCGTGTGGGCCTTCGGGGACGCCGTCGACTGCGGCCAGCCCTTCGACCGGCTGGGGAGCTACGGCACCGTCTCGCTCGTGACGTGCCCGAAGAAGGGCTACTGGGTGGTCGCCCGGGACGGCGCCATCTACAGCTTCGGCGACGCCTTCTACCACGGGGGCGCCGGCTGACCCGCGCCAGGTGTTGCGAGCGGGCCCCCGCAGGTAGCCTTCGCCCATGGCAGACCAGACGGTGACCGCGGGCCGGGACGCCCCGAGCGGGGCGGCCGCTCCTCACGACCACTCGATGGCCGCCCGTCTCCGGACGCTCGAGGAGCGCAAGGAGCAGGCGCGCAACCCCGGCACGGACCGGGCGGTCCAGTCCCAGCGCGCCAAGGGCAAGATGCTCGCCCGCGAGCGGATCGAGTACCTCCTCGACGAGGGCTCGTTCCAGGAGATCGACCTGCTCGTCCGGCACCGCTTCACCGGGATGGGACTCGAGCGCTCCCGGCCGTGGACCGACGGCGTCATCACCGGGTTCGGGACCATCGACGGCCGCCGTGTGTGCGTGTTCAGCCAGGACTTCACGGTCTTCGGAGGCGCCCTCGGCGAGGCGCACGCCGAGAAGATCCAGAAGCTCTTGGAGCTCGCCGTCGACGTCGGCGTGCCGGTCATCGGCCTCGGCGACTCCGGCGGCGCCCGCATCCAGGAGGGCGTCGTCTCCCTGCACGGCTACGGCGGCATCTTCTTCCGCAACGTCCTCGCCTCGGGCGTCGTCCCGCAGATCTCGGTGATCCTCGGGCCCTGTGCCGGCGGCGCCGTCTACTCGCCCGCCATGACCGACTTCATCTTCATGGTGCACGAGACGAGCCACATGTTCATCACCGGGCCCGACGTCGTGAAGACCGTGACCGGGGAGTCGGTGAGCCTCGAGCAGCTGGGCGGGGCGATGAGCCACGCCACCCGCTCGGGGGTGGCCACCTTCGTCGCCGCCGACGAGCAGGCCTGCCTCGACGACGTGCGCTACCTGCTCTCGTTCCTGCCCTCGAACAACCTCGAGGTGCCGCCCATGGCCGAGCGCCCGCTCGACGCCGAGGACGAGGTGCCCGAGCTGCGTGACGTCGTCCCTCCGAGCCCGAACCAGCCCTACGACATGCGCAAGGTGATCTCGCTCGTCGTCGACGACGGCGAGTACTTCGAGTACTTCCCTCACTGGGCCGGAAGCATCACCTGCGGCTTCGCCCGCATCGCCGGGCGCGTCGTCGGGATCGTCGGGAACCAGCCGGCCGTCCTCGCCGGCGTGCTCGACATCGACTCCTCCGAGAAGGCCGCCCGCTTCGTGAGAACCTGCGACGCCTTCAACATCCCGCTCGTCACATTCGTCGACGTCCCCGGCTTCATGCCGGGGACCGACCAGGAGTACGGCGGCATCATCCGCCATGGCGCCAAGCTGCTGTACGCCTACTGCGAGGCGACCGTGCCCCGGGTCCAGGTGATCACCCGCAAGGCCTACGGCGGCGCCTACGTCGTCATGGACTCGAAGTCCATCGGGACCGACTTCGCCTTCGCCTGGCCATCGGCCGAGCTCGCCGTCATGGGCCCCCAGGGTGCCGTCGAGATCGTCTACCGGCGGGAGCTCGCCGACTCGCCGGACGCGGTCGCACGCCGGTCCGAGCTCGTCGAGGAGTACACCGAGCGCTACGCCAACCCGTACGTGGCGGCCGAGCGGGGCTTCGTCGACGACGTGATCGACCCGGCGGACACCCGCAAGGTGCTCACCAGGTCCCTCGAGCTCCTCGCCTCCAAGCGCGAGGAGCTGCCCCGGCGCAAGCACGGGAACATCCCGCTGTGAGGTTCCGGTGAGCGGCGGGGAGGACGCCCTGCGCCCGGTGGCCGAGGGAGGCCTCGCTGGCGACCCGGCGGTCGTGGCCGCCATCGCGGCCGCCGTCGAGGCGGTCTGGCCCCGCCCGCAGGCGGCGGCCCGCCCCGGCGAGCGGGGAGCGCCGGAGTACGTCTGGCGCTTCTCGGGCAGATGGTGGTCCAAGCCGGTCCCGCTCCGGCGCGACCGCCCCTGGGCGACCCACAACAAAGAGCACGGGCAGGTCGGCACCGAGGGCGCCTGAACCGACAGACGGGCGCTGGCGCCTGTCGCTCAGAGCGCCGAGACCCGGCGGTGCTCCTCGGTCAGCTCGACGAGGGTCGAGAGGATCTCGGCGATGGCGAAGTCCTTCGGGGTGAACACTGCCCGTACCCCGGCTGCGACGAGGGTCCGCTGGTCGGGCTCGGGGATGATGCCGCCGACCACGACCGGGGCGTCGACGCCCTCGGATCGAAGGGCCTCCAGCACGTCGGGGACGAGCGCGAGGTGCGAGCCGGAGAGGATGGAGAGCCCGACGACGTCGACGTCCTCTTCGAGGGCCGAGGACGCGATGCGGGCGGGAGTGGACCGGATGCCCTCGTAGACGACCTCGAAGCCGGCGTCCCGGGCGGCGACGGCGATCTGCTCGGCGCCGTTCGAGTGGCCGTCGAGCCCGGGCTTGGCCACGAGGAGGCGGGGCGGGCCGCCCGGAAGCGCTCTCGCCCGGGCGGCGGCCGTCTTGAGCTCGGCGCCGCGGTGCCCGGCGCCGCCGGCCACGCCGGTCGGTGCCCGGTACTCGCCGAACACCTCCCTCAGCGCGCCGGCCCACTCGCCGGTCGTGCCGCCGGCATGGGCGAGGGCGATCGTGGCCGGCATGAGGTTCCCGCCGTCCTCTGCCACCCGCCGGAGCTCCCCGAGGGCGCCGAGCACACCCGCCTGGTCCCGCGAGGCTCGCCAGGCGGCGACGTCCTCGCGCAGCTCCGCCTCGACGGCGGGGTCGACGGTCAAGATGGCCGACTCCGGGTCGCCTGCGCCGTAGAGGAGCGAGGGCTCGCTGTCGGTGAAGGCGTTGACCCCGACGACGATCTGCTCGCCGGACTCGATTCGCCGCAGCCGCTCCGCCTGGCTCGCCACGAGCCGGGACTTGAGCTCCTCGATCGCCTCGAAGGCGCCGCCCAGCTCGAGGACCTCGTCGAGCTCTCGACGGGCGGCGTCTGCGATCTCGGCGGTCCTCTCCTCGATCACCCTCGAGCCGTCGAGGATGTCGTCGTACTCGAGCAGGTCGGACTCGTAGGCGAGGACCTGCTGGATCCGGAGGGACCACTGCTGGTCGAAGGGGCGGGGCAGCCCGAGAGCCTCGTTCCAGGCCGGCAGCTGGATCGCCCGGGCGCGGGCCGAGCGGGAGAGCGTCACCCCGAGCGCCTCGAGGACGATGCGCTGCAGGTTGTTCTCCGGCTGCTGCTCGGTGAGGCCGAGCGAGTTCACCTGGACGCCGTAGCGGAAGCGGCGCAGGCGCTCGTCCTCGACGCCGTAGCGCCGGGTGCAGATCTCCTCCCAGAGCCGCGAGAACGCCCGCATCTTGCAGGTCTCCTCCACGAAGCGGATCCCGGCGTTGACGAAGAAGCTGATCCGCCCGACGACCGCCGGCATCTCCTCGGGGGGCACCTGACCGGAGGCGGCCACCGCGTCGAGCACGGCGACGGCGGTGGCGAGGGCGTAGGCGACCTCCTGGACCGGCGTCGCCCCGGCCTCCTGCAGGTGGTAGCTGCAGACGTTGATCGGGTTCCACTTCGGGACGTTGCGCACCGTGTAGGCGATGAGGTCGACCGTGAGCCGGAGGCTGGCGGTCGGCGGGAAGATGTAGGTCCCCCGCGAGAGGTACTCCTTCACGAGGTCGTTCTGGGTCGTCCCCGTCAGCTGGCGCGGGTCGACGCCGGCATCCTCGGCGTTGGCCACGTAGCAGGCGAGCAGCCACGCGGCCGTGGCGTTGATCGTCATGGAGGTGTTCATCTCGCCGACGGGGATGCCCTCGAACAGCTCGGCCATGTGCCCGAGATGGGCGACGGGGACGCCGACCTTGCCGACCTCGCCCACCGCCTCGGGGGCGTCGGGGTCGTAGCCGATCTGGGTCGGCAGGTCGAAGGCGATGGAGAGCCCGGTCTGGCCCTTTCTCAGGTTGCGGCGGTACAGCTCGTTCGACGCCCGGGCGGAGGTGTGCCCCGAGTAGGTCCGCATCACCCAGGCCTTGTCGGTCATTGCAGGGCAGCCTAGGAGCGCGGGTACTCGTAGAAGCCGGCTCCGGACTTCCGCCCGAGCCGGTCGGCGGCGACCATGCGGCGCAGGCGGGGGACGGCCGCGTAGTTGGAGTCGCGGAACTCCTCGTAGAGGGCGTCCAGGATGGCGAGTGAGGTGTCGAGGCCGACGAGGTCGAGGAGCGCGAACGGCCCCATCGGGAAGCCGCAGCCGCCCTTCATCGCCTCGTCGATGTCCTCCATGGAGGCCACGCCGCTCTCGAGCAGACGGACGGCGTTGTTGAGGTACGGGAAGAGGAGGGCGTTCACGACGAAGCCCGCC
>JAJZZB010000142.1 GCA_021797795.1 Actinomycetes bacterium | reverse complement strand
GCGAGCGGGGCATCGTTCGAGCTGGCGCACCGGGCGCGGGCGTCGCCGGCGTCTGAGCGGACCAAGGCCCATCGCGGCCCGCCGGGCCGTCTCTTGCTCCAGGTCCTCTGCGGTCAGGGCGAGCCGGACGTTGTGCACGACAGCGCAGAGCGCGTACATGAGCGGTCCGGTGCGCGTCCGAAGAGACGCGACCAGCCACGGCGGATCCCCCCGGTGGCGGGATCCTGGAACCAAGAGAACGTGCGCTCCGACGCGGTCCTGCGGTTGTAGGAGATGCGGTGGGCCTTGGAGGGGTACTCGTGACGACGCGGCGTAGCGCGGAGGGGGCGAGCACTGCCGGGCGACCGGGCATGAGCACCGAGCGTCGGAAACGCCGAGCTGGAGGGGTCATATGGGGACGATATGGTCATGTCGCGGATCCAGACGCTCGTCCAGCTCGACGACGAGCTCGTCGCGCTCTTGGACCAGCGGGCCGCCCACGAGGGGACCTCTCGCTCGGCCCTCATCCGCCGGGCCATCGAGGGCTACCTCGCCGCAGAACGCGACGCTGCGCTCGACGAGGCGATCGTCGCCGGCTACCGGCGCGTCCCGGCCGGCGAGCCACCCCCCGAGCTCGTCGCCCTGGCCGCTGCGAGCATCGAGGAAGAGCCTTGGTGAACCGCGGCGAGGTCTGGTGGGCGGAGTCGCCGAGCCAGAAGCGGCGCCCGTACCTGGTCCTGTCCCGTGAGCGGGCGATCCCGGTCCTGAGCGCCGTGGTGGGCGTCCCGGCCACCCGCACGATCCGGGGCATCCCGACCGAGGTGCGCCTCGGCGAGGACGACGGGATGCCGGCAGACTGCGCGCTCAGCTTCAACAACCTGGCCACCATCCCCAAGGCCTGGCTCGCCGAGCGCATCTGCCGCCTCGGACCCCAGCGGCTCCACGAGGCGTGCCGCGCCCTCGAGGTCGCCACCGGCTGCTGAGCGGGAGGGGGCGCGCGAGGTGCCCCCTTCCGTACGTTTCGTCCGATGCAGGCCCCCGTCGAGCGTGACCCCGAGGCCATGCCAGCAGGGATGCTCGCCCATGGCGATCCGCGTCAACGGACCTCTCCCCGCCACTTCCGCGCGTAGAGACGCTCACGGCGTCGCGCCGTCGCCCCACCGGCTGGGACACTCCAGCCCAGAGGTATAGTTCCGGTATGAGCGTGGCCGACCGCATCAGGAAGGCCCGGCAGGCTGCCGGGCTGACCCAGGCCGAGCTGGCTCGGCAGTCAGGCACGTCCCAGCCGGCCATCAACCGCTACGAGCGGGGTGCGGGCATCCCCACCGCGGCCACCACCCGGCGGATCCTGCGAGCGTGCGAAGCCGGTCGACGGCCGAGCGATGCCTTGCGGGAGCACCGCGACCAGGTGGTCGAGATCCTACGGCGCAGCGGCGCCAGCACCGTCTTGGTGTTCGGGTCGGTGGCGAGGGGGGAGGACGGACCCGATTCCGATGTCGACTTGTTGGTCGACCACCTGGACGAGGACACCTACGTGTGGGGGATCCCACGGGCCCAAGACGAGCTCGAAGCCCTCCTCGGTGCCAAGGTCGACGTCGGCGAGGTGTCGTCCCTCCGGCCCTCGGTCCGGGCGGAGGCCCTCGCCGACGCCCGACCGCTGTGAAGGCCGAGCCGCGCCGCGACCCACGACGTCTACGCGACATCCTCGATGCGAACGAGAGGATCCAACGCTGGCACGCGCGGTACGCCGCGCCTTTGGCGGACGCCGTCTCAGAGGAGCCCGCGGACATGTACCGCTCCGCCGTGCTGCGTGAGCTCGCTGTCATCGGCGAGGCGGCCAGTGCGCTGAGCGACCGGTTCGTGGTCGCGCACCCAGGTCTGCCCTGGAAGCAGATCCGAGGGTTCCGCAACCGCGTCGTCCACGAGTACTGGGACACGGACTGGGCGATCATCGAGGAGATCGTGACCACCAGCCTTCCGGAGCTGCAGAGGATCGCAGCTTCGAGCGCAGCTCCCGAGGGGCGACCTCCGAGCTTCTCCGACGCGCTACGACGACCACCCTGGGGAGCGCCGATCCCCGCCGTGGCTCCCGGTACGAGGTGTGACGTGTGGATGCCGCTGGCCCGCACTCGTTGCGCTCTTCGTCCCGGTCACACCGGTCACCACCGCTCGGCCCGCTGAGAGAGCCGCCGCGTTGATCTTGCGGCCGACCGCCGCCGCGATCTCCGACTGCGTGCGCTCGCCCGGAGTGGGAGCGATCGCCGAGAGGCTGCCCTTGTACACGCTGCGATCCCCAGAAGCCGGCCGCGCTCCGGTGGTCGAACGGTTCCACGAGCAACTGCAAGGTGATGCGCCGGCGGAGCGGCGACCGCGGAACGAAGAGATCGAGGGCCGCCGCGCCGATGCTCACCAGAGATGCTCGGCGGCCGCCCCGAGCACGCCGTCGAGGACGTCGCACGCGTCGCGTACCTCAGCCACCGGGATGCCGAGGCGCCGAGCGGCCCAGTCGGCACCTCCCCGCAGCTCCGAGTGCCGCCGGGCCGTCGCGACCACCGCGGCGGCGAGCGCAGCCGGCCGGAGGGGTGCCAGGCGGCGCTGGCCCTGCACCCGCCAGTACAGCGCGAGGCTCCGCACGACGATGGGGAGGTCATCGGCGATCGCGTGCTGCCAGACGAGGGTCTCGACTGGGCCGAGGCCCCGAGGCCGCGGAGCCTCCGGCGCGGGGACGCGTCCCAGCACGCCCCGGCTGCGGCGTGGCGTGGGGAGCGACCGCCCTCCGGATGGCGGCCGGAAGGGGAGGACCTCCACCACCGACGGGTCCCTGCCGACGAGGCGCCAGCGCAACGCGAAGTGCGCGAGCCCCTCCGTCGTGGTCACCGTCCCGACGGTCGAGAGCACGTCCGTGTCGTCCTCGTCACCCTCGACGAGGAAGGCGTGCATCCCCCTGGGGATGGCGGCGGAGGTGAGGCCCACCGCGTGCAGCGGCCCCGCCGGGCCATAGCAGCGGTACAGCGCGTCGAGCGGAGAGCGGGGCGCGACCGAGCCGTAGCGCTCCACGCTGCCCACCGCCTCCCAGAACCCCCGGGCGACGCCCCGCCAGACCTTGTCGATCCGCTTGTCGCGTTGCGTGCGCCCCGGTGACCCGTCGCCATCGGCCCGCGGCTGGTCGGCACGCCCCTCGGGGACCTCGGGCACGTCGGTGCGCTCGAGAGGGACCGCGTCCGCGGTGCTCGCCCCCCGCGCGGCGGGCGAGGGTCGCTCGACAACCGGGGGCGCGGCGGGCGAGGGTCGCTCGACAACCGGGGGCGCGGCGGGCGAGGTGACCATCCTCGGCAGGCACGCCCGGCAGCCCAACCGGTCCCGGCCTGCGACGAGAGGCTGTTCGGCGCCGCAGTGCGGGCAGCGGCAGCCGAGGAAGCAGGAGAACGGCAGCAGCCAGTCCAGGCGGAGGCCGAAGGTGCGCGTGCCGCGCCGGATGGTCGCTGGGACGTGGAGCGCGGGCACGTCGATGAGATGGAGGCGGAAGGGAAGCACCTCGCGGCTGCCGGCGAACTTGTCCTCGGTCTCCTCCCGGCGCTTTGCCCACTCGGCCCGCGTGGCCTCCTCCTGCGCGTCGTAGAGCCGCCCCCGGTCGCTCGCGGCGCCCGCGCGCCGGGTGTCGAGCGACGCGAGCACCGCCTGGTAGTAGGCGTCGACCCGCTCACGCTCCCGCTCGAGCGCCGCTCGGGCGTCGCGCACGAGCGCAGCCTGGCGATCGGCGGCGCGGGCGTCGAGCAGCACGTGGGCCGCTTCGAGCGCCCGGCGCAGATCGGGCTCGGCGCGGACGTAGCCCGATCCCCGCCCAGGGCGGTGTGAGAGCGCGGCGAGCGCCGTGGCCACCCGTGGCGGCAGCGCGGCCCCGTCGCGCGCGTCCACGAAGACCGCAGCGCGCTCCTCGTAGCGCTCCTCGACCGAGACCCGCACCTCCAAGAGCGCGGCCGCGTGGAGGACGGGGATCCAGCTCGACGTGGGCTGGCCTTCGACGTCGATGCGGCCGTGGTCGACGTCGAACTGCTCGCGCGCCGCTTCCTGGAGCTGGTCGCGTGTCGGCGGGGCAGCAGGGGGCCGGTCGAGCCGGCGCCAGCCGGCGTCGCCGCGCCGCAGCACCATCTCGGCGGCGTCGGAGATGACTGGCTGGCCAGGGACGGCGAGCAGCCCTCCCTCCTCTGCGGCCACCTCGGGATCGTCGGTGACCGTGAGCTCCTCGGGGAGGCCGAGCCGCTCGCGGAGGCTGCCGTCCACGAGCAGGAGCACGCTCTCCCCGCGGTCCTCTGCTGCTCCTCCCTCGCGCTCGACCAGCTCGACGAGGAACCGCAGCGCCGGGTCGGCGTTCACGCCCTTCGCTCCGCGTGCGGAGCACCCGCTTCGCCCTCGTCGGCGACGAGCGCGTCGTTGCGCTCGCGGCTGCGGCGGTGCTCGAGGCGCGCTGCGGCGAGCCGCTCGCCCACCTCGTCGAGACGGGCGCCCAGCTCGTCCATGTCGCGGCTCTGTACGTGCGCGTCGAACACGACGCGCTCGAGGTCGTAGTCGTCCTCGATCCGGCCGAGGATCATGTCGAGCTCGCCGACCACCAGCTCGAAGAGGTTGATCTTCGCCTCGAGCACGGAGAGCACGCGCTCTTCGACGGTCCCCTTCGCGACCAGGTTCACGACGGTCACGTCGTGGTCCTGGCCGATCCGGTGGAGCCGTCCCAGGCGCTGCTCGATCTGCATCGGGTTCCACGGGAGGTCGAAGTTCACCATCTGGTGGCAGAACTGCAGGTTCCGGCCCTCGCCGCCCGCTTCGGTGGACACGAGCACCGGCACGTCTGCGCGGAACGCCTCGATCGCGGCCTCCTTCTCGCGCCTCGTGAGGGTGCCGTGGTACAGGGCATGGGGAACGCCGGCACCCGCCAGCACGCCGGCGAGGTGCTCCTGGGTCCGCCGGAAGGCGACGAACACGAGCACCTTCTCCGCGGTGCCTCCTGCCGCAGGGACCGTGGCCGGTTCGTCTCGGGACCCCGGCCCACCTCGGGTCGCCTGCCCGCCGGCGCCGAGGCGGGAGAGCACCCGGAGGAGCGCTTCGGACTTCGCCGGCCGTTGCGGGCTCGTGAGCAGGGCCGCGAGCCGATCCGTGAGGTCGTGCCACCCGAGCTTCCCGGCGACGCCCGAGACGGCGGCGGGGCTCGAGCCGGCGAGGCGCAGGGCCGAGCGCAGCGCCATGGCCCTCGCCGGAGGAGCGGCCCGCCCTTCGGCTCGCACGCGCTCGGCGACGGCTGCGTACAGCTCGGCCTCGTCGTCGGCCGGAGCCACGGAGATGGTCTCCGCCAGCCGCCGCGGCAACATGAGCGCGACCTGGCTGCGGCGGTGGCGGATCATCACCTCCCCGACCCTGGCCCGAAGCGCGCTCAGTTCCCGGGGCGTCGCCGTCGCATCCGCGCCGTGGCGAGCACGGAACTGCTTGGCCGTGCCGAGCACGCCCGGGGCCACGAGGCTCGCGAGGTTGAACAGGTCCGACAGGCGATTCTCCACCGGCGTTGCGGTGAGGAGCAGCATGTGCCGGGTCCGCAGGTCCCGCACCAGCCGCGAGGAAGCGGTCGAGGGGTTCATCACTCGATGCGCCTCGTCCACCACCACGAGGTCCCAGTCCTGCCCGGTGAGGCGGTCCCGGGTCGGGGATCTCCTGGCCAGGGCGAGGGAGACGATCGCGACGGGAGGGGCGGAGGCCACGGCGGGGGAGCCGGGGGCGACCGCGGGGGTGCCGGGGGCGACCGCGGCAGGGGCGGACGCGGCGGCGGGGAATCCGGGACGGCCGCTACCGACCAGGTGCGTAGCGAGCCCGAACTTCCGCTCGAGCTCCTCGCGCCACTGGGCGACGAGCCCCGACGGGCACACGACGAGCACGCTGCGCGCGAGCCCCCGCAGGCGCAGCTCGCTCAGCACGAGCCCGGCCTCGATCGTCTTGCCCAGCCCTACCTCGTCGGCGAGGATCGCCCGGCCGCGCATCTGGCGTAGCACGGTCTGGGCGGTATGGAGCTGGTAGTCGAACGGCACGAAGCGCAGGTGCCCGGTGGACACGAAGGTGTCGAAGCTCGGGCGTGCCCAGACCTCGACCGCGGCGTCGACCAGGCGGGACGTCTCCTCGTCGACCGCCTCGCCCGCCGAGAGCAGCTCCACGAGGTGCGCGTACGGCGCGAGCCACGCCGCCGGCATGCCGTCCGGGGCCCTGGACGCGGCGAGGTCGGTCATGAGCCAACCCTCGCGTCTGCCTCCTGTGCAGCGCAATGGGAACAACCTGTGGATCGGAGCACGCTGCCGGTGCCGGGCGTCGGCAGCGCTGCGCTTCGACACCTGGCCAGGCGTGAGGCGTTGTGCGTGAGGCGTTGTGCTCGCATCATGAGGCGTACCAACGTGATGCTGCCCGACGAGCTCGACGCGAGGCTTCGGCTCGAGGCGAGGCGGCGAGGCGTCTCGATCGCCGACGTTGCCCGGCAGGCGATCGACCGGTCCCTCCCGCCGCTTCCGACCGGCGGACCGCTGGGCTTCTTCGCCGTCGGCGATGGCGGGCCGCCGGACGTGTCGGAACGGGTGGACGACTACGTCGCCGCTCGATCGTCGCCACTTCGCCACCATCCGGCCCCGTCACGTGCCGTCGCTCACGCTCGTCCCCTGACCCAAGAGCCGCAAGCGCCGCAAGAGCCGAACCGCGGCTGGGCGACGGGGTCCCGCGTCGGCGCGCACCGTGACCGTCACGGGCGACGACGGACACCCCCTGCGCGTTTCTAGTATGCAGTCGTGCAGTTGCACGTGGAGGAGGCTGCGAGCCAGTACGTGGAAGCGCACGGCGGCGCGCTCTGGGTTCGATCCTCGCGCCAGCGCTGCTGTTACGGAACCACGTGGCTCCGTTCGACCACTCGTCGACCGAGGGACGCCACACGTTATGCGCCGCTCCCGGCTGAAGGCCCCGTCACCGTCTTCTTCCTTGCCGCGGCTGGCTGCCCGCAGCGACTCGAGATCAAACTGCACGGGGTGGTTCGTCGGCGGCCTGTCGCGCTCTGGGACGGCTGCGTCTTCAAGCTCTGACATCGATCCGCTCGAAGGACGGCTACGACATCGCCGTCCTCACCGGCCAGGCCCGCGGCCGGCTGGAGCCAGCGGTCGACGCAGGGTTCCCTTCGAGCTCGTCGGGAACCGCCTCGCGACAGCCAGCACCGACCGCTCCGTCCTCTTGCGCCACGTCACGATCGCGACATGGAAGCAGCGCCCGCCGTCGGTGCCTTGCAAGATCCCACGGTTTCGGTTATAAGTGCACATACACCCTCGTTGTCCCTCGATTGTCCACACATGGAGGTGGGCATGGCCGCGGCAACCATCCCCGAAGAGCGCCGGCTGGCGATCGCAGCGGCGATCCGACGACAGCCTCTGGTGCGTGCTGGGGAGCTCTCCGCCCGCTTCGGGGTGTCAGTGGAGACCGTGCGTCGGGACCTCGTGGCGCTCGAGAGCCAGGGGGTGTTGGAGCGTGTCTATGGCGGCGCCCGTGGCGTGCCTGCGCGCACGTTCGAACCGCCAGAGCACGAGCGCCGGCGTCGAGAGCTCCCCGCCAAACGGGCTATGGCATCGCTCGTCGTCTCCCTGCTCTCGCCCGGCAACACGATCCTCCTCGACGTGGGTACGTCGGTCGCCGAGGTGGCGCGCCAGTTGCCGTGGGACTTCCACGGGCGTGTGCTCACGCCATCAATTCCGGTCGCCGCAGCGCTGGACAGCCACGAGGGCGTCGAGGTGCTGGTGGCTGGAGGGCAGATGCGCCGCGGCGACATGGCGCTCTCAGGACACCAGGCAGAACGGTTCCTCGGCGACTTCTACGTCGACAAGGCGATCCTCGGCTCCGGCGCGGTCCACCCCACAGCCGGCCTCACGGACTACTACCCCGCCGAGGTCGCTGCGCGTCAGATCATCCTGAAGCACGCCGCCGAGACCTACGTGCTCGCCGACGCCACCAAGCTGGGCCACATCGCCCTGTGCAAGGTCTGCGACCTCGAGGACGTGAGCGCAGTCGTAACGGACTCCCGGGTGACGGAGCGATCGCTTGCCGAGCTGCGCGCGGCGGGTGCGACCGTGCTGGTCGCAGACATGGAGGAGACCCCGGGAGGTGCAGAGGCGTAGCGGCCAGGGGACAGGGGTCGACAGAGCAGCAGCAGTTTGCAGAGGATCACCGACTGGGTTGACCGGGCCCAGCCGACACCGCAAGGGGGGCGCATGACCACCGAGCTCACACAAGCAGCCAAGCGACTCGAGGAATTCGGCTACCGCCAGGAGTTCAAGCGGAGCTT
>JAJZZB010000141.1 GCA_021797795.1 Actinomycetes bacterium | reverse complement strand
GGCACAGGGCTACTCGGCGTGGCGCGTCGCGCACGGAAAAGAGCCCCTCTCCCCAGACGAGCACCTCTGGCCGATCGCAGCGAGAGGTGCTGTGGCGGAGCGCGAGGGTCCCATCCGCTGAGCTGCGCCCAGGGCTGCTTGCGCCGACCCGCACCGACGCTCGGGCGGTGAGGGGCACCGAGCAGCACCACCCCCGACGTAGGGCCGAAGGAGACGAGGCGCCGGGATCGCCGGCTTCGAGCGGGCGCGACCAGACCCTGGGTGGGGAAGGGACCCCATGGCAGCAGGGGAGGGGCCCGACGCTGCCGGCCGTGCCGGTCACCTCGACGCCTCGCCCGTGCGCCCGACGGATCCGGGCCCGCCCGCCACGACCCGTTCTGTCGAGCCTCGACGTGCTTCTCGACGCGGGGGTCCACGTCGAGAGCCCGATGCGCCGTGACCTCTGCGTCGTCTCGGTCTCGGGCTCCTCGGTCGCACCCGTCGACGACGACCAAGGAGAGGCCGCGTGCGATCCGCTCGATGCGGCCGTGGCGGCGCAGCAACGTCGGGACGCTCGCCACGACGACCGGTGCGTGTCGTCGCGGCCCGCCTGGACGACGCCGACGCGGGTGCCGGGGCGCACCATCTCCATCTTGCCGCCCGCCTGGTCGATCAGCTCCTCGCGGTGGGCGGTGACCGAGGCCCGGCTGGCGGGAGATGAGCTCGCAAGACGACGGTCTTGCCCGATCCGGTGGGCAGGACGACGAGCTGGCGAGAGGCCTGGGAGGACTCGATCGCGGAGATCGCCTCGAGCTGGTAGGGGCGCAGGGCGAGGCTCTTGATGAGGTTCTGGATAGCGGCACCTCCGCCCGTTCGGCGCGGCCCCATGCGTCGACACAGCTGTCCAGTCGACGACGTGGTCGTCTCCGGTACCGCAGTGCACCCGGACCGACCCGGTCCAGCACCGCACCAACCAGTGGCGGGGGCTCGTGCGGCGACGGGCGGGCCAGATGCGAAGCAGGACGTCTTCGTACCTTCCCGGTCAGAACTTCAAGGCCCGCGCCATGGGCCTGGCCGGTCCTCGCGAGTACGGCGGGTCCAGTCGCCGACGGCCGGAAACGTCGAGCCCGGCGCACAGCGCCGGGTGGGCTGGTTGCGCACACGGGGTCGTGCCTCTGGGCCACCTGGAGTCCATCCAGCGCACCATATGGTGGTGCCCGACCCCTCTCGCACACCGCACGACGCGGTCAGTGGTGCGACCCGCGACCCCGTGTCCCGGACTCCCCGGTGCAAGCAGTGGGAGGGCCGGCTCTCACGTAGAGGTTCGGTTGTCCCAAGATGCGTGGATTCGGCACAGGCCTCACATGGGAGCCCAGGTCAGTGGTGCAGGCCCGCTGTGCCGTCGGTCTCCACGAGACGGCTCACGGGGCCGGCTCGAGGTCGCTTGCCAAGGATCAAGTCTCGCGGTATAGTTGATGTTGATGCGAGCGCTAGCTGCATCGATGGCACCCATGGTGCAGATGACCCCCGCCACGGGGGTATTTGTGCGCGTCCCCAGAGCGCGCACCCGATGGCACGCCCCGGCAGGGAGTGGGCGAGATGCCCGTCGACGGACGACCGTCCGAGGCCCGAGAGACCGTCTCCGGGCACAGGACCACCGGCTGATCGCTGGTGGTCCTCCGCACGTGATCGTCGTCGCGTGCGCTCGGCCCGGTGCCCCGCCGACGCCCCTCGTGGCCGCCTGACCCCCCGGCATCGCGCACGCCGCCCACGGCGGAGAGCGATCTCTTCACGCGCGCCCACGCGTACGCGTTCGACGCACGTCACGACAGCCGTGAGCTGAGCGAGCCGGCGCGCGGCGCGCGCTGGGGGGCCGCCGATCCGCCGCGTGTCGTCGTGCCGGTCAAAAAAGAGGGGGCGGCGCAGCTGGCCCGGGCGCTGCCCACGATCGAGGCGTCGTCGGGCACAACGCCTGTCCGAAGGGTCGAGCGCGCCGTTGCCACGGTGCTCTTCGAGGCCACTCGCGCCCAGAGGGAAGCGACCTCGGACTGGCTGCGCGCGCACGGAGGGCGCGCAGCGCCTCCTGACGACGCGCGCTCGACGGCCGGGGCGTCCCCCGGCGCCGTCGCGGGCGCTGAGCCGGACGCCTGCTGCCCCGAGCCGCTCCGCCGGGTCGTGCGCGACGTGGCGGTCAAGGCCCGGCCGGAGGAGGCGACCCTCGCCGCCGTGCACCTCGCCGGCACGGTGGAGCGCGCCTGGGTCCCAGACGACGACCCGCGGCGCCCAGAGGGCGGCCACCTCGAATCGCACGTCCCGATGGCCCGGGCCTTCGGGTGCAGCGCCCCTTCCGACACGTCGGCCCACCTCGACGTCCTGTGCGCCCGACCCTCGCCTCGAGCGCTTGGGGCGATCGGACAGAAGTCGATGTTCTGTCCGAACAAGAGCGTCGCCACAGCGCAGGCCAGCACCGTGGCATGGCCGACTTCGACATCGTCTTTCTCTCCTCCCGCCCCCCTCACCCCGCAGAGGTGCACCTGCGCCCGGGCGCGGGAGTTGCACCCGATGATCCCGGCGGCGTCCACGCCGAAGAGGACCACCTGGTCGCAGCGTTCCTCTCGGGGCAGAGCCGGGCGACGGCCGCCTGCTACCGGGCCGACCTCGGCCAGCTGCGCGCTGGCCTCGCCCGAGAGGGAACGAGCCTCCTCCACGCCACCCGGGCCGACTACTCCCGCCTGGTGCAGGCGGCCGAGGCGCGCGGCGTCGCCCCCGCGACGATCCGGCGGCGCCTGGCCGCGGCCGGCGCGTTCTCCCGCTTCCTCGTCGACGACGGCCACCTGGCTTCCTCGCCGCTCCAAGGGGTGCGCCGGCCCCGCGGGGGCAGCGCGCCGCGCCTCGGTCCCGATGGAGCCGCGCTCCGCCGGCTGTGGGCCGTGGCCTGTCGGCACGGCGGGCGAGCGCAGCTCCTTGTCGCCCTCCTCCTCGTCGCCGGGCTGCGGGTCAGCGAGGCGGTCGGGATCGACGCCGACGACGTCTCAGAAGACGCCGGCCGCCGCTACGCCCGAGTGGTGCGAAAGGGCGGGCGCCCGGGCCTCGTCGCCCTCGTCCCCCCGCTCGGCGACCTCGTCGCCGCCGCGGTTGGCGGCCAGGGCCCGGGTCCGTTGCTCCGCGGTGCCTGCGGCGGCCGGCTCGGGCGCCAGCGGGCGTGGGAGATCGTCCGGGCCCTCGGCGAAGAGGCCGGCCTCGTGGGCTTGGGGCCCCACGCTCTGCGCCACGCCCACGTCACCGCCGCCCTCAGAGCCGGGGTCGGGCTCATCGAGGTCCAGGCCTCGGCCGGCCACGCCGACCCCCGGATCACCGCCCGCTACGCCCAGGCGCTCCTCGTCGTCCAGGGCGAGGCGGGGAGGGCGGTGGCGGCTTTCCTCGGCGACGCGGCGCCCTACGAGGTGGCGCGCCCACGGCACTGACCCCGTCGCCTGCTCCCCACGTCCTCTTCTTCCGCACACGGAGGTGCACCGATGAGCTCTCGATCCGACGCCTTGGCCGCCGTGCTCGACCGCCGCGGCGCGCTGGTCGTGAACAGAGACTACCGGATCCATCTCGGCCGCTGGGAGCGGGTGCTCGCAGCGAGGATCCCCTCCCACCTCTACGCCAGGTTCGACCCGTCGGGCCGGCGCCTGGTGCTCCGGGTCCCCGGGCTCACCGACAGCCCGAGGCCGGGGGAGCTGCACATCGAGGTGCACCGCCAGCACACCCGCGCCTGCGTCTACCTCCCGGCCGCCGCCCTGGCCCCGGGCGGGGCGCTCTCGGGGGTCGGGATCGTGGTGGGCTCGCTCCTCGACGTCACCTACGGCGTCACCTCCATGACGCTGCGGAGGATCCGGTGACGGCCGGCACCGAGGTCGACCGGATCGCCCGGCTCGCGCGCCGGCTCGGGCTCAGCGAGGACGACCTCCTCGACGCGCCGACCGCATCGGCCGGGTGGTGGGAGGCGCAGGCGAGAAAGGACCCCGCCGCTGCGACCGAGCTCGCCGTCGAGCTGGCCGCTCGCCGGCGCCTCGCCCTGTGTGACCAGCGACCCCACCGCTATCACACCGAGCGCCGGGTGATCCTCGACCACGAGGACCCGACCGTCGGCCGGGAGCTGCTCGGCCTGCTCAACGAGCTGTGGGACCTCGCACCCTACGTGGCGGACCCGGTGGCCAGATCGGCTGCCCTGCGGCAAGTCGCCGCCCCAGCGAGGCTGGTCGAGCTCGCCGACCAGTTGGGCGAGGTGCCCATGCGCTCGGTGCGCACCGCCTCGCTCCCGGCCGACCTCGCACTGATCGGCGACGCCGAGCGGGTGGACACGAGGGTCGTGGCCGAGCGGGTCGACGCGCTGGGCGACGAGGCGCTCGCCGCCCTCGAGATCGGCTTCCTCCCGATCGAGCTGCGCCGCCTGGTGCCCACGGCCAGGCGCGCCGCCTTCCTGCGGGCGCTCTTCGGCCTGCACTCGGTGGCCGTCGCCCTGCTCTGCTGGTACTCGGCCGCCCACCCACGCCACCACGCCACCGGCCGGACGCTCCACGCCGCCATGCGCCAGCTCAACCGCCTGGTCGAGGTGGCGGGCCACGCGGACTTCGACCCGCTCTTCGGCCTGGAGCTCACGCCCACAGACGTCGTCGTGACGACGGCCCACGTCATCGACTTCGAGGCGGCGGTCGAGGACAGCTTCTACCGGGCGCTCGCGCGCTTCCCCTCGGCCACGCCGGCGGCGACCGAGCGCTTGGCGCAGCGCCAGACGGCCGGGCTCAACCCGCTGCTCGACATCCTGGAGGCCGGCCGCGCCAAGGGGGCCCACATCGAGGCGCTCCCCTCGGTGCGCCTTGCGGTCGGCCACGGCCGCTCCAGGACCTACGGCTACCGGCCCGACGGCCACTTCCCCGAGCCCGGCGAGCTGGCCGAGATCATCGCCCTCGGCATCGACGAGCTCTCGGCCCCAGAGGACGAGACGCTGCTGATCGGTTTCCTGACCGCGATCTTCAGCCTCTGCCGGCCCAAGGAATGCCTCCCTCGCCAAGAGGACGTGGCCCCGCTCGGCACCGTGCACCGGATGGTCTACCTCGACGCGACAACGGGCAAGACCGGTGCCCGGGAGCTCTACGTGCCGGCCTGCGCCGTGCGGCTCTTCGGCTTCTCCGCCTCGTGGTTCACCTCGCGCTCGTGGGCCGACCCCCACCCTCTGGAGGTGTTGGGGCTCGTCAGGCCTCGGCAGCGCCGGCCTCGCTGGCACAAGATCCTCCCCAAGACACAGACCGACCGGGCGGTGGCGACCCTGGAGGAGGCGTGTCGGCGGCTGCGGGTCCGCTATGCCGAGGAGACGGGCCGGACCCTCGTCGACCGGCTGGCCTACGTGACGCGCAAGCTGCTCGCCGCGTACCTGTGGCGGCACCCGATCGAGCCCGCCTACGCCCTCAGCGACGTCTTGGGCCACGACGACTCCCCCGGGGACGAGCCCTACACCGTCTCCATGGCTTCCGAGGTCCTCGGGCAGAACACCGCCCTCATCGAGGCAGCCCGAGGGCGGGGGGCGCCACGATGAGCGGCTCGCCCCACCGCCCACCCGGGCCGCGCCGGCGCAGGCGCCGGGCCGGCCCCGACCGAGAGATCCGCCACGGGTTCTCCCGGATCCCCGAGGAGGCCGGCCCGGTGGTCCTCGCCTGCCTGGAGGCGGCCGGCCTGGGCGCCGTCTACGACCTGTGCGCCGGGCTGCGCTTCGAGCTGGCCGAGATCGTGGCGATGGAGCCGGCCGGCTCGGGCTGGGCGCTCAACGGGGAGGTGGTCCCGCTCCCCCCGGCGACCGCCGAGCGCCTGGCCGTCCTCCATGCCCGCCTCGGCGAGCTCGCAGCGAGGAAGCAGACGGCGAGAGCGCCCGCCGAGCTCTTGGGCGACGAGCTGAAGCGGGCGACGACCCAGGTGCGCCAGCGCCTCGCTGCGACATACCGCTGGGCCCGCAACGTGGTCGTGAACGCCCGGTCGCTCCATCAGTGCGCCGACGAGAGCGTCCACGACCGCTACCGCGACGACCCGCCCCGCCTGCGCACGTTCCGGCGCACCCCCTACGCCGAGGCCGACGACGTGCGCCCGGCGACCACCGCGGCGGTCGCCGAGGCGTTCGACCGGGCGATGACCCCCCTCCTCGAAGAGGTGTGGAAGCGCTGCACCCCCCGAGCACGCGAGGCCATCGAGCGGCTGAAGGCACGCGAACGATGAGCGGGTCCCGCCCCTACCCGCACGCCGTGGCCCGGGCCGAGGAGCTCACCCTCACGGTCCTCTCGCTGCTCGCCGCCCGCCGGAGCGTCCTCGTCGCCGCCACCGCCGGTGCGGGCAAGACGACGCTCATCGTGCGCTGCGTGCGGGCGTTCCTCGGCACGCTGGGCGACCGCACGCTGCAGGTCATGGCGTTCAACGTCTCGGCCGCCGACGAGATCCGCGGGCGGTGCTCGCTCATCTCGGGCAACCTGCGCGTCGACACCATCCAGTCCGTCTGGGAGGCCGCCTTCCGCCACCACCACCGCCGGCTCCGCCGGCTGTCGGCACCGGTGCGTGAGGACGTCTTGGCATGGGCGCTCGCCCAGTTCCTGCCCGCCGTCCGCGCCGACCAGGAGCTGGCCGCCCGTCTGCGCAAGCGCCTGGAAGGCAAGATCCAGGGGCTCCCTCCACGCTCCAGCCTGGAGCGCCAGGTCTACGACGTAATGGCCGAGGAGCGGCGGCGACGCCGGCTCTTCGACGCCTGCGACGTCCAGCGGTGGGTGCACGAGCGGCCGGACCTCGTGGTCGACTACCTCGCCTGCGTCCGGCGAGTGGCGCTGCTCCTCGTCGACGAGGCCCAGGACCTCAGCCGCACCGAGTGGCGGGTGATCAGCGCGTGGATCGAGGCGGGGTACGTCGTGATGGCGGTGGGCGACACCGACCAGACGATCAACGTCTTCCGGGGCGCCGACGCGACCGGGATGGAGCGCCTCGTCGCTGAGCACGGCGTCGAGGTGGTCGACCTCCCGATCACCTGGCGGGCCAAGCAGCTCCTGGTCGACTTCGAGAGCCCGCTGCGACGCGCGCTCTTCCCCGGCTCTCCCGAGCTCGTCGCCGCCCACCCGGGCGGCATTGGCGCACGGCGAACGGTCCATCTGGGCGACAAGCACCGGGTTCACCGCACGGTGCTCGCCACCGTCGCCGCCGAGGTGCTGGCCGCCCTGGGTCGGCCGGTGCCGAAGGACCTGCGGCGGTGCCTGCCGCGTGGTTACGACCCCCGCGTCCTCGCCGAGCTGGCGGGGCACGGTCTGGGGGACCTGGCGGTCCTCGTCGCCACCAACGAGGAGGCAAAGGAGGTCGTGAAGACGCTGGGGGACCATGGTGCCCCTGCAGTCCTGCTCTCGGCCCGCCGCCCCGACCCCCTCGCCGGGTCGGGGGCGAGGATCGTCCTGAGCGCCCTCGACCCGTGGGGAGTGACGTCCAGCTACCCGGGCGCCCACCAGTCGCGCTGGCTGGGCTGCCTGCTCGCCGAGCTCGCCCGACGCAAAGGCACGAAGCTGGAGAAGAAGACCGCCGCCTTCCACGAGCTGGCCCAGCATCTCGTCGATCTCGCCCGCCGAGAGCCAGAGGGACCCGAGGCCTTGCTCGATTGCACCAAGGGCTGGCTCGATCACCTGGCAGAGCGCTTCCCCACCGGTCACCCGGCGAGCTACGTCACGCAGGCTCGCCGGGTGATCCATGCGGTCTTCACCCCGACCGAGAGCCCGGACGGCACTCGCCGCCTCATCGAGGAGATCTGTGCCGCCTACGACCTCTACTACGACGACGAGCCCTACGCCGTGGTGCAGTACGCGCTCGACGCCAACCAGGCGCCGCTCGAGACGGCACGGCGCGTCCGGGAGTGGCCGACGTACTCGAAGGCCAACATCCTCGCCCCACTGGGCAAAGGCGAGCGCCGGGTCGTGGTCGCGGTCGTGAACCAAGCGAAGGGGTTGACGTTCGAAGCGACCTGGCTGTGCGCCCTGGGGCCCGGGAAGTTCCCTTTCCGAGGCGTCGACGGCGACCCCGAACGGTGCAGGTTCTGGGTCGCCTGCACCCGGGCGACGGACCTCCTCGTCGTCCACCTCCCCGAGCGCGACGCCCGCTATCTGGCGCTGGCCGGCAACTACTCAATGGTCGGCGACGCGTCTCCCTTGGCAGGCCGCTTGGCTCGCCTTCCCCGTCGCGCGTCCTGAACGTTCCGGACGCGCCCGTCCAGGACCTCTGGCCACGGCGCACGCCGTGGAAGGCCGTCAATGACGGCACGACTGGACACCTGCACCGCATCTACCTGGGATTATTCCGGGCTCCCTGGTGCCATAAGATCGCCCCCTCGTGCGTTGTTGCCGAGCGTGCCCGAGCGTTCGCGTTCGCACAGAAGACGTCGTCGGCGAGTGCTGCCGTCCCT
>JAJZZB010000015.1 GCA_021797795.1 Actinomycetes bacterium | reverse complement strand
GTGCTCGGAGTAGGTGATCGGCAACGGTGAGACGTTCTGGATCGCAAAGCCCCGCTTGTAGTCCTTCGAGGGGTCGGTCTCGTAGAACTCCTCGCAGGTGACCTCCGGCGGAGGCGCCTTGTACATACGGACCTCCTCGGAGAACCGTCCTGCCGTCTGGGGCGCCCCCTGCACCATGACGTAGCGGCCCACCTGGCCGTGGTCGTTGCAGAGCCCGTCGGGGAACGCCGGGGAGGCCGACAGCAGGAGCAGGCGAGGCGTCTCGATGGAGTAGCCGGCAACGGCCACCATCCGGGCGGGCTGGAAGTGCTCACGACCGTCGCGGAGGTACTTCACGCCACGTGCCCTCCCGGCATCGACGACCACCTCGAAGACCATCGAGTCGGGACGGACCTCGGCCCCGTGGGCGAGGGCGTCGGGGATGTGGGTGATGAGCGGTGAGGCCTTGGCGTTGACCTTGCAGCCCTGCAGGCAGAACCCCCGGTAGATGCAGTGGTTCCGATGGCCGAAGCGGCCGTTCGGGATTGCCACCGGGCCCACGGCGGTACGGAGCCCGAGGGCCGCCGCCCCCCGGTGGAAGACCTCGCCGTTCGGCCCGAGCGGGTGGGCGTGATGCGGGTAGCCGTGCGGGTCACCCCACGGCCAGTGTTCGCCGGCGGCGGGCAGCTCCTCCTCGATCTGCTCGTAGTAGGGCTTCAGGTCCTCATATGAGATCGGCCAGTCCGCCCCGACACCGTCGCGGCTGTAGGTCTCGAAGTCAGAAGGGTGGAGCCGGGGGACGTAGCCGGCGAAGTGGACCATCGAGCCGCCTACGCCGCGCCCGGAGTTGTTCGAGCCGAGGGCGACCGGATTCTTGCCGGAGATGACCCGGGGCTCGGTCCAGTAGAGCTTGTGGGAGCCACCCTCGTCGCTCACCCAGTCGGTGTCGGGGTCCCACCAGGGCCCTGCGTCGAAGGCGACGACGGAGAAGCCTGCCCGGGCGAGCCGCTGGGTGAGGGTTCCCCCACCGGCACCGCAGCCGACGACGACGACGTCGACCTCCTCGGACTCCGAGTAGCGCCGCATCTGCTCCCTGAGGGCGCGGTTCGTCCGCTCCTGACCGGTCGGCAGCAGCCACGCCGACTCGTTGCGCTGGCGCAGCGCCCGCTCGCTCAGGCGGCTCACCGCTCCCCCCGGGTCCTCACCTCGTGGTCACGCTTGGCGTGCTCCACCCGCTCGGCCCAGGGCACCGGGTCCTCCGAGTCGCGCTCTCGGCGCTCCCAGGGCTCGATCCAGCCGGCACGCAGCACCTTGTAGCCGCGGGGATAGGCAGGACCGCCGAACCCGATCTCGTTCCAGGCCCAGGGATGCCCGTAGAAGGCGGCACAGGCGTACCGGGTCCACAGGGACCAGACGTGCCGTGCCGGCCAGCCGTGCCACGTCTCGGCGTCCTGGATGCCCTGGAGCACCTCGCCCTGGCGCTCGATGGCGCACTCGGAGAAGCGCGACCCGAAGGCCTCCTTCGCATCCTCGTCGAGCAGGGCGAGCGAGCGGCGCCAGGCGACCGAGTCCTCGGGAAGCTCCTCGTAACGCCAGCCGTCGGTCTCGCCGGCGTGCAGGCGGCGGTCGACGGCCTGGACGACGGCGACCTTCGGCTCGTCGTGCTGGGCGAGGAGCAGGTCCACGAGCGCCCCGGCCGTGGTGGCCTCCTCCTCGGTGAAAAAGAGGAGCCCTCGGTCCGGGGGAGCCATCTTGTCGTCCACCACCCTCGCCGTGACAGGGTCCCAGCGGCGCCGCTCGGCCATGACGTCGTAGCCGTCGAAGCTCCCCTTCCCCCCGGGCGTCGTGCCGCCTGCCGACCTCGTCATCCGTCCTCGTCCTCGCGCCGCAGGACGGCGGCGAGCAACCCCATCCCCCCGACGATGCTGGCGAGCAGGGGGGCGAAGGCGGGCGGCCCCATCTCGAGGTTGTAGCGGGCGTTCTGTCGCAGCCCGCCGGGCTTTTGGACGATGCCCCGCCAGTGGAAGTACATGCCCTGGAGCCCGTTCGCCACGATGAGAGCGGAGAAGGCCGGGAGCACCGTCTTCGCCACCCGACGCGAGAAGACCGAGGCGATGCCGAGCGGCACGGCCGTCGGGACGATGACGACCGGCAGCCACATCATCTTGTTGCCGAAGCTGGCGCCGTCGTGCTCGCTCCAGATCTCGACTGCCGTGACGGCTGCGCCGACAGCGGTCAGCGCCGACATCATCCGCTCGAAGTGCCCGGTCCGGATCTCCCCGAGGATGAGGTCGATCCCCATCGGCTCGCCGCGCCCCGGCCGCCCGGCCGCCCGGCGGCGCCGGATCAGCCGGCCCGCACCCCCGCCCCCGAGGGCGGAAAGGCGAGCCTGGTACCGGGTGAGCGAGCGCTCCGCCCGGCGGCGCCCACTCGCCAGCCGGCGGGAGCGCCGTTCCGCTCGGCCGCCGGTGGGCGACCGCCTGGCATGGCGCTCCTGGCGCCGCACCCATCGCGCCAGCTGGCGCTCGCCGGCTCGGAGCCGCTCGACCGCCCTCTCCTCCCGGCGGGCCTGTGACACCTGGCGACGGGCGAGCCTCCGCCCGGCCCGTTCGGTGACCGCCGACAGGCTCGAGGCCACCGGGGCGACGGCTCCGCCGAGCCTGCTCGCCGCCCCGCCGGCCGCCTCCGCGAGCCCGGAGGGGAGCGGACCCGACACACGCTCGACCAGCGAGGACGGGCCGGCGCTCACCTGGACTCCTTCGGCGTCCCCGGGATGAACTCCTGCAGCTTGGTCTTCATCCCGAGCCGGACGATGGCCCAGGCATCCTCGTCGCCGCCCACGAGCGCCTTCACCATGTCCTTCATCTGCTCGAGGTTGGCGTGGGGCGGGATCGGGGGGTAGTTCGGATCGGTGCGGACGTCGAGCACCACCGGTCGGTCGGCCGCCAGCGCCTCCTCCCAGGCCGAGCCGAGCTGCTCGTCCTTGCCGACGTCGATGGCGTGCAGGCCGAGCGAGCGGGCGAAGCCCGCGTACGAGACGTCGGGAAGGCTCTGGCTCTCGACGAACTTGGGCGAGCCCTCCATGGCGCGCATCTCCCAGGTGACCTGGTTCAAGTCGTCGTTGTGGAAGACGCAGACGACAAAGCGGGGGTCGGCCCACTCCTTCCAGTACTTGGCGACGGTGATGAGCTCGGCCATGCCGTTCATCTGCATCGCTCCGTCGCCGACGAGTGCGATGACGGGACGGGTGGGATTGCCGAACTTGGCACCGATGGCATAGGGAACGCCCGGTCCCATGGTGGCGAGGGTCCCGGAGAGCGAACCCCGCATCTCGCCCCGCATCTGCAGGTGCCGGGCGTACCAGTTGGCCGCCGATCCCGAGTCGGAGGAGACGATGGCGTCGAGCGGGACGCGGGGCGAGAGCTCGTGCACGACCCGCATCGGGTTCACCCGGTCGCCCTCGCCTGACTCCACCCTCGCCTGGCGGTCCATCGTCGCCCACCAGTGCGAGACGCCGAGCTCGATCCTCTCGCGCCAGGATCGGTTGCTCTTCGCCTCGAGCAGGGGGATGAGCGCCGTGAGAGCCGCCTTGGCGTCCGCCACGATGTTCACCTCGTAGGGGTAGCGAAGCCCGATGAGGCTGCCGTCCGCGTCGATCTGGACCGCCCTCGCCTGCTCGAGCTTCGGCATGAACTGGGTGTAGGGGAAGCTCGAGCCGACCGTGAGCAAGGTGTCGCAGCCCATCATCATCTCGTAGCTCGGCCGCGTCCCGAGGAGCCCGACGGCACCGGTGACAAAGGGGAGGTCGTCGGCGAGGACGTCCTTGCCGAGCAGAGCCTTCGCCACGCCTGCACCGAGACGCTCGGCGACCTCGATGACCTCGTCCCTCGCCCCTCGCGCCCCCTGGCCGACGAGGATGGCCACCTTGGAGCCGCCGTTCAGGATCTCGGCCGCCTCTCGGATCGCCCCGTCGTCGGGGGCGAGGCTCGGCTGGGCGATGCCGAGGCTCGAGGGAACCTGCTTGAACGCGTGCTCGGGTGGCGAGTACTCCATCTCCTGGACGTCGGTCGGGATGATGATGCAGGTGGGCGACCGCATCGTGATGGCGGTGCGGATGGCCCGGTCGATGAGGTTGGGGAACTGCTCGGGCACCATCGCCATCTCGTCGAAGTGGTGGCAGCAGTCCTTGAACAGCGAGACGAGGTCGACCTCCTGCTGGTACGAGCCGCCCATGGCCGACCGGCTCGTCTGCCCGACGATGGCGACCACCGGCACATGGTCGAGCTTGGCGTCGTAGAGGCCGTTCAACAGGTGGATCGCCCCCGGGCCCGAGGTGGCCATGCAGACGCCGACCTTGCCGGTGAACTTGGCGTAGCCGACGGCCTCGAAGGCGGACATCTCCTCGTGGCGCGCCTGGATGAACTTCGGCTGGTTGCCGGCCCGTACCCAGGCTGCGAGGATGCCGTTGATCCCGTCACCTGGGAAGGCGAACACCTTCTCCACCCCCCACTCGCGCAGTCTCGCCAGGACGTAGTCTCCGACCTTCTGACTCATGTCCGTCCTCCTCGGGTGCCCGGCAGGGCGCGCCCGGCCTTCGAGCACGCCGTGAGGGCCCGCTGCTCCTCTACCCGGGACGGACTCCCTCCACGCTGGCGTGGCTGCCCGCCGGGCTCAACCGGCGAGCAGCGAGGCCGCCGTGGCCAGGCCGAGCGCCAGCACGAGCACCCGGAAGACGACCGTCGGCAGCCTCCGGGCGACATGGGCTCCGAAGTACCCGCCGGCCAGGCTCGTGAGGGCGAGCAGGCCGGCATCGGCCCAGGAGATGTCGCCGTGGACGATGAAGATGAGGGCCGCCACCGTGTTGATGAGCAGCGACAGCACGCTGCGCAGGCCGTTCGTGCGGATGAGCTCGTCGGGCAGCACGAGGCCGAGCACGCCGAGCAGGACGACGCCGAGACCGGCCCCGAAATAGCCCCCGTAGACGGCACCGACGAAGGTCCCGGCATGCGCCGCCACCGTGCTGCCAGGCGCCTCGCCCCGGCGCTCGGCCCGACGGCGCACCACCTTGCCGACCACCGGCTGGACGGCGAACAGGACACAGGCGAGCAGGACGAGGTAGGGGACCACGGCGGCGAAGTCCTTCTTCGGCGTCGTGAAGAGCAGCACCGAGCCGAGCATCCCTCCGAGGAGGGCGGCGGGGGCGAGCAGGCCGACGCGGCGTCGCTGGGCGCTCACCTCCCGGCGGAAGCCGGCCACGCCTCCGAGGTAGCCCGGCCAGATCCCGACGGTCGAGGTCATGTTGGCCTGGAGCGCAGGCAGGCCGACCGCGAGCAGGGCGGGGAACGAGACGAGCGTCCCGCCACCGGCCGCTCCGTTCACGGTGCCGCCGACGAACCCGGCGACGACGAGGAGACCGGTCGCCTCCGCCCCGGTCAGCTGGCCACCCCCGTCGCGCCGGACACGTGCACGAGGGCGTTCTACTACCGACCGGCACCCGCTCGGGCCGGCCGGCGGGTCCGGACGCCGGTCACACCGTGCGCCTAGCCTTGAGGCGATGTCCATGACCGTGGCGCCTCTCGCCGAGACGGGCCGGGCGCCGGCTCCACTCGGCCTGCCGAGGACGCTCACGCCTTCGAAGATCAGCGCCTTCACGAGCTGCCCGCTCGCCTTCCGCTTCTCGGTGATCGAGCGGCTCCCCGAGCCTCCGTCCCTTCCCGCCGTCCGCGGCACGCTCGTCCATCGCGCCCTGCAGCTCCTGTTCACCTACGCCGAGGAGGGCGACCGCGACCGGGAGCGCGCCGGGCAACTCCTCGAGGAGGCCTTCAGGGAGCTCTCCTCCAGCGACTCCGAGCTCGCCGCCCTCGGGCTCGACGCGGACGGGAGCGAGGCCCTGCTCCGCCAGGCCGGCATCCTCCTCGACCGGTACTTCGAGATCGAGGACCCGAACAGCGTCCGTCCGGCCGGGCTCGAGCTCGACCTGAGCGTGGAGGTGGACGGCCTCGTCCTGCGGGGGATCATCGACCGGCTCGACGTCCTCCCCGACGGCCGTTTCGCCGTGGTCGACTACAAGACCGGGCGGGCTCCCCGGGCCGAGCAGGCGCGCTCCCGGCTGTCCGGGGTCCAGCTGTACGCCCTGTTGTGCGAGGAGGTGCTCGGGCAGCGCCCGGCCGCCGTCCGGCTGATCTACCTGAGGGACCGGGTGGTCATCTCCGCCGAGCCGTCCGACATGTCCATGCGGGGGGTCCTCCAGCGCGCCGGGGCGGTCTGGAAGGCGATCGAGCGAGCCTGCGAACAGGCCGACTTCCGCCCGAGCCCCTCCCCGCTGTGCAGCTGGTGCGGGTACCGCCGGTACTGCCCCGCCGTCGGCGGAGACCCGGACGGGCCGAGATGACCGGGGTGGTGCACTCGCTCGACGACCGAGTCGACGGCTACTTCGACCGCCTCCGGGGCAACCCTCTCGCCGACCGCGTCTTCTACACCGCCTCCTCCCTCGGCGAGTTCGGCCTCGTCTGGGTGATGCTGGCCCTCCTCCGGGCGCTCCGGGGCGGGGCGCGCAACGAGCGGGCCGCCCTCCGGTCGATCACCGGGACGGTCGTCGAGTCGGTCCTCGTGAACGCCCTCCTCAAGTCGCTGTTCCGGCGCGCCCGCCCGGTGTCGGAGGTCGTCCACCCGCACCCGTTCCGCCAGCCGCTCACCTCGAGCTTCCCGAGCGGGCACGCGACGGCGGCCTTCTGCGCGGCGACCCTGCTGTCCGAGCAGGACCCTCTCGGGCCGCTGTACTTCGCCGCCGCCACGGTCGTGGCCGCCAGCCGGGTCCACACCAAGATCCATCACGCCTCCGACGTCGTCGGCGGCATCGCCATCGGGACCCTCCTCGGCGCGATCGGGCGGCGGATCGCCCCGCTCCCCCCACGGCGCTCTTGAGATGGGCGGCGGCCGGACCGGCTAGGTTCCAGCGACCACGAGAGAACAGAGCACGGAAGAGAGGTCCTGTCCTGTGAACGTCGCCATCGTCATGGGAAGCGACTCGGATGCCCCCGTCATGGGCCAGGCCGCCGAGGCGCTCGACGAGTTCGGGATCGGATGGGAGATGCGGGTGCTCTCCGCCCACCGCACCCCGGAGGACACCCTGGCCTACGCCAGGTCGGCCGCCTCCCGCGACATCTCGGTCGTCATCGCCGGAGCCGGCGGCGCCGCCCACCTGCCCGGCGTCGTCGCAGCCTCGACCACTCTCCCCGTCATCGGCGTGCCGATCGCCTTGAAGAACCTCGACGGCCTGGACTCGCTGCTCTCGATCCTCCAGATGCCAAAGGGGATCCCGGTGGCGACCGTCGCCGTCGACGGTGCCCGCAACGCCGGCCTCCTCGCCGTGCGCATCCTGGCCGTCGCCGACGCCGACCTCACCGCCAAGCTCGAGCAGTTCGCGGCTCAGATGGCCGACGAGGTCCGGCACAAGGACGCGGCGCTGCAAAAGCGCCTGGCCCCGGGCTCCTGAGGCCCGGGCACCTACTACCTTCGCGGTCGTGACGCCACACGACGACGCGGCGGCCGGCCCGAGCCTCGCCGAACAGCTCGGGTACGCCGGCGACGCCCGCCTGCTCATCGTCAACTGCGACGACCTCGGCTCCTCGCACGCCGGCAACGTCGGCGTCTACGACGCCCTCCGCCACGGGGCGGCGACCTCTGCCACCTTGATGGTGCCCTGCCCGTGGGCGAGGGGGGCGGCCTCGGAGTACCGGGGGGAGGACGTCGGGGTCCACCTCACCTTGAACGCCGAGTGGGACCTCTACCGCTGGGGCCCGATCACCCAGGCTCCCTCCCTGCTCGACGGCGACGGCGGCTTCCCCCGCACCGTCGGGGACGTCTGGGAGCACGCCGACCTCGACGAGGTGCGGCGCGAGTGCCGCGCCCAGATCGAGCGCGCCATCTACTGGGGCTTCGACGTGAGCCACCTCGACTCCCACATGGGGACGCTCCAGCTCCGACCGGAGTTCTTCGACATCTACCTCGACCTCGCCGACGACTTCCGGCTCCCGCTCCGGCTGAGCGGGGCCTCGACCGAGCGGGCGGTGGGCTTCCCCTTCCGGGCCCTCGCCGCCGAGCGCGGCGTCGTCGCCCCGGACCACCTCCTGCACGCCCCGGCGGTCGGCAGCCGCGGCGTCGTGGAGCAGCTCATGTCCCGGCTCGAGCCGGGTGTCAGCGAGGCCTACTTCCACCCGGCCGCCGACACCCCCGAGCTGCGCGCCATGTCGCCGGACTGGACGAGCAGGGTCGACGACCACCGCTTCCTCATCAGCCCCGACGGGCTGCGCTCGGCGGCCGAGCGCCACGGGGTCGCCCTCGTCGGCTACCGGGAGCTGAGAGAGCTGATGCGGGGTGCGGCCCGGCCCTGAGGCTCTCCGGGTCAGAACTCGGTGTCGACGAGGATCTCGGCCTGCAGCGCCTTGTACTCGGGCGAGTTCGTGATCGGGAGCAGCGACATGAGCTTGGCCATGTTGCCGGTCACGCGGACGCGGCCCTGCATGAAGGCGGCGTTGGCGTCGAGCTCGCCCTTCTGGATCCGCATGGCGTCCTCGTAGCTCTCGGTGAGGGTCACCTCTGCGTCGGCCAGCTCGCCGAGCCGGGACTCGAGCAGCTTGCCGTTCTCGAGGACCCAGTAGTACTTGATGTCGCCCTCGGGACCGCCGGTGACGACGTACTGCATCCGCGCCGTGGCACCGGGGCGCTCGGGCTGGCTCTCGGCGAGCTTCAGGCCTTCGTCGAGCCACTCCTGGGTCAGCCACTTCGCCATGTCGTCCTCCTTCGTGCCCCTGTCCGGGACGGGTGCCTACGAGCCGCTGATGATAGTGACCGGGCGGGAACGGCGCTCGGGAGCGCTCAGGAGGAGACCCCGGCGGTGACACCGGCGAACAGGTCGGTCTCCGGCGGCGTCGCGTCGGTGAGGTTGCGGGCGAGGACGTAGTCGTCGAAGGGGTGGATCGTCCGGGCCACCTCGGGCGGCAGCCCGAACCAGTACTTCGAGGTCGGGTCGATCTGGGTGGCATGGGCGAGCAGCGCCGCCGAGCGGACGTCCTCGAAACCCGAGAGGTCGATCGAGGTCGTGATGGCCTCCTCCTGGTCGGGCCGCTCGAACCACCTCTCGTCGAAGGGGGACTCGAGGCCGAGCTCGAGGAACTTGGCGTGCATCTCGAGGATCCGCTTTCGCGACCAGACGGTGTAGTACAGCTTGCAGGGCTGATAGGGCTCGCCCGCCCCCGGGAAGCGGCCGGGGTCTCCGGCGGCGTCGAAGGCCCCGAGCACGATCTCGTGCGCCCGGATGTGGTCGGGGTGGGGATAGCCGCGGTGGTCGTCCCCGTAGCCGATCATCACCTGCGGTCGGACGCGCCGGACGACGGCTACGAGCCGGCCGACGGCCTCCTCGAGGTCGGCCGCCGCGAAGGAGCCGGGACGCGAGTTGGCCTCGGTCCCCGCCATGCCCGAGTCGCGGTAGCCGAGCAGCTCCACCTCGTCGTAGCCGATGACGGCGGCGGCAGCGGCCAGCTCACGGGCCCGGACGGCCGGGAGGTCCGCCCTCACCTCGGGGAGGTCCATGGCCGGGTTCAAGATGTCGCCCTCCTCGCCCCCGGTGCAGGTGACGAGAACGGTGTGGACGCCCTCGGCGTGGTACCTGGCGACGGTGGCGGGACCCTTCGATGCCTCGTCGTCGGGATGGGCGTGCACGGTGAGCAGGCAGAGCCGGTCGTCCATGGCCTGCGACGCTACCGCCCCCTCCACGCAGGACCGCGCCGGCGCCCGAGGCTCATGGACGGCCGTCCGGACGTACACTCATAGTCACGAGACGCCAGGTCGTCGGGGCTGGAGCGGCTGGAGAGGAAAGGTACGCCCATGGGAGTGATGAAGCGCCTCACGGCGATCGTGCAGGCCAAGGCGAACAAGGCCCTTGACCGCGCCGAGGACCCACGGGACACGCTCGACCTCTCCTACGAAAAGCAGCTGGAGCAGCTCCAGCAGGTGCGGCGCGGTGTGGCCGACGTCGCCACGGCCCGCAAGCGCCTCGAGCTGCAGGCCCAGCAGCTGCAGGGGGCGGCCAGCAAGCTCCAGGACCAGGCCCGCCAGGCCATCTCGCAGAACCGAGAGGACCTCGCCCGCGAGGCCCTCTCGAGGCGCGCCGGCATCGCCACCCAGCTCGACCAGCTGAAGGCCCAGCACGAACAGCTCGTCCAGCAGGAGCAGCGGCTCGTCGCGACCACCCAGCAGCTCGAGGCGAGGGTGTCCGCCTTCAGGACCCAGAAGGAGACCCTCAAGGCCTCCTACACCGCCGCCCAGGCCCAGACCAAGATCGGCGAGGCCGTCTCGGGCATCTCCGAGTCGATGAGCGACACGGGGCTCGCCATGCAGCGCGCCCAGGACAAGATCGACCAGATGCAGGCCCGCGCCGGCGCCGTCGACGAGCTCCTCGCCTCCGGGGCCCTGACGGACCTCTCGGGATCGTCCGACCCGCTCCAGGCAGAGCTCGACCGCACCAGCCGGCAGGGCCAGGTCGATCTCGAGCTCGAGCAGCTGAAGGGCCAGCTCACGCCGCCGCAGCCCAACGCCGCCCTCTCCGCCGGCCAGAAGCCGGGCACCGGGAGCGAGTCGACCGGTGTGAACGCCGAGGCGGCACCCGACGAGATGGAGGCCGAGCCGGAGCCGACATCGATGCCGGCGACGGCGAACGCCGAGGAGGACGGCGACGAGCACCAGACCGGCTCGGGCGACCTGTTCTCGCTCGAAGACGGGGGCCAGCCGTGATCGTGAGGATCCTCGGCGAGGGTCAGTACGAGCTGCCGGACGGGCTCCTCTCCTCCCTCGAGAAGCTGGACCGTGACCTGTACGGGGCGATCGAGTCCGACGACGAGGACGCCTTCGCCGCCGCGCTCGCCACCCTCATCGAGACGGTGCGGGCCTCGGGCAAGGAGCTCGACCCCGCCACCCTCGTCCCCTCAGACCTCACCGTCCCCCACGAGGGCTCGACGCTCGCCGACCTGCGGCAGCTGTTCGAGTCCGAACCCGACACCGACACCGTGCGAGAAGGGGCCTGAACTCATGGCCACGCAGTCACGCTCCCGTTTCCCCGCCGACCGGGGACTCACCGCCAGGATGATGACGACCGTCTTCCTCCTCGGCCTGTTCTACGCGATCCTCGTCACGGTCCTCGCGCTCGTCGTGAAGAGCCTGGCGATCATCATCATCATCCCGGCCGCCCTGCTGTTCGCCCAGTACTACGCCTCGGACAAGATCGCCCTGTTCGCCATGCACGCGAAGGAGGTCACTCCCGAGCAGGCGCCCGATCTGCACGCCATCGTCGACCGGCTCTGCGCCATGGCCGACATGCCCAAGCCGCGCGTCGCCATCGCCCAGACCGACATGCCGAACGCCTTCGCGACGGGGCGGAACCAGTCCCACGCGGTGATCTGCGTGACGACCGGCATCGTCCGCCGGCTCGGCTACACCCCCGAGCTCGAGGCTGTTCTCGCCCACGAGCTGAGCCATGTGGCCCACCGCGACGTCGCCGTCATGACGGTGGCGAGCTTCCTCGGGATCATCGCCGGCTTCGTCACCCGCATGCTGCTGTGGAGCGACATGCTCGGCGGCTTCGGCGGCGGGCGGGGACGTGGCAACAGCAACAACCAGGGTGCAGGCCAGGTCGTGCTGTTCGAGATGGCGGCTCTGGCGTTCGCCGCCGTCTTCTACTTCCTGAGCTTCCTGCTCATCCGGGCGCTCTCCCGCTACCGCGAGCTGGCAGCCGACCGCGCGGGCGCCATCCTCATCGGCCAGCCCCGCGTGCTCGCCAACGCGCTCGTCAAGGTGACGGGCGAGCTCGGGCGGATCCCGACACGCGACCTGCGCAGTGCCGAGACCTTCAACGCCTTCTTCTTCGCCCCCGCCATCGGCGACCGCAAGGGCGCCAGTGTCTCGACTCTGTTCGCCACCCACCCCAAGCTCGAGGTGCGCCTCGAGCAGCTGGCGAAGCTGGAGGCGCAGATGGGCCGAGTCGGCTGAGCACGCCGGTCCAGCTGTCCTGATGCCCCGCTTCTTCGACGTCCTGCTCGGGAGGACCAAGCCCGTCCAGGCAGACCTGGATGCCCTCTTCGGCCTCGTCGGCGCCCAGATCACGCTCCAGGCGAGCGAGTCGCTCGTCCCGAGCGGCCAGGCCGGCGTGTGCTACAAGCCGGTCGCCGGGCGCTCCTTCGCCGAGACGGCGGCCGAGACGAGCGAGCTGCTCGGCCTCGACGGCGGCACGTCGGGGGACGGTGCCGGCACCGCCGGAACGGCGGTGGCTCCGATGCCGGCCAGCGGACCGAGGGTCCACCAGGAGGACGACAAGTTCGGGTTCCACTGGGTCGTGCTCACGAACCCGGACTTCCAGGAGCTCGTGAACCACGTCCACCTCGTCAACTCGACGCTGCAGGAGCACGGCTACGGCCCCCAGCTGCTCTGCTCGGTCGTCGCCTTCCGGCCGGACGCGCAGGCGCCCGCCCAGGCGGCTCCCTCGCTCGCCTACCTCGTCTACCTCTACAAGCGGGGGGCGTTCTACCCCTTCATCCCGGTCCGCGACAGCCAGGAGCGACGCGACGTCGAGAGCGAGCTGCGACTCCAGACGGTGCTCGCCGACGACGTCAAGATCGAGGCGGACAAGGAGCGGTGGATGCCGCTGTGGGGGCTGCCGGTCCGCTGAGGCGCCCACGAGGGCTCAGGCGGGCGGCAGCAGCGCACCGCCGGGCCTGAACGGGTCCCACGCCGGAGGTGCCTTCTCGAGATAGGTCCGCACGGCGTCGAGGATGACCCCGGGGGCGAGCTCGGTTATCCCCTCGGTCGGCCGGAGGCGCCCGACGATGGCACCGACGGCGTTCGCCTCCCAGAGGACCGGACCGGGCTCCATCGCCGACAGCTCGGCAGCGAGAGGGGCGAGATCCGGCCGCAGTGGCACCTTCCTGCTCATGAACTTCACCCAGCCCTCGTAGCGGAGGTAGAGCTCGCAGCGCGCCCCGTCGAAGGCGAGGACCCGGCTGCACGGGGTCGAGGAGTGCACGGCGGCGGCGTGCACCGGCAGGCCCCCCGTGGCACCGACGAGGCGGTGGGCGCTCCCGTCGGTGCCGGTGCGGCTCACGACCGCCAGGTCGCCTGGCTCCTCGGCGATGACGACGTCCCCGCGCTCGATCGCAGAGCGCCCCGCCCGGTAGGGCTGCATCTCCTCGTGCCAGAGCGCCTCGTAGGCCCCGGGTCGCTCGATCAGGTCGCGGGTGCGCTCGAGGACGGCGGCGTAGCGCTCCGAGGTCCCGGCTCCCTCCCCCGCCTCCTGCTCGGCGAGAGGGCCGATGGCGAAGGCCACCCGTGCCGCCTCCTCCGTCGTGACGATGCCGAAGTCCCCGCAGCGCGCCGCCTCCACGACGAGCTGCTCGTGCTCGAAGCAGAACGCCGGATCGGTGAGCACGAGGACCGCCATGAGTCCGTCTTCGTCGAAGTGGTCGCATGTCACCGCCTCGGCGCGCCGGGAGGCCTCGATGGCGGCGGCGCCCGCGTCACGCTCGCGCCGGGAGCTGGGCGACGTGCTGCCGGTGGCATGGCGGGCGAACTCGAAGGCGATCTCCGCCGACAGGTCGCGGGCGAAGAGCGGAGACGTCGGGCTCTGGGGCCAGTGGGAGAGGGTGAGGACGCTCGAGCGTCGCGGGCTCCCGTCGACCATCACGTGCGGCCGATCGTCGAGCACCTCGTAGGGGCTGAACCCGAACGGGAGCACGCCGGCATCGGCCTGCCGCCGGCTGGCCGCTCGCCTCAAGCCCACGGCACCCGCCTCGCCCGCTCGGCCGGGGCGGGAGGACGAGGCGCTCGTGAGGGCGCTCGCCTGATCGCCGGCACGAGCGCCGGGCCGGGGGCTTTGGGCGCCCTCGGAGCTGCCATGACACCACCTCGTCGGCTCGGGGTTTTCCGCGACGCTACTTCGCTCGCTGCCCTCCCCGGGCGAGATACCCGGTGGAGCGGCTTGCGCCCCGGGCGCCCGAGAGGGCCCGGGAAGGTACTAGACATCATCTCTCGGGCGCCGGAAGGGCGCCCGAGTCGAGGAGAGAGGACCTGAGATGGACCGCATCGGCGTCGTCGACACGATGTTCGCCAGGGTCGACATGGGCGGCTACGCCCTCGACGAGCTCGAGTCCTGTCCCGGGCACGGCGAGCGGTTCGAGGTGATCTACCGGACCGTGCCCGGCTTCAAGGACCTCGCCGTCGAGTGCAAGCGGCTGGTGGAGAAGGAGCGCTGCGCCATCATCGTGGCCCTCGGCATGCCCGGGCGGGCGGCCATCGACCAGGTGTGCGCCCACGAGGCCTCCCAGGGGATCATGATGGCCCAGCTCCTCACCTCGACCCACATCCTCGAGGTCTTCGTCCACGAGAACGAGGAGGAGGACCCGGCGGCCCTCGTCCCCGTCTGCGAGGACCGGGCCCGCAAGCACGCCCGCAACGCCTACTGGATGCTGTACGAGCCCGAGCAGCTATCCCGCCGGGCCGGCCAGGGCGTCCGCCAGGGCTACGCGGACGCCGGGCCGATCGCCACGTCGACGAAGACGGGGGCGTGATCGGAGGGGGGCGTGTCGCTCCCCATCCCCTTTCGCGCCTCCCGGTCGATGAGGGCGTAGGTGACCTTGTCGGCGAGGGTTGCGCTGAGCAGCAGCAGGTCGATCCGCATCCCGCGGTGCTTGTGGAAGTCGCCCGCCCGGTAGTCCCACCACGAGTAGAGCCGGTCGGCCCCCGGGTAGACGCGGCGGAAGGCGTCCTCGAGCCCCCACTCCTCGATGCGCCGGAGCGCCTCCCGCTCGGGTTCGCTCACGTGGGTGGCGCCGACGAAGGCGGCCGGGTCGAACACGTCCCGGTCCTCGGGTGCGATGTTGAAGTCACCGCAGAGCACGATCTCATCGGAGGGATCGGCGTGCTCGGCGAGGTCGAGCCGGAGCCGCTCCAGCCACTCGAGCTTCGCCTCGTAGTGCTCGCTCCCGACCGAGCGGCCGTTCGGGACGTAGACGCTCGCCACCCTCACCCCGCCGCAACGGGCGGAGAGGAAGCGGCACTCCTCGATGTCGGAGAGCTCCTCGCCCGAGAAGCCCGGGTGGACGTCCTCGAGGCCGATCCGTGAGAGGATGGCGACGCCGTTCCAACGCCCGTTGCCGTGGTGGGCGGCCTCGTAGCCGAGCCCGTGGAAGGCGAGGGCAGGGAAGGCGGCGTCGGCCATCTTCGTCTCCTGCATGCACAGCACGTCCGGCTTGGCGATCTCGAGCCACTCCTCGACCTTGCCGAGGCGCGCCTTCAGCGAGTTGACGTTCCAGGTGGCGATCCGCATCCCCGAAGTTGTAGCGCAGCAGGGCTGTGCTCAGGACGAGACGAGGACGAACAGGAGGTCGACCTCGGCGGCCCGCTCCCCTGCCACCGAGGCGACGCCGTGGCCGCGTCCGGCACGCGAGGACATCTGCGTCAACCGCACCTCGAGGTCGAGCGTGTCACCAGGCACCACCTGGCGGCGGAACCGTGCTCGGTCGATCCCGCCGAAGAGGGGGAGGCGGCCGGCGTACCGCCCGTCGGCGAGGACCGCGGCCGCGCCGAGCTGGGCGAGCGACTCAACCATCAGCACACCCGGCACGGTCGGCCGTCCCGGGAAGTGGCCGGCGAAGAAGTCCTCCTCGCCCGTGAGGTGCCAGCAGCCGCGGGCACTCTGGCCCGGCTCGACCTCGGTGATCTCGTCGATGAGTAGGAAGGGAGGGCGGTGAGGGATCAGCTCGTCGGGCCGCATCGCGCCAGTCTGACCGTGCACGCCGTATCACGCACGCCGGGCGTCAGGGCGTGATCGAGTACTGGGAGGCGGTCCAGCCCTGGACGAACTGCGTGGCATGCTCGCCGTAGGTGAAGTCCAGCACCGGGCCGCCCTTCATGTAGAAGCAGTTCACCACGAGCGAGCCGATCGTCATGTAGTCCTGACCGTCGAGTTTGAGCGATCCGCCCGGAGCGTAGAAATTCGAGTCAGAACGGTGCCCTTAATGGACTCGCCCGGGTTGCGCTGGATGTGCATCGACGCTCGCGTGGAGGCCACCCACCGGCGGTACTGTTCGTTGAAGAACGAGTGGCCGTACGGCACGCCGCCAGCAGCGCGGCAGGCCGCGACGTACTCGTTTCACAACAGCAACAGCGTCACCGACGGGCGCGCCAGTTCGCGGTGGACATGCTCGAAGTCCGGCGTCACCCGGTCCGAGTCGGGTGCGGCCGGCTCGGGTAGCAGCAAGTGGCGGACCTCCTCAGCAGCGAGGTCCGCCGCCTCCCCGAAGCCCACGCCGGCCGAGTTCGCCGCGACGAACACCGCCGCCACCGTGTTCCGTGAGCAGCCCAGCACGTCAGCGATGCCGCGCTGGCTCCCCCCCTCGGCGCGTAGCCGAAGGATCTGTTTGTAGTCGACCATCGAAGGCGACCCCTTTCGTCACGTCCGCGTCCCAACGACACGGACCCCACGAACGGTCGCACCCACCGAGGCCCCGAGCGGCGCCACAGCTCACCGGCCAGCGTCGCGGTGGCTCACCGGCCAGCGGAACGGTGGCTCACCCAACAGCGGAACGGTGGCTCTCACCCAGCGTCATATGCATTCATATCGGCCAGCAGGGGCACTCGCCGACGCCGAAGTTGCTCGCCTGGTCACCCATCTGGTCGAGCTGCAGGAGTGCTGCCGAGAGCCCAGAGTTCGCCTGGGCCACGGCCTGCTCGTCGTTCTGGCTCGACGTGGCGGTGTGGAAGGGCGGGATGACCGCCGCAATCGTCACCGCGCTCAGCGCGGCGAGCACCACGATGAGAATGAGCACCACCACGAGGTTTCCTGAGTCGTCGCGGTCGACAACCCACCGGGACCGGCGCACGCGATCAGTATGGAGCAACTCGCCGCGCAACGTTCTCCTGCGGTCTCGACCCGCGTACATCAGTCTGGCGGCCAGCCCACCAGCTCCCGCCCGGCGCATGGCCGAGCCCTCGACCGAGGCCCACCCAGCGAGTGTGGGCCAGCGGCGGTTGGTGTAGCAGCCGCCACCCTGGCGTCAAGGTCGTTCGTCCTCGCTTCGCTCCGGGCGCTCCACCTTGACGCCAGGGCCCCGTCGCCTGTTCGTCCTCATCCAGGCGCCGAACCCTGGTTCGGCGCGCCCTCGAACCAATCAGAAACAAATCCGCGGACGCGCTTGACAAGCCGTTCCACATCAGTCGACTGGCGGCATGAGGAGCCCAGGCAGACGCCCTCACGGGGAGGCTACGGGGTGATCTCGTAGTGGGAGACGGTCCAGTTCTGGAGGAACTGCTTCGGGTGCTGCGGGTACACGAGGTAGAAGTTGGGACTGCCCTGGACCGTGAGGGAGTTCACGACCATGGAACCGAAGACCTCATCACCGTTGCTGATGGTCAGCGAAGCGCCGGGAGCGTAGAGGTACCCGTCGAAGACCCAGGGATTCTTGCTGTTGTACCCGCCTCCGGTCGGACCGGAGATCGCCCCCGTCCCGTTCCAGTAGAGACTGAAGTTCGAGGGGTTGCCCGGATAGAAGTTCAGGTTGTAGTCGCTGCCCTGCGCAGCGTTCATGTATTGACCATTGAGCGCCAGGCTCGCCGAGGAGGGCTGCGCGGCGAGGTCGTAGATGCTGACGTTGCCGTTGACGAACAGGCACGGGTCGAGCTCGGCGATCGTCAGCGCGCTGCTGTCGAAGTAGTAGGAGCCCGGCGGTACACCTGAGGAGACCCCGGGGACACTCGGAGAGACCGACGGCTCGGTGGAGCTCGGGCACGTGGATGACTGCGTCGGCGTCGTCGTTGATCCGATTGTCACCGCGGCACCGTTCGAGCTGCAGTTGAAGACGGCGTTCGGCCCGGGATTGACGGAAACCGAGGAGACGTTGCCGGGGTTCTGGATCGAGGCGGGAAGCCCCGGGAGCGGGCAGTAGTACGAGCCCGTGGACCCGTCGGTCCGCGCGAAGCTCGACGTGTCGATGCAGGGAGAGAACGCGCTCGAGGAGGTGCTCCCGGAGCACACGGTCGGCTCGTTGGGCGAGAAGTTCGTTGTCTGCGACTGATAGTTCGTGCACTTGCTGTTCGTATTCGTCGAGCCGTTCTGCCCGATCTCGATGATGTTGCCGCCGTTCGTGCCGTTGCAGGTGATGGTTCCGCCACCGCCGACCCCGACGTAGACCGTTCCGCCCTCGAGCTGGCCCTGGAGGGGGAAACCGCCGACGGAATAGACGGGCGCGTTCGTGAGCGACCCGTTGGCCGTGATGGAGGTCTTCCCGAAGACGGCAAAGCCGTCTGCGACCCGGTAGATCAGGGCGGTCACCGTGCGGGCCTGGCCCTTCACGACTGCATGTGAGTCGATCTCGACCTCGGACGTCTCGAAATTCTTGAGTCCGCTGCTGATGCTGCGGACGACGTAGTACTGGAGCCCGGGAGCGTTCGAGAGCGGCGGCCCGGAGCCCGACAGGCAGTCAGACGAGGTCAGCCCCGCCTTGGTGAGCAGGCTGGAGGGGATGCCCGTCCCTACGCAGAAGCTGCTGGCATTGTCCCCCATCTGGTCCAAGCGGAAGAGGGCGTCGCTCAGTCCGCTGTTGGCCTGAGCGACCGCGTTCTCCCCGAACTGGCTGGTCGATGCGGTGCCGAAGGTGGGCACCAGCGCTTCCACGGTGACGGTGATGAGGAGCGCCAGCACGACGATCAGGATCAGCACCGCGACGAGGTTCCCGCTGTCGTCGCCGTGGACATTGCGCTCTCGCCTCGTCCAATGTCGCACTCTGGAGCTCCATCGAGGTGTCATCTCAGTCCCCTCATCCTTGGACGCAAGCCTCGGTCTGAACCGCGGTCTGGTTCGGGAGCGGTACCACCACCCTCACTCGGAACGGTATTTGCTGACCCTTGTTCGACACCTTGATCACTGCTCTCACCGCGGTCCCGCAGAGCGGCGCCACCTGACCGACCATGGTCGTACCGGAGATGGTCGGCACACTCGTGATCTGGGTCTGCGAGCTGTAGACCGATGATGCCGTGAACATCGTCTTGGCGGCGGTGGTGACATCGCTGAGCTCCATGCCAGCCGTCCACGATCCTGAGCAGTCGCTGTATCGCGTCAGCGTGCCGGCGACCGGGTCGTACGCCCAGATCACGTTCGCCATGAATGCACTGACCACGAATGGCGACGGGGACTGGTAGTTGGAGTTCGTCGTGGTCGATCCGCCCGAGCACGGTGAATAGCGGTCCTTGGCCTCGTACATGGCAACGATGTCCGTGGAGGTGGTGCCCGACGTGCCGACGGCACTCGACCCGTTCGGATCGCTCGTGAAGGTGGCGGGCACCAGTGTCAGTGGATCCGCCGAGCGCAGATCCGCCTCGAGCACGCGCATGACGTTGCGGACGTTCGACTGCTGGTGCGAGTACGCGACCGTGTTGCTCGCCGAGCCGGACATGCCGAAATAGAGCGCGAAGAAGGCAGCCATGATGACGAGCATGATCGCCATGGCGACGAGCAACTCGACGAGCGTCATCCCTTCGTCCCCGCTGCGCCCGAGCGCGACGGTCCACTCCTGCTCGGTGGCATTACAGCCCGACATCACGTGACCTGGAACGACGCGCTGTTCGTCGACTGCGCCGAGCCGTCGACTGCAGAGACCGCCACCGAGCCGGTTGGCAGCGAAGGTACGGTCACGATACATGAGCTGCCGTCGGACTGGCACGACGTCGGCGTGACCTGGCTCGAACCGAACAAGAATTCCGTGTTGTTCTGGAACAGGTTGGTGCCACTGACCGTCACCGAACTGTCTGGAGCCCCAGACGTCGGCTCGATCACACTGACCGATGGTTGGTAGGTGAACTCAGCCGCAGACGTCGGTGGCGAGGTGATCCACATGCTGCTCGAGTTCTGCGTCTCGGCGACGACGTAGAAGGCACCGATCCCAAGATTCGGACTGGGCGGCACGGTGGCAGTGCAGCTCGTCGCGCTGCTGCAGGTGGCAGAGACGCAGAGGGCGGTGTCGCTCGAGGGGCAGTTCGCGCTCGATGACCACGGCGAGGTGCAGTTGGAAGAGCCCCCGCTGTTGGGACAGAAATAGACGTTCATGGTCGACCCGGAGGGAAATCCGCTGCCAGTGAGCGTGACGGTCTTCCCGGCCATGCCGTACGTCGGGCTGAGAGAAGAGATGATGGGTCCCTGAGGAGCATCGGTCGTCGGCGTATCGGTCGTCTCAGCCTGCTCGACACCATCCGCGCTGAAGCCGGTCACGTAGAAGACGTACGCCTGCTGGGTGCCCCCTTGCAGCAGCCCTGAGACGATGTAGCTCGCGACGCCTTTGTCGCTCACGGTGTAGTCGCCGGGGCTCAACATCCCCGAGGTGTGGTTGACACCGTTGCTGTCGCTCCAGCCGACGGCGTAGCACCCACCCTCGGGCATGTTGGCAACGTTCCATGTGACCGTGACCTCACCCGCCTGCTTGGTCGGCACCGCGGCGACAGCCGCTCCGTCGGCCCAGGTCTGCAACTGGTCTGCGGTCGTCGCGTCGTAGCTAGGGCCGCGGTAGGGATTCTGCCCGCCCGGATAGATGATCCCCTCCTCGGTGAGGTGCTCGTGGCCGATGCTGGCGTTCGACCACTCGACCTCGACGTAGACCTCCTTGTATGCCTGCTGCACCTCCGTGGAGGTCCCCGCCGTGCACGACTGAACGACCGACGGCGAATACGAGATGTGCGTCACGACGGAGTAGACCGTGCCCCCAGCCTTCACGTCCGTCATCACCGGTTCGAAGGTGGTCGATGTGGACCCGAGCTGGAAGGTCGGCTGCGTCCCTACCGCCACGAGCTGCTCGTCGGCGCTGTCACTGTCCGAGTCGGCGGGAGACGAGGACGAGAACGTGTCTCCGTCGGAATCACTGTCCCAGTAGTAGGCCGAGTTTGAAGACGAGCAACTGCCCACGCTCGTAGCGTTCAGCGCACTGGAGTAGCTGGAGAGAGTCGAGCACTCGAACCCTACGTCGCCATACGCCGCGCTCTGCAGGCCGGAGATGACACTCGTCGCCAGGACGGCGGCATTCTGCCGGCTGCCATTCGCCGACGACGCGTTCAGCGTCCCGTAGAAGGTCTTGGCGAACGGAAGAAGGACGACCGCGACGAGGACGACCGATACAAGCACCTCCACGAGCGTCATACCGCCGTCGTCGCGCCGCTCGAGGCGCGCGCGGATACGAGCAGTCAGCCTGTGACGCTTCGGCCCCCTCAGGTTCCCCCCCGGTTCGGGCCGCACTCTTCGTGACGACCTCACCACGTTGCGCAGCATACTTGAAACGCGAGCGCAAGGCCAGCGGTGCTAGCCCCTCATGACAGCGGGCACGCAAGAAGCGCGGAGGCGGCCCTCAGGCGGTGCGCTTCCGGGCCGCCCGCTTGCGCGGCGATGCCGCACGACTCGAGGGCTCAGCGGGCTCCGCCGCCCTCTTGGCAGCCGGTGTGCTCGCTGAGGCGGCTGCATCTCGCTTCGCTGCCTTGGCCGCTCTGCTCGTCCTCTTGGCCGGTTCTGTGCCCGCCGGCTGGGCGGACTTCGTGGCTGCCTTCATCGTTCCCGCCGCCCGCGTGGTCGGCTGCGTCTTCGCCGCCGCCTTCTTGGCGGGGGCGGTTGCCTTCCCGACCGGCTCGCTCCCGGGAGCGACCTCGGCAGCCCTGCTGGCGGGTGCCTTCCGTGCCGCCGCCTTCTTTGCCGGGCGCGACGGCTCGGCTGGCGGCTTCTTCGCGGGGGACCGCCGGGGCCGCCCGGCCGGCGCCGCCTCGGGCGCTTCGGCCGCCGGGATCGACGGCTCGGTCGCCTTCCTCTTCGCCGTCCGCCGCGAGCGCGTCCTCGCCGGTGCCTCGGGTGCTGCGGGAGCCGTCTCCGTCGGGGGCGGGGCCGCCACCTCCTCGGGCGGCCGCGCCGTGGTGGCCTTCTTCGTCGCTGCTGCCGCCTTCTTGGTGGGGATCGCCACCTTCTTGGCGGCCTTCTTGGCGGGTGCTGCCGCCTTCTTCGCGATCTGCACCTCCGCCGCGATCATCTCCTCGCTCGGGCGACCGGAGACGACCGCGATGCCCGGGACGGCGAGCTCGACGCCGCGCCGGAGGGGGTCGAGCGCGGTCACGACGAAGCTGCGCTCCTCCCCCCGCTTCAGCACCTCTCGGGCGCTTCGGGGTGGAGGCACCGCCATGTTGGCGAGCGGGACGTAGCACTGCACGCTGCCGACGAAGACGGCGGCCCCGTGCGAGGTGTAGCTGTCGACACGCCCGGAGACCTCGGCCCCGAGCGGGTGATCGGCGATGAAGGATATGAACGTGAGCGGATCGTTGACCGCAGCTGCAGCAGCGGTGCCACCACCCGTCCTCCGGCGGCGACCGGAGGGCTCGGTCGGCTCTCCGCTCGGTGCGCCCTCCTTCCTGGCGCGCTTGGTCGCCTCCCGGGCCGGGGCGGGGCGGGGCGGGGAGACCGCCTCTTTCGTCGCCACCTCGATGGCCTTGGAGATCTTGCGCTTCTCCCGCGCGCCGTCCTTCACCGCCCGCCGGCTCTTCGGGCCCCGGACGGGGCTACGCGGGGTGAAGATCCACCCGACGCCCGGCACCGGCGTGGCGCCGAGCAGCCTTCCCCGGTCGAACAGCCAGGGGTGCTCGCCGTGGAACTCCTGGAAGGAGTCGTTCGACAGCACGACGGCGTCGATCTTCTGGGCGATGCGGAGCAGGAAGGCGTCGCCTCGCCCGATCGCCCCGGCCGGCGGGTGGACGTACTCCCCCGCCAAGGCGGCCGCCTCGAAGCGCTCGAGCTCGGAGGGGTCGATGCGGTGGGCGAAGGTGGCATCGACGACGACGGTGACCTCGGCGTCGGGGTACTCCCGGCGCAGCTCGGTGACCGCCTCCTCCAGCTGGCCGAGGCTCGGGGCGCTGCGGCCCTCGGTGGCGATGTTGGAGCCGTCGACGACGATGTATTCGGTGGCCATGTCGCAGCTAGTCAACCATTTCCGCTGATGGCACCGGCGGACCGGTCGCCTCTAGGGTGCGGCAATGAGCGACGCGGGGCAGCCGGCGGGCGGCATCCGGGCCGTGCTGTTCGACTTCGGCGGCGTCCTCACGACGAGCCCGTTCGAGGCCTTCTCCCGCTACGAGGCCGAACACGGCCTCCCCGAGGGCTTCATCCGGTCGCTGAACGCCACCGACCACCACGAGAACGCCTGGGCGAAACTCGAGCGCAACGAGATCAGCATCGGGCGCTTCACCGAGCTCTTCGAGCACGAAGCCGAGGCCGCCGGCCAGCGCCTCGACGGAGCGGCCGTGATCTCGCTCCTTCGTGGCGAGCTGCGCCCGCGGATGGTGCGCGCCGTCGAGCGGTGCAAGGAGAGGTATCTGGTCGGGCTGCTCACGAACAACTTCCTCGTCGAGGAGGCGTCGCGGACCGACGGCCCGGCGGCCGGCGTCCTCGGTCTGTTCGACGCCGTCGTCGAGTCGTGGCGCGTCGGGGTGCGAAAGCCGGAGCGGCGCTTTTTCGAGATCGCCTGCGAGGCGCTGCGAATCGACCCTCACGAGGCGGTCTTCCTCGACGACCTCGGCGTCAACCTGAAGCCGGCGAGGGCGATGGGGATGAGGACGATCAAGGTGGCGGGCGAGATCGAGGCGCTGGCGGAGCTCGAGGCGGTGCTCGGGATCCCGCTCAGCTGACCTCCGGCCCGACGGAGCGCTCGAGCAGGTCGGCCAGCTCGAGCTGGTGGATGAGGGCGGAGCCGGTCGCAGGACTCCCGCTCACGGGCCGGCTCACGTGGGTGAGCTGCGCCCGGTCGCGCAGCATCTGGTGCAGCCGGCCGTGGACGTAGCTCCAGGCCCCCATGTTCTCGGGCTCCTCCTGCAGGAACACGACCTGCTCGAGGTTCGGGTAGCGATCGAGGACGGCCGCGATCTCGGCCTCGGGCCAGGGGTGCAGCTGCTCCACCCGGACCACGGCGATCGGCTCGCCTCCCGCTTCCAGGATCTCGTCGCGCCGGGCGAGGGCCTCGTAGGCCACCTTGCCCGAGCAGAGCACGACCCGGCGCACCGCCCCGGCGTCGATGGCGCCGGGGTCGTCGAGCACCTCCTCGAAGCCGCCGCCGGCGAGCAGCTCGACCGGCGAGCGGGCCTGGCGGGCCCGGAGCAGCGACTTCGGCGTCATGACGACGAGCGGGCGCCTGAGCGTCCGCTTGGCCTGGGCGCGCAGCAGGTGGAAGTACTGGGCCGCCGTCGTCGGCTGGGCGACGGTCATGTTGCCGTTGGCGCAGAGGAGGAGGAACCGCTCGAGGCGGGCCGAGGAGTGCTCCGGTCCCTGTCCCTCGTAGCCGTGCGGGAGCAGCATCGTGATCGCCGAGTTCTGCCCCCACTTCTCGCCGGCGGCGGCGATGAAGTTGTCGATGACGATCTGGGCCCCGTTCACGAAGTCGCCGAACTGGGCCTCCCAGGCGACGAGGGCATCGGTCGACTCGACCGAGTAGCCGTACTCGAAGCCGAGGGCGGCGTACTCCGACAACAGCGAGTCGTAGACGCGGAAGGTGCCCGAGCGGCGCTCGTCGAGGCCGATCGCCTCGCCGACGTGCTGCAGGGGGACATACTCGGCGCCCGTGTCGTAGTCGAAGAGCACCGAGTGGCGCTGGGAGAAGGTGCCCCGCCGGCTGTCCTGGCCCGCCAGGCGGACGCTCAGGCCGTCGGCGAGCAGGGTGCCGAAGGCGAGCGCCTCGCCGAGCGCCCAGTCGACCTCGCCGGCGCTGTAGACGTCGGCCCGCTGGCTGAGCTGGCGGGCGAGCTTCGGATGGGCGGTGAAGCCGGCCGGCGGCTCGTGGATGAGCTCGGAGAGGAGGTCGAGGGTCGAGCGGTCGGCCGTCGTGTCGATGGCCGAGAGCGGCGGCACCTCGACTGTGGCGGGGCGGACGAGCGTCTCGACCTTCGGCGGAGCGGAGGCCCGCGTCTCGTCGAGGGCGCGCTGGAGGCGCTTGGAGAAGTCCTCGAGCGCCTGCTCGGCCTCCTCGATCGTGATGTCGCCCCGCTTCACGAGCGCCTCGGTGTAGAGCTTGCGCACCGAACGGTGCTGCTCGATCGCCCGGTACATGAGGGGCTGGGTGTAGCTCGGGTCGTCGCCCTCGTTGTGGCCGTGCAGCCGGTAGCAGACCATGTCGATGACGACGTCCTTGTGGAACTGCTGCCGGAAGGCGACCGCCAGGCGGGCCACCCGGACGCAGGCCTCCGGGTCGTCGCCGTTCACGTGGAAGATCGGCGCCTGGACGGTCTTCGCGACGTCGGTGCAGTAGACCGACGAGCGGGCCGACTCGATCGGGGTCGTGAAGCCGAGCTGGTTGTTGATGACGACGTGGATCGTGCCGCCCGTCCGGTAGCCGCGCAGCTGGGAGAGCTCGAGGGTCTCGGCCACGACACCCTGGCCGGCGAAGGCGGCGTCACCGTGGACGAGGACGGCGAGCACCGGGAAGGTGCCGAGGTCCTGGTGCTGTTCCTGGCGGGCGCGGGCGATGCCTTCCACGACGGGGTCGACCGCCTCGAGGTGGGAGGGGTTGGAGGCGAGCATGACGGGAAGCTCCTGGCCGTCCCTGGTGCTGAACTTGCCGCTCGCCCCCTTGTGGTACTTCACGTCGCCCGAGCCCTGGACGCTCTCGGGGTCGACGTTGCCCTCGAACTCGGCGAAGATCTCTCCGTAGGACTTGCCGACGATGTTCGCCAGCACGTTGAGGCGCCCGCGGTGCGCCATGCCGATGACCGCCTCGTCGATGCCGGCGTGGACGGCCTCGTCGAAGACGGCGTCGAGGAGCGGGATGGCCGCCTCGGCGCCCTCGAGGCCGAAGCGCTTCTGGCCGACGTAGCGGGTGTGCAGGAAGCGCTCGAAGGCCTCGGCAGCGTTCAGCCGCTCGAGGACGTGACGCTGCTCCTCGGGCGAGAGGCCGGTCGGCACGCCCTCCACCTGCCGCTGGATCCAGCGCTTTTGGACCGGGTCCTGGATGTGCATGTACTCGATGCCGACCGACCGGCAGTAGGCGTCGCGGAGGATGCCGAGGATCTCTCCGAGGGGGAGCTCCGTCTCGCCGGCGAGGCGGTCGGTCACGAAGTGGCGCTCGAGGTCGAACACCGTGAGGCCGTAGGTGAGCGGGTCGAGCTCGGGGTGCAGCGTCGGGGCGCTCTGGCTGAGCGGGTCGAGGTTCGCCATCAGGTGGCCGCGGACGCGGTACATGTTGATGACCTGCTCGACGGCCGACTGCTTGACGAGCCGCCCCCGCTCGCCGTCGGCCCGGTTGAACGGGTTGACGTCTCGGTGCCAGCGGGCGGGCTGGTAGGGGACGCCGAGCGACTCGAAGACCTCGTCGTAGAAGCGGTGCTCCCCGATCAGCAGCTCGTGCACACGGGTGAGGAAGAGGCCCGACTCGGCCCCCTGGATGATGCGGTGGTCGTAGGTGGAGGTGAGCGTGACGACCTTGGAGATGCCGAGCTCGGCGAGGGCCGCCGGGTCGGCTGCGGCCCACTCGGGCGGGTAGGCGAGCGACCCGACGCCGATGATGGCGCCCTGGCCCGGCATGAGGCGCGGCACCGACTGGGTCGTCCCGAGAGTGCCGGGGTTCGTGATGGTCACCGTCACCCCGGCGAAGTCCTCCACGGCGAGCTTGTTGGTCCTCACCTTGCGGACGAGGTCCTCGTAGGCGTGCAGGAAGCCGGCGAAGTCGAGCTCGTCGGCGTTCTTCACGCAGGGCACGACGAGCGAGCGGGTGTGGTCCGCCCGCTCGACGTCGACGGCGATGCCGAGGCCGATGTGGTCGTGGCGGACGATCCCCGGCGTCCCCTTGCCGTCGGCGTCGGGGACGAACGAGGCGTTGAGGGCCGGCACCGAGAGGAGGGAGCGGACGACCGCCCAGCCGATGAGATGGGTGAAGCTCACCTTGCCGCCGGTCGTGCGCCCCAGGTGGTTGTTGACCACCTGGCGGTTCACCTCGAGCAGCTTGGCCGGGACGGGATGGACGCTCGTCGCCGTCGGCACCTCGAGGGACTCCCGCATGTTCGCCGCGATGCGGGCGGCCACTCCGCGCAGCGGCTGGGGGGCGGCGGCCGGAGACGCGGGCGGCGGAGTCGGAGCGGGCGCCTCGCGCACGGTGCTGGCGGCGGCGGCCGGGGGCGCCCCTGTCGCCGCAGGCGGGGCCGGCGGCGCGCTCGGCGGCGCCCCTCCGTTGCCAGCCGGCCCGCGGGAGGGGCTCCGGTAGTCCGCGAAGAACTCCCGCCAGCTCTCGGTCACCGAGGTCGGATCCGCGAGGTAGGCCTCGTACATCTCCTCGACGAGCCAGGCGTTCGGCCCGAACGCGCCCGCCACCCCATCTCGCAGTGTTTCCCTTGCCACGGGGCCGATCCTACCGTCGCCTCCCGGCACCCTCCCCGGCGGCCCCCGTGCCGTTAGTAGCGTGGGGCCATGACCGAAGCTCCGGCCTCGACACGAGTGGTCCTGCGCCCGATCGAGCCCGGTAGCCAGGTGATCTGCGCGAGCTGCGCCCGCCCGATCAAGTTCTCGGCCAAGTCCAAGGCGCGCCAGGTGATCGCGAACGTGTACGAGAACGGCACCTGGCAGCGGGTCGAGCACTACCACGAGGAGTGCTACATCGCCCTCGGGGAGCCCTACGGCGAGGCCGCCTCGCCCGAGTGGAGGCGCTGACAGCCTGGCTGCTAACACGAACGGGATGCCGCCGCCCGCGCTCTTCGTCGACGACCGGCCCTCGGGCGACGAGGGCGCCCCGCTCGCCGTCCTCGTCCATGGGTCGATGGACCGCCACTCGAGCTTCGCAAGGGTCCGCGCCGAGCTCGCCGACAGCTGCCGGGTCCTGTCCTACGACCGGCGGGGCTACGCCAGGTCCCGGGAGGCCGCCCCCCCGGCCCGGGGCCTCGACGACCACGTCGCCGACCTCGAGGCGCTGCTCGCCGGGCGGCGCGCCACCCTGGTTGGCCACAGCTACGGGGGCACGGTCGTGCTCACCCTGGCGGCCCGCCGGCCCGGCCTCGTCGCCTCCCTCGTCGCCTACGAGCCGCCGCTCTCCTGGCTCGAGTGGTGGCCGGCCCACGGCGGAGAGCGGCAGCAGCCCTTCGGCGCAGCCTCGGCCGCCGAGGCGGCGGCGGCCTTCGTGCAGAGGATGATCGGGGCCGAGCGCTACGCCCGCCTCCCGGCGAGCTCCAGGGCGGAGCTCGGCCGGGACGGCCCGGCGCTCGTGGCCGAGCTGACCGCCCTCCGCACCGACCCGGCCCCCTTCGCCCCCGAGGCGATCGCCGTGCCGGCGATCATCGCCCGGGGCGGGCAGGCGACGCCCCACCAGGTGGCCGCGACCGACCTCCTCGTGGCGAGGATGCCCGACGCCCGGCTCCAGGTGGTGGCCGGCGCCGGGCACGCCGGCCACCGGAGCCACCCTGTCGAGTTCGCCGCCCTCGTCAGGGAGGCGGTCGCCCTCGGCAGCGCCCGGGACCCGGGCACCGTCGGGGGCGGCGGTTAGGCTCCGGCCGTGAGAGTGCTGCTGAGCGGGGCGAACGGGTTCATCGGGAGCGCGCTCGCCGACGCGCTCAGGTCGCGGGGGGACGTCGTCGTCCCCGTCACCCGCCGCCCGAGCGGGCCGGGAGAGGTGGGCGTGGACCTCGGGGCGGGGCGCCTCGAGACATCCCGGCTCCCCGGCGGCTCCCTCGAGGGCGTCGACGCCTCGGTCCACCTCGCCGGCGCACCGATCATCGGCCGCTGGACGACGAGGCGGCAGGAGGAGATCCGCTCGAGCCGGATCGCCCTCGGCGAGCTCATCGCCCGCAGCCTGGCCGCCCTCGAGAGGCGGCCGGCCGTGCACGTCACCGGGTCGGCCATCGGCATCTACGGCGACCGCGGCGAGGAGCTACTCGACGAGTCGAGCGAGACCGGCTCCGGCTTCCTGGCGGACGTCTGCCGAGCCTGGGAGGCCGCCGCCGAGCCGGCCGCCGCCGCCGGGATCCGCACCGTGACGGTCCGGACCGGGATCGTGATCGGCCGGGGCGGCGCCCTCGGCCCGCAGCTCCCCCTGTTCAAGCTGGGCCTCGGCGGCCGCCTCGGGAGCGGGCGCCAGTGGGTGAGCTGGATCTCGCTTCGCGACGAGGTCGGCGCCATCCTGCACGCCCTCTCCGACGGCGGGCTCACCGGCGCCGTGAACGCCACCTCGCCGAACCCGGTGCGCAACGAGGAGTTCACCGCCGCCCTCGCCCGTGCGCTGCGCCGCCCGGCCGTCCTCGCCGTCCCCGCCGCCGCCCTGAAGCTGGCACTCGGGGCCGGGCCGGCCGAGGAGATGCTGCTCGCCAGCCAGCGGGTGCGCCCCTCCCGCCTGCTCGGGAGCGACTACCGCTTCGCCGAGCCGACGCTCGAGGAGGCCCTCGCCACCGCTCTCGGGTGACCGGCGGGTCAGTTCCAGTGTACGCTCGGGCCGGCCGAAGGAAGGTGCGATGACGAACTGGAACTTCGCCGAGGTGTTCGAGGCCGCCGCCGAGATCCGCGGCGACTCGAGAGCCCTCGTGCACGGCGCGACGACCCGATCCTGGAGGGAGTTCGACAGGAGGGCGGCCGGGTTGGCGCGGACCTACCTGGCGGCGGGCCTCGGCCGGCAGGCCAAGGTCGCCCAGTACCTCTACAACTGCAACGAGTACCTGGAGTCGCTCTACGGGGCCGTCAAGGCCGGCATGGTCCCGGTCAACACGAACTACCGCTACGCCGACGCCGAGCTCGCCTACCTGTGGGACAACTCCGACGCCGAGGCCGTCGTCTTCCACGGCGCCTTCACCGAACGGGTCGAGCGCGTGCGGGGGCTCGTGGCGAGGGTCAGGCTGTTCCTCCACGTCGACGACGGCTCGGGCGCCCGCCCTGACTGGGCGATGGACTACGAGGAGGCGGCCGGGTCGCTGGCGGACGGCGAGGACACGAGGATCGAAGGCCCCTGGGGCCGCTCGGGCGACGACCTCTACCTCCTCTACACCGGCGGCACCACCGGCATGCCGAAGGGCGTCATGTGGCGCCAGGACGACCTCTTCTCGCTCCTCAACGCCGGGAGCCCGATCCCGATGCCCGACGACGGGGGCATGGAGGGGATCAGGCAGGCCCAGGCCGCCCTCCAGGAGAGCCCCCCGGCGGTCCTGCCCGCCTGCCCGCTCATGCACGGTACGGGAGCCTTCACCGCCCTCAGCTCGCTGTTCCTCGGCGGCTGCGTCGTCACCCTCGCCGACCGGCGCCTGCGGGCCGAGGAGCTGCTCGAGACCGTCGGCAGGGAGCGGGTCAACCTCGTGAGCATCGTCGGGGACACCTTCGCCAAGCCCATCCTCGCCGCCCTCGAGGCCGAGCCGGGGCGCTACGACCTCTCGAGCCTGCTCGGCATGATCTCCTCGGGGGTGATGTGGAGCGAGGAGGTGAAAAAGGGGCTCCTCCGCCACAACCCGAACATGCTCCTCGTCGACGCCTTCTCCTCCTCCGAGGCCCTCGGCATGGGATCGTCGGTCTCGACCGGGGTGGCGGCGGCCCACACGGCCCGCTTCACGATCGGGGAGCGCGCCAGGGTGATCGACGAGAACGGAAGGGAGATCGTGCCCGGCAGCGGCGTGGCCGGCCGCCTGGCCCTCGGCGGGAGGATCCCCCTCGGGTACTACAAGGACGCCGACAAGACCGCCGCCACCTTCGTCACGATCGACGGGGAGCGCTACTCCGTGCCGGGGGACTACGCCGTCGTCGAGGCGGACGGCTCGCTCCAGCTGCTCGGCCGGGGCTCGGTCTCGATCAACACGGGCGGCGAGAAGGTCTTCCCCGAGGAGGTCGAGGAGGCCCTGAAGACGCACCCGGCCGTCGCCGACGCCGTCGTCGTCGGCATCCCCGACGACCGCTTCGGCGAGGCGATCACCGCCGTCGTCCAGCTGGCGCCGGCGGCCGAGGCCGCCGAGTCCGAGCTCGTCCAGCACGTGAAGGACCAGCTGGCGAGCTACAAGGCTCCCCGCCACGTGGTCGTGGTCGAGTCCCTCGGCCGCTCCCCCGCCGGCAAGGCGGACTACAGGGGCCTGCGCAGGATCGCCATGGAGCGGCTCGGCGTCACCGCCTGAGCCTCCGGTGGCCCGCTCGGCCGGGGAGCCCGGGAGGCAGGCCACTCACGCCTCGGCGTCGTCCTCCTCGGCCGGTTCGGGCAGGCCGCCTCCCGGACTCCCCGGGCCGTCGGGCTCGAAGCCCCCGTCCGAGGCGCGGCGGTAGGGGTACCAGAGCCCGTCACGGCCGAGACGGAGCTGCAGGTCGCCGGCGGTCAGCCGGTTGCGGCGGGCAGTCGCCCGGCCGCCGAGGAGCGCCCGGCCTGCCGCCACGGCCGCCGGCGGCGGGTCCCACGACGCCTCGAGGGTGTCGAGGGCTGCCGCCCCGCCCGCCCGCCAGGCGAGCCCCCGTCGGAGCAGCTGGCGAGGGCTCAGGCCCGCCCGGGCGGCGAGGCCGGCGAGGTCGCGGCCTGCTCCGGTCTCAGGGCCGACCATGGCGGCCGCCCGGCGTGCCAGGTCTGCCTCGAGCGTGAGGTCGAGCCCGTGCCCGTCGCCGCCGGCCGCCAGGTCGAGAGCCCGGCGGGCGGCGTCGGCGGCGACCGCCCGGAGCCCTTCGAGCTCGACTCCGGCCCCGGGCGGTGGCTCCCCGACGAGCAGGGAGGGGCGACCGGCCGTCGCCGGCGGGAGCGGCACGAGGGGAAGGGCGAGCACGGGCACCCCGGCGGCCCCCTCCCCGCCCCCGTGGGCCAGCCAGGCGCCGGCGGCGGGCACCCCCCGGTCGGGCGCATGCTCCGCCGGTGACCCGACAGCACCCTCGCGGGCGGGCCCGGGGGAGCTCCTCCGGGCCCTCAGTCCCGCCAGCACCTCCGCACGCGTCCGACCGCGGAGGAGCAGGATGCCGAAGGGGTCGGCGTCGAGGGCGTCGGCCACGAGGTAGCAGACGGCAGCCGAGTGCTTGCAGGGGTCGGCCCAGTCGGGGCAGCTGCACCGGGGCTGGATCTCTCCCGGCCCCGGCAGGAGGTCGAAGCCCGCTCCGGAGGCATCGGCCGCCACCTCCGGCGGGAGCTCCCCGTCGAGGAGGGCGGCGGCGTGGCCGATGCGGGCGGCGAAGGCGTCGAGGACGGCGTCCCAGCCGGCCGCCTCGAAGGTCCGCACCCTCACCGTCACCTTGTAGGGCGTCCGCCGCGATCCCTGCACGAAGGCGGCCACCTGCCCGACGCCGAGATCGAGCTCGCCGACCGCCCCGCTCCGGGCGTAGGTGCGGCCGCGGGGCAGGCGGTTCGGGTCGAGGCTGGCGCGCAGCTCGAGCGCCTCGACCCAGGCCTGGCCCCACCAGGTGGCGCCGAAGGGTCGCCGCCCGGGGCGGCGCGGCCCGGGGCCCGGCAGCCGCGGCCGGTGCTCGGGCCATCCGCCCGACCACCCGCCGCCCCGCGAGGGGCTCACGAGGAGGCTCCGAGCTCGACGAGCGAAGCGAGGTCGGCGTCCGACAGCTGCCCGATCCAGGCCTCGCCGCCCCCCACGACGGACTCGGCCAGCTCGCGCTTGTTCTCGATCACGGTGGCGATGCGGTCCTCGAGCGTGCCCTCGGCGACGAGGCGGTGGACCTGCACCGCCCGGGTCTGGCCGATCCGGTGGGCCCGGTCGGTCGCCTGGTCCTCGACGGCCGGGTTCCACCACCGGTCGAAGTGGATGACGTGGCTCGCCCGGGTGAGGTTGAGCCCGACGCCGCCCGCCTTGAGCGACAGGAGGAAGACCGGCACCCGCCCGGACTGGAAGTCGTCGACCATCTCGGCGCGGCGAGCGGCCGGCACGCCCCCGTGCAGCATCAGGCAGCCCACCCCGAGCTCGGACAGGCGGGCCTCGAGGAGGCGCAGGCACTCGACGAACTGGCTGAACACGAGCACCGAGTCGCCCTCGGCCCCGATCACGCCGACCAGCTCCTCGAGGGCGGCCAGCTTGCCGGAGCGGCCGGCGAGCGGCCCGGGCTGGTGGAGGTACTGGGCGGGGTGGTTGCAGATCTGCTTGAGGGCCGTCAGCATCTTGAGGACGAGGCCCTGGCGGGCGATGCCGTCGGCGTGCTCGATGACGTCCATCGCCTCCCGCACGACCGCCTCGTACAGCTCCACCTGCTCCCGGCTGAGGGCGACCGGGAGGTCGCTCAGCGTCCGGGCCGGCAGGTCGGGGACGACGTCCGGGTCGCTCTTGCGCCGCCGCAGGAGGAAGGGCTGGACGACCCGGGCGAGCCGCCCGGTGGCCTCGGGGTCGTGGTAGCGCTCGACCGGGACGGCCACGGTCCTCACGAAGTGCTCGAGCGGGCCGAGCAGCCCGGGGGTGGTGAAGTCGAGGATCGACCACAGGTCCGACAGCCGGTTCTCGACCGGCGTGCCGGTAAGGGCGACCCGGGCGGGGGCGGCGATAGCTCGCAGCGCCCGGGCCGTGGCGGTGGCCGGGTTCTTCGCGTGCTGCGCCTCGTCGGCCACGACGAGGGCGAACCCGGCGGCGCCGAGCTCGGCCGAGTCCGCCCGCGCCACGCCGTAGCTCGTGACGACCACCTCGTCGCGCCGCAGGCCGTCCAGGCTGCGCAGCGCTCCGTGGTGGCGGCGGACGGGGACCGCCGGGGCGAAGCGGCGGACCTCCCTCTCCCAGTTGGCGAGCAGCGAGGTCGGGCAGACCACGAGGGTCGGCCCGAGCTCCTGCTCGGCGCGGTGCAGGTGGAGGGCGATCACCTGCAGCGTCTTGCCGAGACCCATGTCGTCCGCCAGGCAGCCCCCGAGCCCGGTCCGGGTCATCTCGGCCAGCCACGCCAGACCGCGGCGCTGGTAGGGCCTGAGCTCGGCCCGCAGGCCGGCCGGGGGGGCGAGGTCGGGACCGGTGCCGTCGGCCGACCGGCGGAGGCGGTCGGCGAGGTCGGCCAGCTCCCGGTCGGCGACGACCTCCACCGGCTGGCCGTCGAGCTCGACCGTGCCCGAGAGCACCGCCGCCAGCGCCGCCAGCCCACCGATGGGTCGGGGGGGCCGGCGGCGCAGCCGCTCGACCAGGGCCGGGTCGACCGCCACGAAGCGCCCCCGGAGCCGGACGACGCCGCGCTTGGCCTCGGCGAGCAGGGCCACCTCCTCCTCCGAGAGCGCCTCGCCCCCCAAGGTGGCCTGCCAGCGGAACGAGACGAGCTCGTCCAGGCCGAACCCGGACCCGACGACCGCCCCCGGGGCCCCGACGACGGCCCGGAGGCGAACACCGCCGTCGAAGAGCCCGGCCGGCCAGAGGACGGAGATGCCCGCCTCGCCGAGGACGGCGCCGGCGCGCTCCAGCAGGTCCGAGAGCTCGTCCTCGCCGAGCTCGACCTCGTCGGGGACGGGGCGCGAGAGCAGCTCCGAGAGCGGCGGCCACGCCCGGGCGCCCCGGCGGAGCGCACGCAGCACGTCCGCCTCGGCGTCGTCGCCGAAGCGGGCCGACAGGGCGGCCGGAGCAGCAAAGAGCCGGTCGGCGTCCACCACGAGCGACGGGTCGACCCGGCTCGCCACCTGCACCACTGCCCGGGCCGAGACGTGCGACGGTGCGAAGCCAGGACCGTCGGCGGCGGGCAGGCCGCCGTCGAGCTCGATCCGCACGGCCACCTCGGCCCCGCCCTCGAAGCCCGAGGACCACTCCCCGAGCCACGGGGCGAGGTGGGCGGCCGGCTGCGGGTCGCCGGATGCGAAGAGGTCGCCGCCGGCGACGAGCGGAGCGGCCGCGCTGCGGACGAGGGCGTCGGCGAGGGCGTCCCACAGCGCTCGGACCAGCACCTCGGGGCTGGCGATCGAGAGGGGGCGGGAGCCGGGGACGGCGAGGGCGTGGGCCGCCGGCGGCATGGCGGCCGCCAGGTCGGCGACGAGACGGCGGTCGGTCCCCTCGAGCGGGCCGGCCGCCCAGGCGTCGAAGCCGCCGGGCGAGACGGTCGGGTAGAGCCGGCCCCGCGCGAGCAGGACGAGGCCTGCGGTGAGCGCCCGGGCCCAGGCGCGGGCGCTCACCGAGGCCGGAGCCGCCTCCCCTCGCTCGAGCTCCCCGAGGACGGCAAGCGCGTCGACGAGGCGGAGAGGGGTGACCGGCAGGCGGCGGCGGCGCACCCGTGAGCCGGCGGGGACGACGACGTCGAGGCCCGGGGCGCTTTGGATCTCGGCGGGCGCGCCGGCCGGGTCGTACCAGGCGAAGGCGCCCCTGCGGGGAGGCTCGGCCGGCACGAAGACGAGCTCGTGGCCGGGGAGCACGCGACCCGGGCCCGGCGCGGGCCCCTTGTCGGACGCGGCGCGAAGCGCGGTCAAGGTCGTCGGCGCCGAGCTGTCACGAGCCGGGTCGCCGGCATGGCGCACAGCGCGGGACAGTTGGGAGCGGCTCGCAGACCGGCAGAGGCTGTGCCGGCGGGCGGCGGCCTGCCGGCGGGCTCGCCAGAGGGCCGGTGGCGGATCGGGAGCAGCGACCTGGCGGTGCGCTGCCCGGCGGTGGGCTGCCTCCGGCCCTAGTGGTGGTGGTTGGCACCGTTCCGGCGGACGAAGTCATTCACCGCGTAGTAGGCGTCGATCGACTCGCCGGCATCGCCCCAGAACCCGCCGATGACGTCGTAGGACATCTCGCCCGCCTCGATGAAGTGGTTGTTGACGTCGGAGATCTCGAGCTCGCCCCGGTGCGAGGGCACGAGGGTCGGGATGACCTCGAAGACCGAGGCGTCGTAGAGGTAGACGCCGGTCACGCAGTAGCTGCTCGGCGGGTCGGACGGCTTCTCGACGATGCGCTCGAGGCGCCCGTCGGGAGCGAGCGCCGGCACCCCGAGGTGGCGGAGGTGCTCGGCGTCCTCGATCTCGCTCAAGAGGACCCGTGCCCCGGAGCCCGTCTGGCGGAAGGCCTCGATCGAGGGGCCGATCGACCGCTCGAAGATGTTGTCGGCGAGCATCACGCAGACCGGCTCCCCGTCGGCGAAGTGCTGGGCGAGCCCGAGCGCCTCGGCGATGCCGCCCGGGCGCTCCTGGTAGCCGTAGACGAGGAGGTCGAGGCCGTACTCCCGCCCGTTCGAGAGCAGGCGGAGGAACTCGCCGGCATGGGTCCCGCCGGTGACGAGCATGAGCTCGGAGATGCCGGCGGTCACGAGCGCCTCGATGCCGTAGCTCACCATCGGACGGTCGCCGATCGGGAGGAGGTGCTTGTTGGTGATGCGGGTGAGCGGGAACAGACGGCTGCCCGTGCCGCCCGCCAGGAGCACTCCCTTCACGGCCGGGAGGCTAGCGGCCGGCCAGTCATACCGTAAGGAAGCGCCGGACCGCCATGGCCGAGCCGAGGACGCCGACGACGACCCCGACCACGACCACGAGGATCTCGGTCACGACGACGTCGTGGCTCGGCACGACGGCCCCCCGGAACTCGGCGAAGCGGTGCAGGAGCGCCCGGATCCCGAGGTCACCCACGAGGACGATGCCGGCTGCCACGACCGCCCCGACGAAGCCCTGGACGAGGCCTTCCACCATGAACGGGAGGCGAATGAACCACGCTGTCGCCCCGACGAGGCGCATCACCGCCACCTCTCTGCGCCGGGCGAAGATCGCCATGCGGATGGCCATCAAGATGAGCACCACGGCGGACAGCAGGAGGACGACAGCCAGGGTGAACAGGACGACCTGGAGCACGTTGGACAGGGCTGTGAGGCTCCGGATCGACTGGCCGGGGAAGGCGACGTGGTAGACGCCGGCCTGGGCGCCGAACAGCTCGGCCACCGCCGCGGCGTCGCGGGGGTGGATGAGCGTGCACTGGAAGACCGGCGGCGTCGTCGCCGGGCTGAGAGCCTGGACGATCTGGGGCTCGGAGGCGAAGAGCCGGATCGCCTGCTCGTAGGACCGCCGGTGGTCGAGGTAGCTGCAGGTCTTCACCTGCGGGGTCTCCTTGAGCGTCGTCCGGACGGCGTTGGTGTCGCCGAGCGGGGCGTTCGCCTTCATGAAGATCTGCAGGTCGACGTTGTCGCCGAGGACGACGAGCTGGTGGTTGACCGACTGGCGGAGCAACAGGGCGGTGCCGACGAGCGAGAGCGAGACGCCGACGGTGAGGACGGCCGCCAGGGCCATGAGGCGGTTCCGCCACAGGTTGGAGGCCGTCTCCCGGGCGACGTAGCCGGCAGAGAGCGGCATCAGTGGGCCCTCCTCCGGTGGCGGCCGGCCGGCTCCTCGAGGCTGAGGCCGCTCAGGCGGTCGGCGGCGACCGCCACCGCCGGGATGCCCCGCGTGCTCGAGGGGGTCGGGTCGAGTCCATAGATCCCCCGCGCCTGGTCGCGGACCATCCGGCCGCGGTCGATCTCGATGACCCGGCGGCGCATCATGTCGACGATCGTCGAGTCGTGGGTGGCCATGACGACGGTCGTCCCGGTCCGGTTGATCCGCTCGAGCAGGCCCATGATCCCCTGGCTGGTGGCCGGGTCGAGGTTCCCCGTCGGCTCGTCGGCGAGCAGGATGAGCGGTCGGTTGACAAAGGCGCGGGCGATCGCCACGCGCTGCTGCTCGCCTCCCGACAGCTCGTCGGGGAGGCGCTTGGACTTCTTGCCGAG
>JAJZZB010000140.1 GCA_021797795.1 Actinomycetes bacterium | reverse complement strand
GTCGTCGATGCCATCGGCGGGAACGGCCACACCGCGCTGACGTTGATCTCGCAGAGCACGTAGCTGTCGCTGCCGTGCCCGTCCTTCGGGCCGTGGAGGAAGTCGGCGTCCCAGATGACTGGGAGGTCGGGCGCCTCGAGTCCGAGGACGCGCAGCATCTCGGGCACCCACTCCCCTTCCGCGTGTTGGCGCAGTCGCTGGTAGGCGGGGGTGTCGGGACCCTCCATGACGGTCGGCGGCCGCTCGGGAGTGGGAGCGCCGGGGACGGCATCGAGCAGGCCCTTCGGCCACTGGTGGCAGAAGCCGACCACCTGGCCGTGGGAGAAGTAGCAGCGAATCAGTCCTTCGGCCAGGCGCTGCTGGTAGACCTGGTCGACGAGCACTCCGGACCACGAGAAGTACGAGTCGCACCGTCGGACGAACTCGCCGAGGCTGAGGCGCTCGCCTGCGTCGGTCGTCCGAGCCTCCCGCACGAGCACGGGTGAGCTCAGGGTCACCGGCGAGTGCGGCTCGCCGAGCTCGACGCTCCACACGCCATTGCCCCCGTTGCCCCTGCCTTGCTTGACGACGAGACGGCCAAGTCGGGAGAGCCGGGCGGGAAGCTGCTCCGCGAGATCATCGACCGAGCGGTAGAGGCTGGTGTCGGAGCCCCAGCCGAGGTGGCGGGTCTGGTGCAGCACCTCTTTGGTGCCCATTTTCTGGATCACGTCGGGATGCGCCGACACGAAAATGCCGTGCGCCGCCGCCTCACCGAGCAGCTCGTCCACCTGCTCTCGGTTGGCACCGTCTTGGATTGGGTTGACCCAGGCCAGCAGGCCGTCGAGCTCTGAGAGCTGCTGGCGTGCCTCCGTGACGCGATCGTCACCGAAGGGGACGGGGACGACTTCGACCGCGAGCGCGCCGAACGCGTCGAACAGCGGCCCGAGGCACCGGTCCTCGGCCGGCCTCTGCGCGCCTCGCTCGCCGCGCCACAGCACCCCGACTCGGGCTCGTCCCGCTGCTGGCTGGTCGGTCATCGTCACCGTTCATGCCTCCCGTCGTCCTTGCCTCCCGAGCGTCAACCGCCCTCGCGGTCAACCCTCTCATTCGCGGGTGGCGTCAGACATCCGAGAGTACGAGCAACGATGTCCAGTGGTGATTGTGCTCCCCGCGGCGTCGGCGCCGGGCGGCGCTCCTCCATCGTCTTCAGCATGGACCGACTCCCGTTTTGAAGAACTGCCAGACGAGCGCACCACCGCTCTCATCGCTGCGCGGCTGTCGCCGGCGACCCCTTCCTACGGTGCGATCTATCGTTGCGGGTCGCCTACCGGGGCCGAACCAAGCTGTGGCTCGGGCGTCGGATCGCCACCGGTGCGTACAGCTCCGCGGCGTCGCAAGAGGATCCCCGCAGCCGTCGGCTCGACGACGTCGACGGCCCAGTAGGCGAACGGTCGCAGTAGAGAGACGGCCAGCACGACGACCGCGGCCAGCAGGTAGCCGGCCACGACGTCACCGGGGTAGTGGGCGCCGACGTAGACCCGAGCGAAGCAAAGGAAGAGTCCAACCACGAGGTTGACTGCGGCGAGGACTTTGACCACCCCCGGCACGCTCCCTCCCTTCGCCTCGGCGTCGGGAAGACCGCGTCGTGCGGGGCGCCGACGCCGCCAGGCTCCGCTGCCGAGCACCAGGAGGATCGAGACGGTAAGGCCCCCGGCGATAACCGAGTGATCCGAGGGGAACGAGTAGTCGTTGGCCTTGGCCACGAGGACCAAGGCGTTGGGATGAGCCACGTAGGGTCGCAGCTCCTTGGCCGCGTGCCCGACGAGCTGGTTGAGACCGAGAGCCACGATCGTGCCGATGCCGCCCAGGACGAGGAGCGCGGCGGCCTGTGGCGCCCGTCGCCACCACGCCACGGCGTACGTGGCGACAAAGACAGCGGCAAGGAGCACGGGCCCGAGCCAGAGCGCGTAGTTGTGCATGAATCCGTGCGCCCAAGCGGTGTGCCGGGAGAAGTGGTTGAGATCGAGGTAGATCGAGTTGTTGAGACCCTTGGGTGGCAGCACCCGCACGCCCGTGAGGGCGGCTGGCGGGCTCGGCGGATTTGCGCTCTGAGCAGCGGTGAGGGGTTCCATGGGGCTTTCTTCGGTGACTGACTGGTGACAAGCAAGTGAACGAACGGTGACCAAAACGTAGCACGGACTCACCCGAGGAGATGTAGCATTCGTTACATGGGATGGCGTGTCCTCACGTACCGGCTGTCGGGTGATCAGTCGCGCCATCGGGTCGCTGTCTGGCGGGAGCTGCGCCGGGTAGGTGCGGTGGCCTTGCAGTCGGCGACCTGGGCCATCCCGACCGGAGACCGCTTCGACGAGGGGCTGGAGCGGGCGGTCCAGCTGGTCAAGCGCTCGGGCGGGCAAGCGCTCTGCTTCGAGGTCGGCGCCTCGGAGGAGACCTTGGCCACGGTGGAGGCGCTGTACACGGCCGAGCGCGAGGCCGAGTGGGTCGAGTTCTGCTCGGAGTGCGACAAGGCCGAGGCCGAGCTTCACCATGAGATCGAGAAGGAGAAGTTCACCCTGGCCGAGCTGGACGAGGAGGAGCAGAACGTCGACCGGCTCCGGCGCTGGTACCGCGACCTGCGGGCGAAGGACCTCTTCGGCGCCCCGTCGGCCGGGGAGGGCGAGCGGCGCCTCAAGGACTGCGCGGAGCTGCTGGAGGACTTCGCCGAGCGCGTCTACGAGGCCCGCGAGCGCCCGTGAGCACGAGCGAGGAGGCCGCCCGTCGCCGGCAGGTCCTCCCCGTCTACGGGGCGGGCTTCGTCACGGCCTTCGGGGCCCATGCCGTCGCCGCCAACCTCGGCGCCTACGCCCTCGGGCGTCACGACTCGCTCCTCGCGCTCGGGCTCATCTTGGGCGTGTACGACGCGGCGGAGGTGGTCTTGAAGCCCGTGTTCGGCGCCGTCGTCGACCGCCGGGGGGCGAAGAAGGTCATGGTCGGCGGGCTCGTCGCGTTCGGTCTCGCCTCGGCCGCCTTCGCCGTCGGTGGCGACCCGAACCTTCTCGGCGCCGCCCGCCTCGCCCAGGGGGCCGCTGCTGCTGCCTTCTCCCCCGCAGCTGGCGCGGCGGTCGCCACCTTGGGGGGCAAGAAGCGCACTGGTCGCCTCTTCGGCGGCTACGGGGGCGCCAAGGGCATCGGCTACCTGCTCGGTCCGGTCGCCGGCGGAGCGCTCGTGGTGGCCGGCGGCTACCGCCTCCTCTTCGCCGTGCTCGGCGCGGTGGCGCTCGTCGCCGCCCTCGCCGTCGTTCGCCTGGTGCCCGAGATGGCGCCTCTCCGCCGGCCGCGCTCCGGGCTGGGCCAGCTCGTCCGGCGGATCCGCCAGCCGACGTTCCTCCAGCCGGTCCTCCTCCTCGGGGCGGGTACGGCCGCCCTGTCGGCGGGGGTGGGCTTCCTGCCCGTCCTCGGCTACCGCCACCACCTGGACCCGGTCGCCACCGGGGCCATCGTCTCGCTGCTCGCCGCCACGGCTGCGCTGCTCCAGCCCTGGGCTGGGCGCCGGCTCGATCGCGGAGAGCTGCATCCGGCCTTCGCCGCTGGCGGGCTCCTCGTCTGCGCCGGGGGCTTCGGCCTCGTCGCCGGCCTGTCGTCGCCCCTCGCCATGGCGATCGCCGCCATCGCGATCGGTGCCGGCGTGGCTGCTGTCACCCCGCTCGGGTTCGCCCGGCTCGCCGCCACCGCACCCGCCGACCAGCTCGGCCAGACGATGGGGGCGGGTGAGGTCGGCCGCGAGTTGGGCGATGCCGGCGGGCCGGCGCTCGTCGGGGCGTTCGGCACGTTCGGCCTCGGTGCCGGATTCGCCGCCATCGCCGCGGCGCTTCTCGCCTGCGCAGCCCTCGCCATGCCACGTGGAGCCTCGCCGAAGGACGCACCAGCAGAAGCATCCGCGACATGAACGTCGACCACCTCGTCTCGAGCCTCGGCTACTGGGCGGTGTTCCTCCTCGTGGCAGCCGAGAGCCTGGGGGTCCCGCTGCCGGGCGAGACGGCCCTCATCGTGGCGGGCGCCTACGCCGGACAGACGCATCACCTCGACCCGTGGATCATCTTCGCCGTGGCCTCGGCGGCTGCCATCGGTGGCGACAACGTCGGCTTCTGGATCGGCGACAAGGGCGGCTACCGCCTGGCCAAGCGCTATGGGAGCAAGGTGCGTCTCGACGAGCGCAAGCTCAAGGTCGGGCGCTACGTCTTCGACCGCCACGGCACCAAGGTCGTCTTCTTCGGCCGCTTCGTCTCGATCCTGCGGACCTATGCCGCCTTCTTGGCCGGGACGAGCAAGATGCGCTGGCGGCGGTTCCTTCCCGCCAACGCGGCCGGCGGCATCGTGTGGGCGGCGATCTACACCTTCGCCTCCTACGAGGCCGGCACGACGCTCCGCCACCTGTCGGGGAGGATCGACCTCGCGCTCGGTGCCGCGGCGGTCGTCGTCATCGTGGCGGTCCTCATCGCCGTTCGGCACTCCACGAACCGGCTGGTCGACAAGGCCGAGCTCGCGTACCCCGGCCCTCTCGAATGAGGCCACCCGACAGACGGAGCCACTCAACTGCCAAAGGGGCGATAGTGGGAGTCACCTGGCATCGGCCTGCCAGGCCGTGGCGCCGGAGCGTTTCCCAGTCGACGCCGCGGCCAGCTTGACCGCACAGGGTCCAACGACACGATCAGAGATGAACGCAGGCAGTCCTCGAGGTTTCACTGGTGGTCGTGTGCCCCGGCGGCGTCGGGCCCGACAGGCGCGCCGCCCATCATCTTCAGCATGGAGCGGCCGCCCGTTCTGAAGAACCGCCAGACGAGCGCGGCGGCGAGGACGAAGAAGACGATGTTGAGGATGGTCGTGTAGTCCCAGGTGATGCTCGGGTGAAGGACCGTGGCCTTGCGGGTAGCCGGGACGAGGCCGGCGGCGCCGAAGACGAGCTCGACGGCGTAGCCGGCGAGGGCCATCGTGGCGTAGAAGACGCCCAAGATGACGAGCATCATCTTGGTCCCGTAGTACTTGCGGTAGATGAGCAGGATCGGGATGATGATCAAGTCGGCGAAGATGAAGGCGACGACGCCTCCGAAGCTGATCCCACCGTTCCACAGCACCGCGGCGAGCGGGACGTTGCCGATCGAGCAGACGAAGGCGAAGATCGAGATGACCGGCCCGAGGAGCGGCCCCCAGATCTTGGCCACCAAAGGATGGCCGGTGAAGAACAAGTGGCGCCAGAAGCTGTCGGGCACCCAGGCGCCGAGCGCGCCGGCAAGCAACAGCCCACCGACCACGTCGCGTAGCACCGCCGCCCACTCCATAACGAAAATGTGCGACACCGAGGTGAACCCCTTCGGCGAGCGCAGGCGCCGCCACAGGCTGCCCGTCTCGGCGATCGACATGTCCATCGCCGCGTGGCCTTCCATCTGACCGGCGAGCCCTCGGTCGGCCTGGCGGCGGGCCTCGTCGAGCAGCTGCTGGCGGAGCACGAGGCGAAAGCCGACGGCGACGAGCACGATCATGATCGGGCCGCCGACGAACTCGGCGAGGGTGAACTGCCATCCGAGCAGCAGCGCCATGATGATGCCGAGCTCGACGACGAGGTTGGTCGAGGCGATCTCGAAGGTCATCGCGGCGACGAAGTCGGCGCCTTTGCGGAACAGCGAGCGGGCGAGTGCCACCGCGGCGTAGGAGCACGACGAGCTGGCGATCCCGAGTCCGGACGCGACGGCGAGGGTCCTCGCCCGGTGGTCGCCGAGGAGGCGGGTGATCGTCGCCTTCTTGACGAGCGCCTGGACGATCGCCGAGAGGGCGAAGCCGAGGATGAGCGACCAGGCGATCTGCCAGGCCATCCCGCCGGCGACCTCGAGGGCGTGGCCGAGCGCGTTGAGAATGGTCACGGGTTGTCTCGGTGCATGGCGCCGGACCCCCGAGCGGCGCTGCCGGCATGCGGGGCGGGAGGCCGCAGCCGTTGCGTTGCGGGGTCGAGTGTCGTCGGCGACCCGGTCACCGGGTCCGGGTGAACCGGTGGACGGCTTCGAGGAGCTCGGTGGCCTTCTCGGCGGCGACCGCCTCGTCGCCCGAGGAGAGGGCGTGGCGCACGCAGTGGTTGACGTGGTCGTCGAGGAGGATGCCGGCCACCGCCTCCAGGGCGGTGGATACCGCGGCGATCTGGGTGAGGATGTCGATGCAGTAGCGGTCCTCGGTGATCATCTTCTCGATGCCCCGAGCCTGGCCCTCGATGCGGCGCATCCGCTTGATCAGCGCGTCCTTGTCCTTGTTGGCCACGTAGCCGTAGGGAGGACCGGATCCGGTGGCCGCCGCCAAAGAGGCGTCGCCGCTGTCGACGGTGTCGGTCACCGGTGCCCCTCCGCTGCACGGAAGCGCCGCAGGCGCAGCGAGTTGGTGACGACGAAGACGCTGGAGAACGCCATGGCCGCGGCGGCGATGATCGGGTTGACGAGCCCGGCGACCGCCAAGGGGATGGCGGCGACGTTGTAGCCGAAGGCCCAGAACAGGTTGCCCTTGATCGTCGACAGGGTGCGGCGCGACAGGCGGATGGCGTCGGCCGCTGCCCGGAGATCGCCGGCGACGAGGGTGATATCGGATGCCTCGATGGCGACGTCGGTGCCAGTCCCGATGGCGAGGCCGAGGTCGGCCCGGGCAAGTGCGGGGGCGTCGTTCACGCCGTCGCCGACCATGGCGACCACCTCGCCGGCTTCCTGCAGGCGGGCGACCTCGGCCGCTTTGTCCTCGGGAAGGACCCCGGCGAGCACCCGGTCGATCCCCACCTCTGCGGCGACCGCCCGGGCGGTCGCCTCGTTGTCCCCGGTGAGCAGCACCGGGGTGAGCCCGAGGGCGCGCAGCTCGGCGACGGCCTGGCGGCTCGTCACCTTGATGCGGTCCGCCACTGCCACGAGGCCCTTGACTTCGCCGTCAGCGGCGACGCCGACCACGGTCGAGCCCGCGGCCTCCATGCGGGCCACCTCGGCCGTGAGCGCCTCGGTGAGGTGCACGCCCCAATCGGCGAGGAGGCCCGGGCGGCCGATCACCACCGCGTGGCCGTCGATGACGGCCTCGATCCCGAGGCCGGCCCGGGCTGAGAAGGACTCGACGGCGGGAAGGGTGCCGAGACGGTCGCGCCCGTAGGCGGCGATGGCACGGGCGATCGGGTGCTCGCTGGCGTCCTCTGCTCCTGCGGCAAGGCGCACCAGCTCCTCCTCGCCCACCCCCTGGGCGGGCACAACGGCCGAGACGGCCATCTTGCCCTCGGTGAGCGTGCCGGTCTTGTCGAGCACGATGGTGGTGACCTGGCGGGTCTGCTCGAGGACCTCGGGACCTTTGATGACGATGCCGAGCTGAGCGCCGCGCCCGGTGCCAACCATCAGGGCGGTCGGGGTGGCGAGCCCGAGGGCGCACGGGCAGGCGATCACGATGACGGCCACCGCGGCGGTGAACGCCGCCGTGGTGGCCGCGCCCCCCACCAGGAGCCAGCCCACCAAGGTGAGGACGGAGATGGCGATCACGATCGGGACGAACACGGCGGAGACCCGGTCGGCCAGGCGCTGGACCGGCGCCTTGCCGGCCTGGGCGTCGGCCACCAGCCGGGCGATCTGGGCCAGGGCCGTCGTGGCCCCGACCCGGGTGGCCTCGACGACAAGACGGCCCGAGGTGTTGACGGTGGCGCCGGCCACTGCGTCGCCGGGACCGACCTCGACGGGGACCGACTCGCCGGTCAGCATCGACTGGTCGATCGCAGAGGTGCCCGACTCCACCACGCCGTCGGTGGCGATCTTCTCCCCGGGACGCACCACGAAACGGTCCCCCACCGCCAGCTCCTCGACGGGGACGAGGACCTCGGTGCCGTCGCGCAGCACCCGGGCCTCCTTGGCCCCGAGCTCCAAGAGCTTGCGGATGGCCTCACCCGAGCGACGCTTGGCCCCGGCCTCCAAGTAGCGGCCGAGAAGGATCAGCGCGGTGATGGCCCCGGCGGTATCGAAGTAGACGCTCGTCGACATTCCCGCCACCAGCACCACCGTCGACCAGATCCACGCGGCGAGCGTGCCCACCGAGATGAGGGTGTCCATCGTGGCTGCCCCGTGGCGGACGTTGGCCGCCGCGGCCCGATGGAAGGGCCAGCCGGCGTAGAACACCACCGGAGTGGCAAGCACCAGCGAGAACCACTCCCAGCCGGGCGGCCGCGACGCCGCGATCCAGGCGAACACCATCAGGGGGACGGTCAAGGCCACGGCGAGGACCAGGCGCCAGCGGTAGGGGCGGGCCGGGTCCTCGTCGGTGACCGCCTCGGGCAGGGCGGCGCCGTAGCCGGCGGCCTCCACCGCCCCGATCAGGTCCTCGATGTCCACCTGGGCGGGGTCGAAGGCGATCGCTGCGTGCTCGCTGGCGAAGTTGACCGTGGCGGTCACACCTTGCACCTTGTTGAGGCGCTTCTCGACGCGGGCCGCGCACGACGCGCACGTCATGCCCGTGATGGCCAGCTCGACGTGCTGGCG
>JAJZZB010000139.1 GCA_021797795.1 Actinomycetes bacterium | reverse complement strand
GGCCGGCAGCTACAGCTTCCAGGCGGTCTACTCGGGCGACTCGAACTACGCCGGGAACACGAGCACCTGCGAGCCCTTCAGCGTCGGGATCGGGACCCTTACGCCTGGCTACTGGAAGAACCACCTGACACAGACGGAGAAGCTGATCGCAGCCAACGAGCCCTTCTACGTGGGTGACTTCCTCATCAGCGGGTCGGCGACCACGATCGAGAGCGATGTGACGGCCGTGTTCAGTAACATGAACTGCGGCAAGGCGTCTTCGGAGAACGCCGTCGGCTGCCTCGCCGGCCAGTTGCTGGCGGCAGAGCTGAACCTGCTGAACGGTGCGTCGACCGCCATTCAGCCGACCGTCTCGCTCGCCAACCAATTCCTCGGGGCGGGCGGAGTCATCTCCACGATTTCCTACGCTGGCGTCACGGCCCAGGGGGTCGTCTACACAGGGCCCTATCTCTCCTACGACCTCTCATCTTCACAGCGGACGATCGCGGTGGCGCTGGCTGGCGCTCTCTCCTCCTACAACTCCGGTGGGCTCTGAGACTGCGTGGCGGAGGTAACGGATCAGGACAGAGCTCGAGCAGTGCTTGGACTGCGCCGGTTTCTCAAGTGTCGGCCGCGGGAGTGCGGTAGGGTCGTATTGGCAGGGAAAGCCTCCCGCGGGGGTGTCACGATGAGTACTCGCAGCGTCTGTGTCGGAGCCGACGTCTCTCTCAGGGCGTCGTAGATGGCAGCCCAGGACGGAGGCTTCTTCAGGTCGTCGGTTGGTATCGTCGTCGCGACCGCCCTCGTCGTCGCCGCCCTGATTCTGGTCCCGCTTGCGGCCACCGGCAACCTCGGAAACGCCAGCGACGGGAGTTCGTCGACGACGACAGTGACGAGGTCCTCGAGCTCACTTGTGAAGCCCCCGGCGCTGCCCTGTGGGAAGTCCGGCTGCGCAGTCGTCAACACCGCTATCACCTCCCCCCGGCTCATGGTCTTCTACGGTGGCTCCTGTGGCGGATCGCCTGCTGCCTGGTATCTCAACGTCACCGAGGGCGGGTCCAGCTCGTCCCTTCGCGCGTCCTACAAGCTCACCTGGGCGTTCCCGCCCGGCTCCTCCACTGCCAAGCCGAGTGGCCGAGTGCTGATGGGTCGAGCGGCTGGGGCCACTGCCGGCGAGTCCCTCAGTGGAGGCATCATGACGCTGAAGGGGACGAACTCCAAGCACAGGTCCGTCAACGCACGAGGAACCCTGACCGTCTCGCTCACTGGCAGCTCTCATGCGCCCACGCTGACTCTGACGGAGTCCGGCCTGTCGGCAGCCGAGCAACAGCTCGGTTTCGTCTCTCCCTTCGACATCGGAAACAAGCCGCTCGTTCTGCCGGTGAAGATCGTGAAGCATTTCCCTCAGTGCTGAGTGACTACCCCGTCGGCGAGGAGCGAGTTCGCCGCCGGCTCATGTGTGGCGGACGGGCCAGCGGCGCGCACCGGGCTGGTACGGCAGGCGTTTCGCGGGCGTCCCCCGGCCGGGGGCGGTGACCAACGCGAGGTGACCACCGCGGGCAGCAATCGCTCTCACTTACCCAACACGGTGCCGGTGTGCTCGTCGGGAACGCGCGGCAGCTCGACATGGGCGGCCCCGACCGAGCGGAGTCCATCCGAGAAAACGAGCGCCTCCGCTCGCCACGGGACGAGGGTACCAACCGGCGTCCGGCGCAGGTGACGAGGGCAGCCGAGCAGGCCGGCAGCCGGTAGCCTCGGAGGGATGGACACCGGTCTCGAGGGGTCCGCGCCCGAGGCGCCCGGCCTGAGGTACCCGGTGCCTAGCGGGGAATCCCGCTCTCCGGGTGAGCCGGCTGCGGCCGCCCGCCAGGCAGTGCGCGGTCGACGAGGAGTGAGATGAGCGCAGAAGAGGATCTCGATCAGTTCGAGGCCGAGGTCGAGCTGGCGCTGTACCAGGAGTACCGGGCGGTCCTGCCCATGTTCCGCTACGTGGTGGAGACCGAGCGGCGCTTCTATCTCGCCAACGAGGTGAAGGTGACGCCGCACTCCTCCTCGGGGGCCACCTACTTCGAGGTCGAGCTCTCCGACGCCTGGGTGTGGGACATGTACCGTCCCGCCCGCTTCGTCGCCTCGGTCCGGGTCGTGACCTACAAGGACGTCAACGTCGAGGCGCTGCCCGACAAGGAGAGCTGAGCCGCCCGGCGGCTCAGAGCTGCTCGGGCGGCGGCGGACTCCAGGGCATCGGCGCCTGGTGGACGGGCTCGTTCGAGACCGCCTCGCCGTCGCGCACGAGCGGCGACCACTCCCGCCCGTCCCAGTAGCGCTCGGCGTGCCGGGCGTCGGGGTCCGGGTACCAGCCGAAGAGGGGAGGCGGCGCGCCCTCAGCGCTCTGCGCGGCGCCGGGGGCAGCCGGCAGCCATCCGCCCGGTCCCGGCACCACGCCGGGATGGGCCGGCCAGGGCGTGTCGCCGCCGGCCGGGTTCGCCGGTGACCCGAAGCCGGACGGGGCCTGCCAGCCGAGCGGCCGTGCCGGAGGCGGCGGGGCCGGGAGGCGGGAACCGAATCGGCCACCTGCTCCGGCCGGGCGGGTCGTGAAGCGGGCCACCATCTCGAGCAGCAGGCCGAAGAGCGGGAAGAGCGCCGAGACGATGCCCCAGGTCAGCGCCGACAGCCGCCACGGCGTGGTCCCGATCGACCGGCGGGTGAGGACGGCGAACCCGTAGCCGAGCAGGCCGCTCAGGACGAGCACGACCAGGTACGTGCCCTCGCTCGTCGTGCCGTGGGTTGCTCCCAAGATCATTCCCATAGTCGCTCCGGTCACCTCTGTCAAGGCTAACAAGCGGCTCGTTCTCCTGCTTCCCCGAGACGGGCCTGGCGGCCCGATTCTCGGCAGACTCCCAGCAACAGGGCTGGGGCGTGACCTTCAGCGAAGCCCGTGACGGGCGGCACGCAGCTGGCAGGGCGTGTGCCAGTGGCGGCGAAGGTCGGGTTGGCCCATCGGGACGATCACGACGTGCCCCGTGCCCGGACGGATCTCCTGGTTGCAGCCCGGGCAGACGTACTCCTTGCGTGCCTGGTAGGGCTGGACCCGCTGGAGCTCCGACGTCTTGCCGGTGAGGGGGTCCTCGACGAAGGTGGCGGCGAAGGCGGGCGGCCGGTCCCGGCGCCGGTGGGGAGCCATGGCCTGAATTATGTTGCAGAAGTGGACCGACTCCTCACACATCGCACCGACGGCGTGCTCACCGTGACCCTCAACCGCCCCGAGCGCAAGAACGCGGTGGACGGAGCGCTCTGGCGGGCGCTGGCGGCGACCTTCCGCCAGGCGGCCCGGTCGACCGAGGACCGGGTCGTCGTCGTGACCGGTGCCGGCGGGGACTTCTGCGCCGGCGCCGACCTCTCCGACCTGGAGGCGGGCACGGACCACCAGCTCGGGCGGATGAGGATGATCCACGACGTGGCGCTCGCCCTCCACGAGCTGCCCCAGCCCACGATCGCCAAGGTCGACGGCGTGGCGGTCGGCGCAGGCTGCAACCTGGCCTTCGGCTGCGACCTCGTGGTGGCGAGCGACCGGGCCCGCTTCTCGGAGATCTTCTCGCGGAGGGGCCTGTCGCTCGACTTCGGCGGATCCTGGCTGCTCCCCCGGCGCGTCGGCCTGCACCGGGCCAAGGAGCTGGCGTTCTTCGGGGAGCTCCTCGGAGCAGACGAGGCCGAGCGCCTCGGCCTCGTCAACCGCGTCGTGCCCGCCGGGGAGCTCGACGCCGTCGTCGCCGACTGGGCCGCCCGGCTGGCGGCCGGGCCACCCATCGCCCTCTCGCTCACCAAGCGGCTGCTCGACGACGCTGGGGGAATGTCGCTTCCCGAGGCCCTCGAGCGGGAGGGCGCCGCCCAGGCGCTCAACATCATGTCCGAGGACGGGAAGGAGGCGATCCGCGCCTTCCTCGAGCGGAGGGAGCCGGACTTCCAGGGCCGTTAGGACGGTCCTCAGGGGGCGTGTGCGGCTGGCGACCGGTGGCTCAACGCAGCTTGCGGTAGGTGACGACCTCCTTCGCGATCTCGTGCACCGATCGCCGGCTCGCACGGGCCGACCGCCGGATCCGCTCGAAGGCGGAGGTGGCGCTGATCTCCTCGAGCGCCATCAGGATCCCGACCGCCCGCTCGATCTCCACCCGGGTCTCGAGCGCCTGCTGCAGCTGGGCGACGACCCTCTCGTTGCGCTGCGAGGCGAGGGCGCCGACGATGAGGCCCTCGGCCACCCGCTCGAGCGCGGCGAGGGCGCGGCACTCGCTCTCGTCCCATCTGTGGGCCCCTCGGGTGAAGACGTTGAGACTCCCGATGGGCGCCCCGGCCACGCGAAGCGGGCTGCCGAGGACGGCGCGGACGCCGTTCGGGACGAGGATGCCGGCGAGGTCCGGCCAGCGCCCGTCCTCGAGGAGATCATCGCAGGCCACGACGACGTTGTCGACGAGCGCCTCCACGCACGGTCCCCGCCCTGTCGACTCCTGCACTGCCTCGAGCAGCCTCGCCTCGCGGTCGGTGGAGGCCACGTAGCGCAGCACCTGGTCGTCGTCGAGCAGCATGATCCCCGCCCCGTCGACCCCGAACAGCGCCGGCAGGGCGGTCGCCACCTCGCCGAGGGCTCCCTGGATCCCGAGCCGGCCCAGGTCACGGCCGATGAGCTGCCCGATCGTCCGCTCGACGGCTTCCTCTTCGATGTGCATGGACGCCCTCTACCTCGCGAAGCGGCATTTGATTCCTCGGCGGTGGGCTAGGGTGTGCCGAACGCCGCCCTGACCCTGCGACGCCACACGACGATCGAGCGGGGCCAGATGCCAGGCGACGACCACAGCGGAAGCTCAGACGACGAGCGCGGGTCGGCATCACTCGAGGTCGTCGTGGAGGCGCGCGACGGCGCCGAGGTCGTCTTCCTCGCCGGTGAGCTCGACCTCATGGGTGCCGAGGTGCTCGCGGAGACCGCTCAGGGCCTCTCGGGCCACCGGGTGGCAGTGGACCTCTCCGGGCTCACCTTCCTCGACGCCGCCGGGGTGTCGGGCCTCCTCGCCGTCCGCACGACGGTGGCCGGCGGCGACGGCCACTTCGAGCTGCGCGCCGCCCAGGGGATCGTGCGCAAGGTGCTCGACCTGGTCGGCCTCGGTGGCCTCGTCACCGAGTGACCACCTCCGGCGAACGCTGGGCCTCGACCGGGCGGCCTCGCCGGAACGGCCCCGGCGGCTCGCTAGGCGGCGCCGACCGCCTTCGCCGGGTCGACGGAGGGGATGCCGAGCGCCTCGGCGACCGCGGCGTTGGTGCAGTCGCCGCCGAGGGTGTTGAGCCCCCCGCGCAGCACCGGGTCGGAGGAGACGGCCCCCCGCACGCCGTGCTCGGCGAGGGACACCACGTAGGGGAAGGTGGCGTTGGTGAGGGCGTAGGTGGAGGTGTGCGGCACGGCGGCGGGCATGTTGCCGACGGCGTAGTGGAGGACGTCGTGGACGAAGTAGGTCGGGTCCTGGTGGGTCGTCTCGTGGGTGGTCTCGATGCAGCCACCCTGGTCGACGGCCACGTCGACGATGACCGCCCCCGGGCGCATGCCCGCCACCATGTCCTCGGTGACCACGACCGGAGCGCGACCCCCGGCGACGAGCACGGCGCCGATGAGCAGGTCCGCCTCAGAGATGGCGCGCTCGATCGATCCCCGGTTGGAGGCGAGGGTCATGATCCTGCCCTGGTGGATCTGGTCGACCCAGCGCAGGCGGTCGATGTTGCGGTCGAGGAGGAGGACCTCGGCCTCCATGCCCTGGGCGATCCAGGCGCTGTTCCATCCGACGTGGCCGGCCCCGATGACGACCACACGGGCGGGGCGGACGCCGGGCACGCCGCCGAGGAGGATGCCCCGGGTGCCGTTGCGCTTCTCGAGCAGGCTCGCGCCCACCTGGGTGGCGATGCGGCCCGCCACCTCGCTCATCGGGGCGAGCAGCGGCAGGTCACCGGTCGCCGTCTGGACGGTCTCGTAGGCGATCCCGGTCGTCTTCGCGTTGAACAGCGTCTTGGCGACCTCGGGGTAGGCGGCCAGGTGGAGATAGGTGAACAGGACGAGGTCCTCGCGCATGTAGGCGAACTCGGACTCCTGGGGCTCTTTCACCTTGCAGACGAGCTCGGCGCCCCAGGCATCCTCCGGGCTCACCATCACGGCGCCCGCAGCCTGGAAGTCCTCGTCGGAGAAGGAGGATCCCACCCCGGCGTTCGTCTCGACGAGCACCCGGTGCCCGAGCGCGGTGAGCTCCCGGACTCCGTCCGGTGTCATTGCCACGCGATTCTCGGCCGTCTTGATCTCGGCCGGGATTCCGATGATCACCTTGATCCCCTTCCTCGACTGTCGGCACGGCCCGAGCCGGCCGATCGCCGGTCGCCGCATCCGGGACGACTCCCTTCGGCCGCCTACGGAGGCCACGCTATCCGCGCTATCCGCAGACGGCCACCCTGTAGATCACCGATCCGTTGTGAAACCGCCGATCGACGACGGATCACGTCGAAGGCCGTCGCCCTCCCGGTCGATGCCAGCCGCCGACCGCCCTCCGGTAGCGTTGACCCGACTCTATGACCCCTTCGCAATCGGGCCCGCCTGGGGGCGGGATCCTCCATCGAATCGACTCGCCCGACGGGCTGAAAGAGCTCTCGCTCGCCGAGTGCGAGGAGCTCGCGGTCGAGCTGCGGTCCTTCATCGTCGAGGCGGTCTCGAAGACCGGCGGCCACCTCGGCTCGAACCTCGGGGCGGTCGAGCTCACGATCGCCCTCCACCGGGTCTTCTCCTCCCCAGAGGACGTCCTCTTGTTCGACACCGGCCACCAGGCCTACGTCCACAAGCTGATCACCGGGCGGCGGGAGGGCTTCGCCCGCCTGCGCCAGGCCGGCGGGCTGTCCGGGTACCCGAAGCGTGCCGAGTCGCCCCATGACGTCATCGAGAACTCGCACGCCTCGACGGCGCTGTCGTGGTCCCACGGGATCGCCTCGGCGAGGCGGCTCACCGGGCGCGACGAGGGCCGCCACGTCGTCGCCGTCGTCGGCGACGGCGCCCTCACCGGCGGCATGGCCTACGAGGCGCTCAACAACCTCGGCCACTCCTCCTCCCGGGTGGTGATCGTCCTCAACGACAACGGCCGCAGCTACGCCCCCACGATCTCCAAGCTGTCGAGCTCGCTCACCCAGCTGCGGCTCGATCCGCGCTACGTCCGCGTGCGCGAGAGGGTCCGCCTGCTGTTGAAGGAACTGCCGAGCGGCGTCGGGTCCGTCGCCTACACCTCCGTGCACGGCCTCACCTCCGCCCTGCGGGAGGTCGTCGAGCCGCACGTGTTCTTCGAGGCCCTCGGGGTGCGCTACACCGGGCCGCTCGACGGCCACGACATCGCCCAGCTCGAGCAGGCGCTGCGCCGGGCGGCGGCCTGGCCGGGCCCGATCGTGCTGCACGTCCTCACGACCAAGGGCAAGGGCTACCCGCCGGCCGAAGAGGACGAGGTCGCCCGCCTGCACGACCTGAAGGTCCCCTCGGTCTCGCCCTCTGCAGAGCGCCACCGCCCGACGGGCCCCCGCAGCTACACCGACGCCTTCACGACCGCCCTGTGCCGCCTGGCAGAAGACGACGGGTCTGTCGTCGCCCTCACGGCCGCCATGCCGGGCCCGACCGGGCTGCTCCCTTTCGCCGAGGCCTTCCCCGAGCGCTTCTTCGACGTCGGCATCGCCGAGCAGCACGCCATGACGGCGGCCGCCGGGATGGCGAGAGAGGGCCTGAAGCCGGTCGTGTGCATCTACTCGACCTTCCTCCAGCGCTGTGTCGACCAGTGGAACCTCGACGTCGGCCTGCACCACGAGCCCGTCGTCGTCGTGGCCGACCGGGCCGGCATCACCGGCGACGACGGCCCGAGCCACCACGGGATCTACGACCTGCACAGCGCCTTGTTGATCGACGGGGTGTCGATCTACTGCCCCTCGGAGCCCGACGAGGTGGGCCCGCTCCTCGCCGAGGCGCTCGCCTCGGGCGGCCCGGCCCTCGTCCGCTACCCGAAGACCCCCTCGAGCGGGCCACTCGCCCCGCCCGGCACCGGCTCGCGCCACCGGGTGCTCGCCGACGGCTCGCCCGAGCTCGTCGTTGTCGGGATCGGCAAGCTCGCCGGCCCGGCAGTGAGCGCCGCCCGCATCCTCGAGGCCGAGTCCGGCCTCTCCCCCCTCGTGGTCGACCCCCGGGTCGTCCGCCCGGCCGATGCCGAGCTCGTCTCGCTCCTGTCGGCCGCACGCCTCGTCGTCACCGCCGAGGACGGCGTCGCCCTCGGGGGGGCGGGCGCCTACCTCGCAGGCCTGGCGGAGAAGGCGGCCGAGCACGAGGGCCGTCCCGGCCCGCGGGTCCTCACCTTGGGGGTGCCGGGCGGCTTCCTCGCCCACGGCAAGCCGGACGACATCCTCTCCGGCCTCGGCCTCGACGGTCCCGGGATCGCCACCTCGGTCCTCGAGGCCGCCCGGCGCTACGGCCTCCTGCGGGCGGGGAGGGAGGACGGGGAGGGCT
>JAJZZB010000014.1 GCA_021797795.1 Actinomycetes bacterium | reverse complement strand
GGTCATGCCGCAGCCGGCGAGCAGATCGAAGTCGAGCTCTCCGCTGGCGCCGGCATCCGGCCGATCGGCGCCCGGGCGGTGGCGCCACTCGAGCCCGGTGAGGCGCTCCTCGCCATCCGGCCGTCCTCCGCCGCGCTCTGTCATCCCGACTCTCCCGGGTGCCAGGTACGCGGAGAGGTGGCGGACGTCGCGTTCCGGGGGCGGGGCTACGAGCTCGTGGTCGACCTTCCCGGCGGCGCCAAGGTGGCCGGCGTCGTCACCACCGAGCGTGCGCGCCGGGGCGAGCGTGTGGGCATCAGCTTCTCGAGCGGCGGCTGCCTCGTCTTCGCCGACACTGCGGCGTCGACCACTCCTCGCGTCTGACGGGACAGGACCGCTACGGCGCGCTGGGTGAGAGCGAGGCGGCGACGTCGTTCAGCACCCGCCGGGTTGCCATCTCGGCGATCCGCTGCATCGCCATGCGATCGCGGTCACTGGCGCCGTCCGGCGAGGTCCGGTACCGGCCGCTCAGGGCGAGCCGGCAGTGACCCCTCCCGAGGCTCAAGAGCTCGAGGTCGGCATCGACGGAGGGAGTCATCGCCTCCTCGTCAACCGGCTCGAGGCGAACCGGGACCGTCACCGCCGAGGCGCTGCGCCGGGGATGGCCCTCGGTGAGGCACAGGCGCTGGCGGGCCGCCGACAGCTCGGCCTCTTTGGCCCACTCGGCCCCCAAGTCGAAGAAGACCTCTGCGAGCTCCTCGAAGTCCCGGTCGAGGTAGGTGAAGTCGCCGACGAAGACGGCGTGCGAGGGAGCCACAGGCGCGCCGACGCCCCCGTTGCGCCGTGCGCCCGGCCGCCGTGTGGGACCGCCGCCTGCCCTCTTCGAGCCACCGTCTGAGATCATCGGAACACCTCCCCTGACCCGATGGTGGCCCCGGTGGCCGTCGGACCGTCAGGGCCGAAAGGCCCCTGCTTCGACGCACCTGGCCCTTGTCCCAGCCGTCATGTGGGCTTCTGCCGGGCCGTCGGCGGCCCGGCTCGCGCCCGGGCCCCGGCGAGGCAACCGGAGAGATGAGCCTCGGCTTTGGCCAGCTCGGCCCGGTGGGTCCTTTTTCCAAGGGGGCGGGCCCTTCGGCCCTATCTCCCCGAGAGACCAACCGCCCATGCTGGCGGACGAGGAGGTACCGCATCCATGCCAACAATCATGTCCGCGCCGGCTGTCACGGCCGTGCTCGTCGATCTGAGCCGCCCGGGCCGCTACGTGCACTGGGGGTTCATCCAGATCTCGGTCGCCAACCTGGTCGTCATCGGCCTCATGCTGCTCGTGTTCATCCTCGCGATCGCCATCCCCTTCCCCCACGGAGGAAAGAAGTGAGCACGATCTCCGACGCGCCGATGGAGCCGGCCGGCCAGGTCGGTTACCGACCCGATACCCGCCCCACCTGGACGGGGCGGCTGCGCCGCCGCGCCGTCGCGACGCTCCCGCCCGAGAAGCTGCTGCCCGACAGCCAGCCCTCCTACGTCGCCTCGTGGATCTACGTCTTCGGAGCGCTCACGCTCGGGGCCTTCGGCGTCGTGCTGGCGTCGGGGGCCGTCCTTGCCGTCAAGGGCCCGGACTGGTGGCACGTCTCCTCGGCGGGACTGTTCGTCAACTCGGTGCATCTGTGGGGCACCGAGCTCTTCTTCTTCTTCATGGTGATCCACCTCTGGGGCAAGTTCTTCATGGCCGCATGGCGCGGGCGGCGCCGGGCAACCTGGATCACCGGTGTGCTGGCCTTCGCCATCTCGATCGCGACGGCCTTCACCGGCTACCTCTCCCAGCAGAACTTCGACTCGGAGTGGATTGGGACCCAGGCCAAGGACGGGATCAACGCCACGGGTGCGGGCGCCTTCTGGAACGTCCTCGACTTCGGCCAGATGCTGCTCTGGCACGTCCTGCTGCTCCCGCTCGTCGTGGCCGTCATGGTCGGCATCCACGTCCTCCTCGTCCGGCGCCGCGGCGTCGTGCCGCCCTTCCCGGCCAAGGGAGCAGACCGGTGAGCCGCCGCCGCTTCAACCCCGACCGTGACGTCGCCGAGTGGCAGGGCCCCTCGGTCCGCTACGACCTGTTGAAGGAGGTGAGCGTCGCCTTCGCCGTCGTGCTCGTCCTGGCGATCGTCTTCGCCATCGTCTTCTCCTCGCCCGACGAGCGGGCGATCACGCTCCAGTCCTGGTCGAAGGCGGCGCCGGTCGACTTCGTCCAGACCGCCATGACCGAGCTCGACGGCACGAGCGGCACGGCCACCTACGGGCCGCCGTACACGAGTACCCCCGGGGCGAGCCAGAAGCTCGGCCCGCTCTCGCTCGAGTCGCTCGTCGGCGTCCACATCCCCCTCGACACCGCCCAGCAGTTCGTGATCAGTCCGCTGCGGACCCTCCCCGACGTGCCGGTCCTCGACCGGGCGATCGCCGAGTACCAATCGGCGCCGGCCCCGCGCAAGGCCGCCTGGAACACCGCCTACGAGAAGGCGGTGGCCAAGGCGACCTTCTCCGCCGGCACCCTGGAGGTCCCTGGCGGCGCCTACGGCCCGGTCGGGACGATGATGTCCCACCTGCTGGACATGGCCCGGACCGGCGCGCTCGACGGCGCCCTCACCGCCACGCCGCAGCTCTACGGCACCGACTACACCAAGCCGCTGCTGTTCATCGCCGACGGGGCCTACATGGGCAACGTCGCCTCGAACCGCCACCTGCTCGGCGAGCAGTGGGGGATGATGAACGAGACGGGCAACTACCCCGGCCAGGCCTGGCTCTGGCTCTACACCCTGTGGTACCAGGTGCCGCCGATGAACTCCTCCTCGAACGGCGACGTCGAGGTGTGGGGGATCATGATGGGGCTGACCGTGCTGCTCGCCCTCGCGCCTTTCATCCCGGGGCTGCGCTCGGTCCCGAGACTGACGAGGGTCTACCGACTCATCTGGCGGCGCCACTACCGTGCAGTGGAGACATAGCGCCCCGTGACCGAGGACGACGACCAAGGAGCCGACACGATGCTGAAGGTGTTCCTGCTCGACGACCACGAGGTGGTGCGCGCCGGGATCCGCGGCCTGCTCGAGACGACCGGCACCATGGAGGTCGTCGGTGAGGCCGGGACGGCCGACGAGGCGCTCCGGCGGGTGCCGGCGGTGAAGCCGGACGTGGCCGTCCTCGACGTCCGCCTGCCCGACGGCGACGGCGTCGAGGTCTGCCGGGAGCTGCGCAGCCGGATGCCCGAGCTGCACTGTCTCATGCTCACCTCCTACGCTGACGACGACGCCCTGTTCGCCGCCATCATGGGCGGCGCCTCCGGCTACGTCTTGAAGCAGATCCGAGGCACCGACCTCGTCTCGGCGATCGAGCGGGTGGGCCGGGGCGAGTCGCTCATCGACCCGTCCCTCACCAGTCGGGTCCTCGAGCGGCTCCGCAGCGGTCCCGAGCAGGACGAGCGCCTCAGCCGGCTGTCGGATCAGGAACGACGCATCCTCGACCTCCTGGCGGAGGGCCTCACCAACCGCCAGATCGCCGAGCGTCTCTTCCTCGCCGAGAAGACGGTGAAGAACTACGTCTCCAACCTGCTCACCAAGCTCGGGATGTCGAGGCGGACCGAGGCGGCCGCCTTCGCCGCCCGCATGTCCGAGCGGGAGGCACACCGCCACAGCGACGAGGCGTGAGCCCGGGGGTGCGCCTCCGGCAGGTGGCGCTCATCACCTGGGACATCGACGACGTCGCCGGCGCCCTCAGCGACGAGCTCGGGCTCGGGCCCGGTTACGACGACCCGGGAGTCGGGCAGTTCGGGCTCGAGAACCGCGTCCTCGCCTTCGGAGACTGCTTCCTCGAGGTGCTCGCCCCGCGGCACCCGCAGGCGGCCGGAGCCCGCTTCCTCGCCCGGTACGGCGAGGGCGGCTACATGGCGATCTTCCAGCTCGCCGCGAGGGACGCGCTCCGCCCTCACCTCGCCCGGATCGGCGTCCGCGTCGCATGGCAGGTCGACCTCGAGCACATCTCGGCCACGCACCTCGATCCCCGCGACGTGCCCGGTGCCATCGTCTCGCTCGACTTCGCGCATCCACCGTCGAGCTGGGAGTGGGGCGGACCAGACTGGCGGGCCGGCGCACCGGCGCGGCCGGCAGCCGGCCGGCGCCTGCTCGGCCTCGACGTCGCCGTCGAGCGGCCGGCGCAGGCCGCCCGGCGGTGGGCCGAGGTCCTCGGCGAGGGGGCGAGCGCGTCCGGCGCCAGCGTGCGGCTCGGGGAGGCGGGCCAGGAGCTCGTCTTCACGACGGCCGACCGGCGCCCCGGCATCGTCGCCTGCCGCCTCAGCGGCCCCGGTCCGGCCCGCTCGAGGAGCATCGGGGGCGTCCGCTTCGACCTCGACCCGATCGACCACCACAAGGAGGAGACATGACGGATCTCGACACCGGCACCGACCACCTGCTCGCCCGGATCGAGCAGGGGGTCGGCGTCCTCACCTTCAACCGGCCCGAGCGCCGCAACGCGCTGAGCGGCGCCATGCTCGACGCCCTCGGCCGCCTGCTCGCCCGCTTCGAGCGCGACGACGACGTCCGCTGCGTCCTTCTCACCGGTGCCGGCGGCGCCTTCTGCGCCGGCGGCGACGTGAAGCAGATGGCGGGCGACGGCGAGCCGGCGGCGCCACCGGTGTCCTACGAGGAGCTGGTGCTCCGCCAGCGCCGCCGCCACGGGGGGCCTCCGGACGCCTCTTCGCCATGGGAAAGCCGACGGTCGCCGCCCTCCCGGGCCCGGCAGCCGGCGCCGGCCTCTCGCTCGCCCTCGCCTGCGACCTCCGCTACGCGGCGACGAGCGCATTTCTCACGTCGGCCTTCGCCAGGGTCGGCTTCTCGGGCGACTACGGCGGGAGCTACTTCCTCTCCCACCTCGTCGGCACGGCCAGGGCGCGCGAGCTCTACTTCCTCTCGGACCGGATCACCGCCACCGAGGCCGAGCGGCTCGGCATCGTGAACGCCGTCTTCCCCGACGACGAGCTCGAGGCCGCCGCCCTGGCGCGGGCACGGCGCCTGGCGGCAGGTCCGGCGGTGGCCTACCGCTACATGAAGGAGAACCTCAACCGGGCGATCTCGGCAGGGCTCGCCGACTGCCTCGATCTCGAGGCGACCCATCACCTCCACACCGCGACGACGGCGGACCACCTCGAGGCGGTGCGGGCCTTCGTCGAGCACCGCGAGCCCGTCTTCGAGGGCCGCTGAGAGGGCTCAGCGCAGCTGGCGCCGCCGCAGCTCCGGCTCGGGCATGGCCTCCCGCCGCACCCTGATCTTGCAGTCGAGGGCGAGGCACCCGTCGGGAGAGGCGAGGACCGGGTTCAGGTCCATCTCGACGATCTCGGGGAGGTCCTCGGCGAGGCGGGCGACACGACAGAGGACGTCCGCCAGGGCGCCGACGTCGGCCTTCGGGCTGCCGCGGTAGCCCGTCAGCAGAGGGGCGGACCGGAGGGAGCCGATGAGCTCGACGGCCTCGGCCCGGGTGAGCGGGACGAGCGAGAGCGCGCGGTCGCCGAGCAGCTCGGTGGCGGTCCCCCCGAGCCCGACCATGACGAGCGGTCCGAAAGAGGGGACCTCGAGGACGCCGACGATCGTCTCCACGCCCGGCGGCGCCATCGGCTGGACGACGAGCGCAGCCCCGGCGAAGCGGCCGAGCAGCTCGCCGGCGGCCCCGGTCACCGCCGCCTCGTCGGCGAGGTCGAGCCGGACGCCGCCGACGTCGCTCTTGTGGACGATGCTCGGGACGTCGAGCTTGAGCGCCACCGGGTACCCGAGCGCGCCGGCGGCGGCCGCCGCCTGCGCCGGCGAGGTCACCCTGACGCTTCGCACGAACGGCACGCCGTAGGCCTCGAGCAGGAACGCCGCCGCCTCGGTCGTGAGCCAGGCCTCGTCGCCCTCGGCGAGCGCCTCGGCGACGACCGCCCGACCGGCCGCCTCGTCGACGTCGGCGAAGCGGGGAGCCTCGATCGCCGGTTTGGCGAGCCAGGCGGCATAGGGGGCGACGCGGGCGAGTGCCCGGGCGGCCGACTCGGGATAGGCGAACCAGGGCACGCGGCGCTCGCCCGTCCGGAGCGCGGAGAGGGTGCCGGAGGTGGCGAGGAAGTTCGTCACGATCGTCTTCTCGGCGGCGCGCGCCACCTCGGCCACGGCGGCCGCCACATCGTCCGCCTCGGTGACGAGCGGCGGGGTGAAGATCACGATGACGGCGTCGACCGAGTCGTCGCCAAGGACGAGCTCGAGGGCCTGCCGGTACTGCTCGGCGGTCGCGGAGGCGATGCAGTCGACCGGGTTGCGAACGGCGGCCGCCGGTCCGAGCAGAGCCCGCAGCCTGGCCTGGGTCGCCGGCGCCAGCTCGGGCACCTCGAGGCCGTAGCCCTCGCAGGCGTCGGCCGCCAGCACACCGGGGCCTCCGGCGTTCCCGACGATGGCGACGCGCCGCCCCGCCGGGAGCGGCTGGTGGCGGAGCACGTCCGCCACGTCGAACAGCTCCTCCAAGGTGTCGACCCGGATCACCCCGGCCTGGCGGAACAGGGCGTCGACCGTCGCGTCCGGTGTCGCGAGGGCGGCCGTGTGCGACGAGGCGCCCCGGGTGCCGGCGGCCGAGCGGCCGGCCTTCACGGCCACGATGGGCTTGGAGTGGGCGATGCGCCGGGCGATGCGGGCGAAGTGCCGCGGGTTCCCGAAGGACTCGAGGTAGAGGAGGACGACGTCGGTGCTCGGGTCCTGCTCCCAGTACCTGAGCAGGTCGTTGCCGCTCACGTCGGCCTTGTTGCCGACCGAGACGAAGCTCGAGACGCCGAGGTCGCGATGGGTCGCCTCGTTCAAGATGGCGATCCCGAGGCCGCCCGACTGCGAGGAGAAGGCGATCCGCCCCGGCACGGGAGCCACCGGTGAGAAGGTGGCGTTCATGGACACCGAAGGGTCGGTGTTGACGACGCCCATGCAGTTCGGACCGACAAGGCGCATTCCGTAGCGCCGGGCGAGTGCGACGAGCTCCCGCTCGGCCGCCGCGCCCTGTGGCCCGGACTCGGCGAAGCCGGCGCTGATGACGACGAGCCCGCCGACGTGGCTCTCGCCGCACTGCTCGACCACCTCGTGCACCACCTTGGCCGGGACCGCCACCACCGCCAGGTCGACCGGTGCCGGCACCTCGGAGATGCTCTGGTAGGCGGTCAGCCCGGCGACCTCGCCGCCGGCGGGGTTGACCGGGTAGATCGGGCCGGTGAAGCCCCCGGCGACCAGGTTGGCGAGCAGCTCCGAACCGATCGTCCCGGGCCGGCGGCTCGCCCCGATGACGGCGATCGACCTCGGGGCGAGCAGGCGTGCAACCGAAGCGACGGCCGCCTTGCGGTCGCGCTCCTCGACGAGGTCGAGGTAACGGGCAGCGGGGTCGAGGCTCATCGCCACGCGGACGACCCCGCCGTCGAAGCTGGACCGCTCCTCGAAGCCGGCCTGGCGGAAGACGTTCAGCATGCGGCGGTTGTCGGCGAGGGTGTCGGCCACGAAGCGGCGGAGGCCGGCTGCCCGGGCGGCCGAGGCGAGGTGCTCGAGCAGCACCGTGCCGATGCCGCGCCCCTGGTGGTCGTCGCGGACGGTGAAGGCGACCTCGGCCTCCTCGGACCCCGGCACGCGGTCGTAGGCCGCCTCGGCGACGAGCTCGCCGTCGACGAAGGCGACGAGGGCCAGGCGGTCCCGGTAGTCCACCTGAACCCAGCGACCGACCTCGGTGGCGGGAAGCGAGCGGCGCACGCTGAAGAACCGGTAGTACGACGAGCCCTCCGAGAGGGACTCGTGCAGGTGCCGGACGGCCTCGAGGTCGCCCGGAACGACCGGCCGGACCTCGGCGCTCCGGCCGTCGACCAACAAGACGGCGGCCTCGAGCTCGTGGGGATAGCCCTTTGGGGCCGCGTCGCCGAGGTGCGCCCCGGCGGCTCTCACCCGCCCGACACCGCCTGCTCGACGTCGAGCAGGAAGCGGCGGACCGACGACTCGGCCACATGGTGCATCCCGAGCCGGTCGATCCCCAAGCCGATCTGGCCGAGCGGGGCCCGGTAGCACCCAGTGAGGGCGAGACGGCTGGCGCCCTCTCCGAGACTCGACAGCTCGAGGTCGCCTTCGAGGCGGGGCAAAAGGTGGCCGAAGACGAGCGGCTCCCACACGAGCGGGACGATGACGGTGTCCGGGCGCGCCCGGGGAGGCCCGACGTTGAGCGCGACCGCCGAGCTCGGGACCCGCCCCGTCGGGCCGATCCGGACGACGCCGGTGAGAACGCCTGGCGGGCCGCCCTCGGCCGGGAGGGGGCCGTCGAGCCCGGTTGCGCCGGCCCCGGGCTCGGACTCGGGCGTCTGCCAGCCGCTGAGGCGTGTCAGCCAGGCCGCCCGGTCGTCGGCGAGGACGGCGGCCACCTCCTCGAAGGCCCTCTCGAGATGGACGAAGTCGCCGACGAAGACGGCGCGGGGACGGCTGCCGCTGCCCGCCGCGCTGGCGTCAGTTCTCGACTCGGGAGCGATCACGCCGCCCCCCGCTCGCTACGGGGCCGGACGATGAGGACCGGGCAGTGGGCGTGGTGGACACAGGACTGGCCGACTGAGCCGAGGGTGAGGCTCGAGAAGCCGCCCCGGCCCCGGCTGCCGACCACGAGGAGGTCCGCCCCCGCGCTCTCGCCGACGAGCACCCGGGCCGCCGGGCCTTCCACGATGCTGCGGCGGATGTCGAGCCCGTGCTCGTCGCCGAGCACCTCCGCCTCGATGGCGGCGGCGGCGTGCTCGGCGTTCTCCTGCACCGCCTTCTCGAACCCCGCCACGTCCATGTTGTAGGGCGCGAGCGGATAGCCGATGTGCCAGGCGTGGACGAGGTGGAGCGTCCAGCCCTTCCAGCGGGCGACCTCGGCCGCGTATCGCAGGGCGTCGCGCCCCCCCTCGGAGTCGTCGACTCCGGCCACCACCCGACCCCTGCCGGCCGAGATGTCCGACGAATCACTTCTCGTCATGGGTGCAACCTCCTCAGGTGATGATGCCGATCCTGTATCGGCTGGGACCAGGGCCGAAGGTCCCGACGCCGGACCCTCTCCGCCCTCGCCGTCAGGGACCATCGGCCCTGGTCCGACGGACCGTCGGAGCGTTGAATCAGGCTTGGACCCGGCTTTGGAGGCCAGATGAACAACGAGCAGCTCCGCGAGGTCGTGCGGGCGGCCGTGCGTGCGCCGTCGGTGCACAACACCCAGCCGTGGCAGTTCGTGAGCCACCTCGCCACCTCTTCGGAGGTCGACGCCGTCGAGGTGCGGGCCGACCGGACCCGCAGCCTGCAGGTGATCGACCCGCTCGGGCGCGAGCTGCACATGAGCTGCGGGGCGGCGATCGAGCTCGCCCGGCTGGCCGTGCGGGCGATCGGGGTCCGCTGCGAGGTCGCGCTGCTTCCCGACCCGGCCGACCGCGACCTGCTCGCCCTTCTGCACCTCGGCGAGGCCGATCCCCCGACCGAGGAGGAGCTCCGGCTGCACGCCTCGACCAGCGCCCGCTACACCGAGCGGGGCGGCTTCGACGAGCGCCCGGTCGACGAGGCGCTGCGGGAGAAGATGCGGCTGGCGGCGGCCGAGCAGGGGGTCTGGGTCCTCTACCTCGACCGGCCGGACGACCGGGTGTCGACCGCCGTCCTCCTCGCCCGCGCCGACGACATCGAGCGGGCGAACCCCGCCTACGAACAGGAGCTCGGCGACTGGGTGCGCGACCAAGCGGAGGCCGACGAGGGCATCCCCGTCCCGGCGCTCGCCGGCCGGGGCACCCGGGCCTCGTCCTACCGCCTGCGCGAGTTCCTCCCCGACGGGGACAAGGTCGAGCCGCCCGAGCCCTCCGCTGTTCCTCCCGAGGCCGAGCATCCCCTCGTCTGCATCCTCGGGACCGACGGCGACGACCCGGCCGCCTGGTTGCGCACCGGCCAGGCGCTCGGCCGGCTGCTGCTCGTGGCGGCGGGCGAGGGCGTCTCGGCGGCGCCCATGACCCAGGTGATCGAGGTGCCTTCCACCCGCTCGATGCTCACCGCCAACCTCGGCCTGCTCGGATATCCCCAGATCGTGCTGCGGATGGGCTACGGGCACGGCTCGCCGGCTACCGGCCGCCGCCCGATCGAGGACGTGCTGCGGGATGGCTGAGGGGCTGCCGGCCGGTGCGCCGGCCCGGGTCGATGACCGATGGCGGACCACCTCGCCCTCGGGCAGACCCGCCTGCGCGACAGCCCGCTCGCCCGGGAGGCCCTTGGAGCCGAGCATCGAAAGGCGCGGCTCTCGGGCAGCGGGGACCACGCCCGGCCTGAGCGGTTGCACGCCCATCTCAACCTGCTCGCCACCCGCCGCGACTCGGGCACCATCTTCGTCTGCGGCCCGGGCACGGCGGACCATCCGTCGTGGGGCGCCTACAGCGAGCGCTCGCCTCATCGCCGCCGCCGTGGCGACCGTCCGCGTCGGCGCTGGCATGCTCGCCCGAGCGCGGGCCGAGCGGGGCTCAGATCATCTCCGGCTCCATCACGATCGCCCCGCAGGGGCACTCGGCGACGCAGATGCCGCACCCCTTGCAGTAGTCGTAGTCGAAGGCGTACCGCTTGCCCTGGCCGAGCTTCACCACGGCGTTGTCGGGACAGACGCCGAAGCAGTTGTCGCACTCGAAGCAGTTCCCGCACGACAGGCACCTGCGGGCCTCGAACAGGGCGTTGTCGGCGTCGAGGCCGCCGACGACCTCGTCGAAGGTGGACGCGCGCCGGACGGTCTCGAGCTCGGGCTGGACCGTCTTCGGCGCGTCGGCGTAGTACCAGGTGTTGAGCCGGTCGTAGCGGGCGAGCTCATGGCGGCCCGGACGCGTGGAGCGCTCCCCTCTCAGGTAGGCGTCGATCGAGCGCGCCGCCCGCTTGCCGTGGCCGATGGCGACGGTGACGGTCCTCTCGGCCGGCACCATGTCGCCTCCGGCGAAGATGCCCGGGTGGCCGGTCATCATGTCCTCGCCCACCTCGAGCCCGCCGTCTCGCACCGAGACGTCCGCCAGGCGCTCGACCGCCGACAGGTCGGTCTCCTGCCCGAGGGCGAGGACGACGGTGTCGGCCCCGAGAGTCTCGTACTCCCCCGTCGGCTGGGGGAAGCCGGTGTCGTCGAGGGTCATCTTCTCGATCACGACCGAGCCATCCTCGACCCGCTCGATCGTGGAGAGCCAGCTCATCGTGATCCCTTCGGCGAGGGCCTCCTCGAGCTCGCTCTCGTGGGCCGGCATCCGGTCGCGGGTCCGCCGGTAGACGATGACGGCGTCGCTCGCACCGAGGCGCTTGGCGGTCCGGGCGCTGTCCATGGCGGTGTTCCCTCCGCCGTAGACGACGACGCGGCGCCCGAGGCTCGGAGGGTCCGCCCCCTCGGCGCTGCGGAGGAACGAGACGGCGTCGAGGATGCGGGCCGAGTCGGCCGCCGGGAGGTAGGCGCGGCGCGAGAGCTGCGCCCCGAGGGCGATGAAGACGGCGTCGAAGCCCCCCTCCTGCCTCGCCCGGGCGACGTCGGTCACCCGCCTGCCGAGCTCGATCCGCACGCCGAGCGAGACGATCCGCCCGATCTCGGCGTCGAGGACGTCGCGGGGGAGCCGGTACTTCGGTATCCCGTAGCGCATCATGCCGCCCGCCTCGTGCGCCGCCTCGTGGATCGTCACCTCGTGGCCGAGGCGGGCGAGGTGGTAGGCAGCCGACAGCCCGGACGGCCCCGACCCGACGACGAGGACGCGGCGCCCAGAAGGCGGGAGGACGGGCTCGGTCCGGTAGCCCGCCTCGAGGGCGCGGTCGCCGAGGAAGCGCTCGACGGCGTGGATGCCGACCGCCTCGTCGAGCTCGGCCCGGTTGCAGGCGGTCTCACAGGGGTGGTAGCAGACGCGTCCGCAGACGGCCGGGAGGGGGTTGTCCTTCACGAGGAGGCGCCAGGCGGCCTCGTAGTCCCCCTCCTCGGCGTGGTAGAGCCAGCCCTGGATGTTCTCGCCGGCAGGGCAGCCGTCGTTGCACGGCGGCAGGCGGTCGACGTAGACCGGCCGCTCCACCCGCCAGGAGCCGGTGTGGTTGGTGAGGCTCGAGCCCACCTCGAGGGTGATGGCGAACGGCTTGTGCATCATCTCGCCCCCGCCTCGACCGCCTCGGCCAGAAGGCCGAAGCGCTCGATGTTGCCGTCCGCAATCTCCTGGATGGCCGCAACGAGGTCGGGGCGGCCGTGCTCGCCGAACAGGTGCTTGTAGCGGCCCTGGGGACGGAGGTAGTCCTCGACGGGCACCCTCTTGCGGATCGGCCGGACGTCGACGACCCGGCCGTGCTCGGCCTCGAAGAGCGGGAACAGCCCGGTCTCCGCCGCCAGGCGGGCGAGGCGGACGGTGTCGCACGAGGCCGCCTGCCAGCCGAGCGGGCAGGGGACGAGGATGTGGATGTAGCGGGCGCCCCGCAGGCCCATCGCCCGCTCGACCTTGCGCTCCAGGTCGTGCAGCTCTGCCACGCTGGCGGTGGCGACGTAGGGGATCTCGTGGGCGACGGCCAGCATCGGCACGTTCTTGCCCTGGCCGAAGACGTTGCCGGGCTCGTCGCCGATCGCCTCGGTGGTGGCCGTGCGCGCAGCCGGCGGCGTAGCGCCGGAGCGCTGGACGCCGGTGTTCATGTAGGCCTCGTTGTCGTAGCAGATGAACAGCACGTCGTCGTTGCGCTCGAACATCCCCGACAGGGCCCCGAAGCCGATGTCGACGGTGCCCCCGTCGCCCGCCTGGGCGACGACGCGCACGTCGGTCCGTCCCTTGGCCTTCAAGGCGGCCGCCATGCCCGTGGCGACCGCCGGCGCGTTGCCGAAGAGGGAGTGGAGCCAGGGGATCTGCCAGGAGGTCTCCGGGTACGGGGTCGAGAAGACCTCGAGGCAACCCGTCGCGTTGGCGGCGACGAGGCGACCCGCCGCCGCCCGCATGGCGGCGTCGAGGGCGTAGCGGGCGCCGAGCGCCTCGCCACAGCCCTGGCAGGCCCGGTGGCCCGAGGTGAGGGAGTTCGACCGCCCGCTGTCGGACTGCACCGTCCGCTCGTCGCGGTCGAGCAGGCGGTTGCCGACGGCGAAGCTGCCGACTTGGTAGAACTTGACTGGCTCGTGGCCCATGGCGCTCCTCAGCCGATCCGGGTGGAGGCGACCCCGAGGTCGCGAAGCAGGTTCTCGGCGCTCGGCCCGGAGCGGCGGGTGGCGTCCATCCGCCTGAGCTCCCGCTCGACGAGGCCGCGGTCGAGGTCGAGGAAGGTGAAGTCCGGGAGCCGCCCCTCGCTCGCCTCGGCGAGCATCCGGCGCAGCGAAGCCTCGGTGATCGGACGCCCGCCGAGCCCGGCGACGACGTCGTGCACCCTCGGGCCGTCGCGCCCGGACCGACCGAGGGCGAGGGCGACGTCCGCCCCGAGGATGCCGTGCCCCCCGATCGAGAAGGCCTTCTCGATCACGACCACCCGCCTGGCCGACGACAGCGCGTCGGCGATGGCGGCGGCCGGGAAGGGCCGGAAGGTGGTCACCCCGAGCACCCCGAGGCGGTGGCCCGCCTCGCGCAGCGAGTCGACGGCGTCCTTCACGGTCCCGAGCACCGAGCCGAGGGCGAGGACGACCGTCTCGGCGTCCTCCATGCGGTAGGGGCGGACGAGGCCGCCGCTTCGGCGGCCGAAGGCGGCCGCGAACTCGGTCGCGAGGCTCGGGATCCTGGCGAGGGCCTGCAGCTGCAGGGCGTGGGCGAGATAGCGGACCTCGGTGAAGGCCTCCGGCCCGACCATGGCCCCGATCGTCACGGGCTCGTCGGGGTCGAGCACCTGACGGGGCTCGAAGGGTGGGAGGAAGCGGTCGACCTGGTCCTGCTCGGGGAGGTCCACCCGCTCGACGGCGTGGGTGAGCACGAAGCCGTCGACGCAGACCATGACCGGCACCGACAGCTCCTCGGCGAGCCGGAAGGCGAGGATGTGCAGGTCGGCAGCCTCCTGGTTGGTCTCGGCGAAGAGCTGTATCCAGCCCGAGTCCCGCACCGACATGGCGTCGGAGTGGTCGTTCCAGATGTTGATCGGCGCCCCGATCGCCCGATTGGCGACCGTCATCACGATCGGGAGCCCGAGACCGGCCGCGTTGTAGACCGCCTCGGCCATGAACAACAGCCCCTGGCTGGCGGTCGCCGTGTAGGCCCTCGCCCCCATGGCGGAGGCGCCGATCGAGACGGACATGGCGGCGAACTCGGACTCGACGTTGATGAATTGGCACGAGCCGAGCCGGCCGGCCTTCACCATGGCCCCGACGGCCTCGATGATGTGGGTCTGGGGCGAGATCGGGTATGCGCAGACGACCTCGGGACGGCACAGCCCGACCGCCTCGGCGACTGCCTTCGAACCCTCAATCTGGGTGAGCACCGGCCATCGCCTCCCCTGTGACGTAGTCAGCGGCCTCGCGGGCGGCCGCCGCGTTGCCGTCCGCCAGCGAACCTGCGAAGCGCCGCCTGATGGCGGCCGTCACCGACTCGACGCCGACGGCCCCGGTGAGCACGGCGAAGCCGCCGAGCAGGACGGCGTTCGGGAGCGGCCGGCCGAGGTGGCGCAGCGCCATCTCGGTGGCGGGGACCGTGACCAGCCGGCCCGGCCGGAAGCGCCCGACGAGCTCGCCGAGACCGAGCTCCTCGATGCTGCGGGAGGTGTTGACCAAGACGTAGCCCTCCGGGCCGACGCCGGCGAACAGGTCCACCTGGTTGACGAGCGTCGCGTCCTGGACGACGAGGGCGTCGGGCTCGTCCACCGGTGCCCGGCTGCGGATCTCGCCGTCTGCGATCCGGCAGTAGGACACCACCGGGGCTCCGGTCCGCTCGGAGCCGAAGCTCGGGAAGGCCTGCGACCACCGGCCGTCCAGGAAGGCCGCCACCGAGAGCAGCTCCGCCGCCGTCACCACCCCCTGGCCACCTCGCCCGTGGAACCTGACCTGAAACATCTTCTGTCTCACCAGCTCTGTCTCACCAGCCTCCCGGCGCTCGTCTCCTGCGACAGCGTGATCGGCGCCCGGCCGCCGATGTTAGGGCCGATGGTCACATGCGTCCGGGCCCGAGGTCACCTCCCGGTGTGGCCCGGCGCCCTCTGGGGGTAACACCTCCCCCGGAACCGACCGCCCCGCCCGGGAGCGGCCCGACGACCGGCGAGAACCACGACGTGGACGAGCACACATCGCACTGGAGCGACCACGAGGTGACCGAGCCGGTCGGCCCGCCGTTGCTCGGCGCGGACGGCAAGGAGCGCTTCCGCGCCGTGCTGGCCGAGTCCCAGGAGGTCCTCGAGGCGGCCGGGCTCCTGTTCGCGGTGGTGGGGGGTGTTCCCACCTCGGTCTACGGCCGGCCACGGTGGACCCACGACGTCGACGTCCTCCTCCGCCCCCACGACGCCCGCGCCGCGCTCGAGGCCTTCGCCGAGGCCGGCTTCGACACGGCCCGCCCGAACGACGTCTGGCTGTACAAGGCCTCCAAGGAGGGGGTCCTCGTCGACCTCATCTTCAAGGCCGAGGGCGACGTCTACCTCGACGCCGAGATGGCCGGGCGGGTGCGCAGGATCGACTACGAGGGGGTGTCGGTGGCGGCCGTCTCGCCCGAGGACCTCGTCGTCGTGAAGGCGGTCGTCCATCGGGAGGAGACCTCCCGCTACTGGTTCGACGCCCTCTCGATCCTGGCGCGGACCGATCTCGACTGGGAGTACCTGCTCTGGCGGGCCCGCGTGGCCCCGGCCCGCCTGTTGAGCCTGCTCGTCTATGCCGTCTCGCGGGGGCTGGCGGTGCCGAGCGAGCCGGTGGAGCGGCTGCACGCTGCCGTCTTCGGACCGGGCGAGCTTCCCTTGGGCGGCCGGTGAGCCTGCGCGTGGCCGCCGTCGGCGACCTCCACGCCGGGTGCGACTCCGAAGGGATCTACGCCCCCGTCCTCGCCCGAGCGAACGAGGAGGCCGACGTCGTGCTGCTGGCAGGCGACCTGACGAGGGTCGGGACGGCCGAGGAGGCCGAGGTCCTCGCCCGGGAGCTGGCGGGGATCGAGGTCCCCCTCGTCGGGGTGCTCGGCAACCACGACTTCGAGTCCGGCGAGGCCGGCCGGGTCGTCGAGATCATGACGGGCGCCGGCGTGACCATGCTCGAGGGTGAGGCGTGTGTGCTCGACTGCGGCGGCAGGCGCCTTGGGATCGCCGGGGCCAAGGGCTTCGGCGGGGGCTTCCTCGGCGCCTCGGGGAGCGACTTCGGCGAGCCGGAGATGAAGGCCTTCATCGGCCACACCAAGGCGGTCGCCGGACGTCTCGCCCGCGCGCTCGAGAGCCTCGTCGGCGCCTGCGAGGCGACCGTCTGCCTGCTTCACTACTCCCCCGTCCCCGACACCTTGGAGGGCGAGCCGCGGGAGATCTACCCCTTCCTCGGGAGCTACCTGCTCGCCGAGGCGGTCGACTCGGTCGGGGCGGACCTCGTCGTCCACGGGCACGCCCACCACGGCTCGGAGGCGGGCATGACGCCGGGCGGCATCCCCGTCCGCAACGTGGCGCTCCCCCTCATCAAGGATCCGTTCCGGGTGAGCGTCGTCGGCGACGGCGCTCAGTAGCCGGCGGCCGCCCCACCGAGCGCCCTCGGGTCGCTCGCCCCCTCGAGGTTGTCGCCGGTGAGCGCGATGACATGGGCGTGCCCGAAGCCGTGCGACATGGGCTGGAGCGGGCCCACGCGGTGCCCGCGGGCGGCCAGCGCCTCCGGCCAGCCCTCGGGGACACCCTGCTCGAGCTCCACCTCGAGCTCCCCGCCCTTCGCCCAGGTCGTGAAGCCGCCGGGGTCGAGGCGGTTGGAGAGAGCCCAGCGGGGGGCCGCCACGGCGTCCCCGGCGCTCTCACCGGCGCCGAGCAGGCGGGCGAGGAGCTGGAGGAGGATCTGGGGCTGGGTGTCTCCCCCCATCGTGCCGAGGACGGCGGACAGCCGCCCGTCCGGGGTCGTCACGAGAGCCGGCGAGAGGGTGTGGACTGGCCGGCGCCGCGGCCCGTACTCCGCCGGGTGGCCGGCCTCGAGCGAGAAGCCGATCCCACGGTTCTGCAGGAAGATCCCGGTGCGCTCCTCGGCGATGCCGGCGCCGAAGCCGCCGGCGTTCGACTGGATGAGCGAGACGGCCATCCGGTCCTCGTCGACGGCGCAGAGGTAGATCGTCCCGCCCTCGGCGTAGGAGTCGCCGAGGACGGCCGCCCGGGTGGGCGAGATCCTGCTGCGCCGCTCGGCGAGGCGCGCCTCGGCGAGAAGGGCGGTGCCGTCCGCGTGCTCGTGCAGGACGTCGTAGCGGTCGTAGGCGGCCTGGCGGGCGGCCTCGATCGTGAGGTGCGCCCAGAGCGGGTCGTCGGGGTCGGGGAGCCCGAGGCCGTCCGCGATGGCCGCTCCGGCGAGCGTGAGGTAGCCCTGGGAGTTGGGCGGCACCGACCAGATCCGCGCCCCGAAGGCGTCGACGGCCACCGGCTCGACGAAGTCGGCGCTCGCCGTCGCGAGGTCGGGCTCGGCGTACTCGCCGCCTCCGAGGGCGAGGAGGCCTTCCCCGAACTCGCCGAGGTAGAAGCCGTCGCGCCCGGACTCGACGATCGCCTGGAGCGCCCGGGCCACCCCCGGTCGCCGCACAGTGGCGCCGGGGGCGGTGGCGGCCCGGAAGGCCTCGCCCCCCGGCAGGCCGGCGACCCGGCCGGCGGCAGCCGCCAACGTCGGAGAGGCCGGGAAGCCCTCGGCGGCGTAGCGGCGGGCCGGCTCGAGCACCTCGGCGAGCGCCAGGCGCCCGAAGCGACCGTGGAGGGCGAGCCACCCGTCGACGCATCCCGGCACCGGCACGGCCCGGATGTCGCCCGTGGCCGGCATCCTCGCGTGCCCCTCGGCCCGCAGCGCCTCGGGATCGGCGCCCGACCCCGCCCGCCCGCTCGAGTTGAGGGCGACCGGGCGCGCCGTCCCCCCCGCCTGCACGAGAGCGAACAGGTCGCCCCCCATCCCGCACATGTGCTGGGTCGTGACCGCGAGGACGGCACTCGTGGCGACGGCGGCGTCCGCCGCGTTCCCGCCCGAGCGGAGCACGGCCACGCCGGCAGAGGCCGCCAGGTGGTCGACGGCGCAGACCATGGCGCCCGGCGCGTAGCGCGAGGAGTAGGGGGCGAGCCTCACGGCGCCGCCGCCACCGTCACCAGCCGGTCCTCCTCGGGCGGGAGCCAGCTCGAGGCGTCCGCCTCGAGCTGCTCCCCGCTGCGGATGTCCCGGACCTGGTCCGGACGGTCGCCACCGCCCGGGAACCAGACGAAGGGGATACCGCGGCGCTCGGCGTAGCGGATCTGCTTGCCGTACTTGGCCGAGGTGGGCGACACCTCGGTCGGCACGAGGCGCCGGCGCAGGCCGGCGGCGACCGCCTCGCTGTCGGGGCGGTGCTCCTCGTCGGCGACGGCGACGAGGACGCAGGAGGGCACGAGGCGGGAGGCCCGCAGCCCGCCCCGCGAGAGGAGGGGGCCGAGGATGCGGGAGACACCGATGCTGATGCCGACGCCCGGGTAGGGCTCACCGGCTGCCCCGACGAGGTCGTCGTAGCGCCCGCCCGAGCAGACCGAGCCGAGCGACTCGTAGCCCTCCATCAGCGTCTCGTAGACGGTGCCGGTGTAGTAGTCGAGGCCCCGTGTGATGCGGAGGTCCGCCACGAACAGCCCCGGCTCGACCGCGCGGCCCGCCTCCATGACAGCCGACAGCTCGGCCAGCCCCTCATCGAGCAGGCCACCCGAGACGCCGATCGCCCGCACCTCGTCGACGAAGGAGAGGTCGGTGCTCGAGACCGCCCCGAGCCGCAGGCAGGCACCGACCTGGCGGGGAGCGACCCCGGCGGCCTCGAGCTCGGCCGCCACCCCGTCCGGGCCGATCTTGGCGAACTTGTCGAGGGCCCGGAGGGCGGCGGCCATCTCGCCGGTGTAGCCGAGGCCCTCGAAGAAGCCCTGGACGATCTTGCGGTTGTTCACCTGGACCCGCACGGGCGGGAGGTGGAGCCGGCCGAGCGCCTCGGCTGCGACGAGGGGGACCTCCCACTCCAAGTGCGCCGGGAGGCTCCCCCGGTCGACCACGTCGATGTCGGCCTGGAGGAACTCCCGGTAGCGGCCTTCCTGGGGGCGCTCGCCCCGCCAGCACTTCTGGATCTGGTAGCGGCGGAAGGGGAAGGCGAGGCGCCCGGCGTTCTCCCGCACGTAGCGGGCGAAGGGCACGGTGAGGTCGAAGTGCAGCCCGAGCCCGAGGTCGGCCTCGTCGGGAGAGGCCTGCAGGCGGCGCAGCACGTAGATCTCCTTGTCGGTCTCCCCCTTGCCCGTGAGGGCCTCGAGGGTCTCGACGGCGCGGGTGTCGAGCGGGCCGAAGCCGTGCAGCTCGAAGGTGCTGCGGAGGCTCGCCAGGACGCTCTGCTCGACGAGCTGGCCGTCGGGCAGCCACTCGGGAAAGCCGCGCATGGATGCCGCAAGGCTCATCGGGACCGACCTCGCTTGCTCGACCTGGCGCCGGAGGAAGACGGTGCCGGCGTGGCGACATGGTAACGAGCCGTCACGGCGTCCCCAGGCGGGCCGGACCGAGGACCCCCTCGAGGAAGGTGAGCACATCGGAGCGCTCGGCGATGAGCTTGGAGGTGGGCTTGCCCGCTCCGTGGCCGGCCGAGGTCTCGATCCGGCAGAGCACCGGCGCCTCGCCGGCCTGGGCGTGCTGCAGGGCGGCGGCGAACTTGAAGGAGTGTCCCGGCACCACCCGGTCGTCGTGGTCGCCCGTCATCACCATCGTCGCCGGGTAGGCGACGCCCTCGCTCACCTGGTGCAGGGGCGAGTAGGAGCGAAGGACGCGGTAGGCGGCCTCGTCCTCGGGGCTGCCGAAGTCGCTCGTCCAGGCCCAGCCGATCGTGAACTTGTGGAAGCGCAACATGTCGAGGACGCCGACCTCGGGTACGGCCGCGCCGAAGAGCTCGGGGTGCTGGGTGAGGCAGGCGCCGACGAGCAGGCCCCCGTTCGACCGGCCGTTGATGGCGATCCGGTCCGGGCGGGACCAGCCGGAGTCGACGAGGTGGCGCGCCGCCGCGCAGAAGTCGTCGAAGACGTTCTGCTTGGCCCCGAGACGGCCCGCCTCGTACCACTCCCGGCCGAACTCGCCGCCCCCGCGCAGGTTGGCGACGGCGTAGATGCCGCCCCGCTCCATGAACACGGCTGCGGCCACCTGGAAGCTCGGCACGACCGGGATGTCGAAGCCGCCGTAGCCGTAGAGGAGCACCGGCACCTCTCCGTTCGGCTCGAGGTCGCGCCGGCGGCTCAGGAACAGGGGCACCGTTGTCCCGTCGCTCGAGGTGGCATAGGCGCGCTCGGTGACGTAGGCGGGCGAGTCGAAGGATGCCTGCGAGCCGGAGAGGAGGCGGGTCTCGCCGCTCCCGAGGTCGTGCACCCAGATCGAACCCGCCTCGGTGAACGAGGTGGTCCCGAAGCAGATCAGCTCGAGACCGGGGCGGCCCGAGACCGGCGGTGCCTCCCGATCATCCATGAGCGCCGAGTACGGCGGGAGCTCGACCTCACTGACGAAGCGGCCGCCGAGCTCGTGGACGACGAGCCTCGAGTGGGCATCGCTCAGGTACCAGCACACGAGCCGCCCGCCGCATTGGCGGGCGCCGAGGAGCGTGTCTGCCGTCTCGGCGACGACCTCGCTCCAGTGCTCCCGCCCTGGCTCGTCGAGGTCGACCGAGACGATGCGCCGTCGCGGGGCGGCGTCGTTGGTGAGGACGAGAAAGCGCGACCCGACGTTCGCCACGACCTGGGCCTCGACCGAGAAGTCGCCGACGAGCTGGCGGGGCGCCCAGGCCGGCTCGGCGAGGTCGAGCACGTGCAGCTGCGACTCCGTCGAGGTGCCGCGGCTGACCGACACGACGAGGTAGCGGCCGTCGTCGCTCGAAGTGGCATACGGGAGCCACTCAGGCTCCTCGGGGATGGCGAAGACGACCTCGTCTGTCGCCTGGTCGGTGCCGAGCCGGTGGTAGCGCACGGCGAGGTGGCGGGTCTCGGCCTCGTACTCCGCGCCCTCGGGCGGCCGGTCGGGGGCCCCGTAGAAGAAGCCCGATCCGTCGGCCGCGAAGCAGGCGGAGGAGAACTTCGACCACTCGACGACGTCGGGCAGCGCGGTCCCGCTCGCCACCTCGAGCACCCGCCAGGTCGTCCAGTCCGAGCCGGCGGCGTGCGTGGCGTAGGCGAGCAGCGAGCCGTCCTCGCTCGGCACGGTGCTCGTCACCGCCACGGTGCCGTCCGGGGCGAGCAGGTTCGGGTCGAGCAGCACCCGCCAGGGCCCCTTGAGCGACTCCGCCACATGGAGGACCGGCTGGTTCGCGAGCCCGGGGTTGCGGAACTGGAACCAGCGCCCGCCCTTCTCAAAGGGCACGCCGTGGCGGGGGTAGTCCCACAGTTGGGCCACCCGGGCGCGGATCTCGTCCCGGGCCGGCACCGAGGAGAGCCACTCGTCGCTCAGCCGGTTCTCCGCCTCGATCCACGCCTTGGCCTCGGGCGTGTCGGGGTCCTCGAGCCAGCGGTAGGGGTCGGGGACGCGCTCGCCGTGCCAGAGGTCCGCCTCGTCGCCGCGCCTCGTCGCCGGATAGGGGATCGCCATGGCCCGATCATCCACCATCGAGCGGCCCGACGGCCAGGCCAGGGGTCAGTCGGCGCTCGACAGCTCCTCGTAGAGGGCCTCACCACGGCGCAGCCGGGTGGCGATGCGCACGACCTGGGACAGCTCCCGGCGCGTCGGGGTGTGGGCGGCGAGGAAGCGGGCTGCCCCGGCGAGCACGAGGGCCGACTCCTCCGAGCCCTCCGGCCAGGCGAAGGCCTGGCGGACGGCGGCCTCGTAGGTCTGGTACCAGTGAAAGCCGGCGTCCTCCCGGCACAGGGCGTGACCGAGAGCAGCCGCCGCCTCCTGCCGGCTCCCGCCGGCGAGGAGCGAGCCGTAGACGATCGACCCGGCCTCGTCCACCCGGCCCTCGCGCTCGAAGCACTCCGGCAGGGCCGCCAGGCCGGCGGTGGAGGGCTCGGGGAGTCGGGCGGCCGGGACGTTCAAGAAGCGGTCGAGGAAGACCTTGAGCGCCACCTGGACGACCCCGCGGAGAACCAGCCCCGACGGTGCCCGCACGAGAAGCTGGTGGAGGGCGTTGGCCGTGGTGAACCCGTGGTGGACCACGTCCCAGTCACCGTGGTCGTTCTGGACGTGGAAGCGGACGAGGCGGAGCGAGGCGGCGTAGGCGACAGCTCTCGCGAGCTGCTCGGCCGAGGCGCCGTCCTTCAGGGCGGCGAGGATCGACCCGACGACGAGCGACGGCTCGTCACCGAGGATCTCCCAGGCCAGGCGGGCAACGCCGCCCGAACGCTCGAAGGCCTCGACCGGGGACCCGGCGCGCTCGCTGCCGTCCCGGCCGGCCGAGGCGAGGATGTCCTCGAGGCTGCCGGCGGCCTCGGCCGCCAGGCCGGCGAGGTCGTAGGGGTGGCGCCAGGCGCTCTCCTCCTCGTGGCGGGTGGCCTGGGCGGTCTGGTCGGCGAGGCTCGGGAGCACGAGCCCGGCCGCCTCGGCGCCGAGATGGTCGAGGAGCTCGAAGGCCTTGTTGGTGAAGTCGAGGACGTGGCCCTCGTCGAGGAAGACGTGGTCGGTGACCGCCGCCCCCATGATGCCGGCGAGCTCGGCGAGCGGCAGCCCCACCGCCACCGCCGAGGCGAGCGTCCGCTCGGCTGCGTCCGAGGACCGGGTCTCGACAAAGCGGCGGTACCACTGCGCCAGGCGAGCCGGGTCGAGCTCGGTCGATCCGAGCGGCTCGAGGGCGAAGCGGGGACGGCGTCCCCTCGTGTCGCCCGAGAGGAAGCTCAGGCCGTGGACGAGGGCGAGGGGGCGGTCGGCCTCCTGCAGGTGGTCGGCGACGTTCGCCATGGCGCACAGGACCGAGAGACCGGGCCCGAAGCCCTCCTGCCGGTAGCGGCACCCGAAGGCGGTGGCGACGCGGAGCACCTCGGAGCGGGCGGTCCCGGCCGCCTCGAGCTGCAGCACCGCCTTGGCGAGCACGAGCGTGAGTCCCTGCTCGAGCCCCTCCTCGAGACGGCGCACCGCCCGCGACGGGTCCGCGCCGAGCTCCCCTGCCACGAGGACGACCCGCCCGTCGACGATCTCGACGGGATAGGCCCGTGCGTCGTCGGCGAAGGGGTCGAGAGTGCTCCCCGAGGCGAGGTCGAAGCGGGCATGGTGCCAGTGGCAGGTCACGATCCCGCACTCGACGCTTCCCCGGTGCAGCGGGAAGCCGAGGTGCGGGCAGCGGTCGTCGATGCCGTAGGCACGGCCCTCGTCCCACAGGACGCAGACCGGCTGGCTGCCCACCTTCCCCGTCAGGTAGCCCGCCGCCTCCAGCTCCTCGAGCGTCCCGAGATCGATGCGCACGTCGGTCCTCCTTGTCGTGGCGTCCTTGCCGGGCACGGTACGACCTCAAGTGCACATGAGGTCAACCCCCCCGTCCTCGAGCGATGCGGCCCGCGGCGAGCCCGGGCCCGCCGGGGGGCTCCGTCCGTGCGGCTCGCAGGGCTCGGCTCCTTCCCGCCTCTAACCTCGGATGCCGGCACCAACGGGGTGCCGTCGGCCGTCGATGGGACCAAATCCTCTGGAAATGCGCTGGGCGCTCCCACGAGGATGGGGACCACACGAGAGAAGGAGATGTGATGACGTCTGCCAGGCAGACCCTCGAAGAGCTGCGGGAGCCGGTGAAGCAGCTGCGCCAGATGGCCCCCGAGGCCTGGCAGGGCTTCGCCGGCCTGCACCACGCAGCCATGGCGGACGGGGCGCTCCCCGGGCACGTGAAGGAGCTGATCGCCCTCGCCATCGCCATGGTGAAGGAGTGCGACGGCTGCATCGCCTCGCACGCGAGGGCAGCCGCCCGCAAGGGGGCGAGCCCCGAGGAGGTCGCCGAGACGGTCTCGGTCGCCATGCTGATGGACGGCGGTCCGGCCACCGTCTACGGCCCGAGGGCCTACGAGGCCTACCTCGAGTTCGCGAAGTAGCGCCAGAACCACTCCGCCGCCAGGTCGGCGACGGCCTGCAGGGTCCCCGGCTCGTCGAACAGGTGCGCTGCACCGGGCACCACCACCAGCCGGTTGGTGCAGGTCAGCTCGGCCTGCGCTTTCAGGTTCCGCTCGAGCACCTCCTCGTCCCGGCTGCCGATGACGAGCAGCGTCGGGGCGGTCACCTCCGCCAGACTCCCCGAGACGAGATCGGGACGGCCCCCCCGGCTCACGATGGCGGCCACCTGGAGGGCGGGGTCCGTGGCGGCGAGAAGGGCGCCGGCCGCTCCGGTGCTGGCGCCGAAGTAGCCGACGGGCAGGCCAGCGGTGGCGTCACAGCCCTCCGCCAGCCACCTCGTCGCGTCCGTCAGCCGGCGGGCGAGCAGCTCGATGTCGAAGACGGTGGCACGGTCGGCCTCCTCCTCGGGCGTCAGCAGGTCGAACAGCAGGGTCGCCACCCCCGCCCTCTCGAGGGTGGCGGCCACCAGGCGGTTCCGGGGGCTGTGTCGGCTCGAGCCGCTGCCATGGGCGAACGCCACGACGCCGACGGCGTCCTCGGGCACGACGAGGCGGCCCGGCAGGAGGTGGCCGTCCGCCTCCACCGCGACGTCGCCGTCGACCTCACCGGCCGGCACCCCGACCGGGGGGACCGCCAGCCCCTGCTCGGCGCGCAGCCGCGCCGCCCCGAGCAGGGCGATGACCTCCTCGTCGCTCACCTGGGAGAAGTCCCGGTAGTACTGGCCGACGGCGAAGAAGTGCTCGGGCGTGGCGAGGCAAACCACCTCGTCCGCCGCACCGGCCATGGCGACCTCGATGTCGGGCGGGCCGACCGGCACCGCCACCACCACCCTCCCGGCCCCGCGCCGGCGGGCCTCCTCGCAGGCCACCCTGGCCGACGAGCCGGTGGCCATCCCGTCGTCGACGACGACGGCCACCCGCCCCTCGAGGGCGACAGGCCGGCGGTCGCCCCGGTAGCGGCGTGCCCGCTCGGCGAGCTCGCCCCGCTCCCGCTGCTCGGCCTCCGCCACGGCCCCGGCGGAGATCCCGGCGCGACGGCAGACGGCGTCGTCGAGCACAGCGGCGCCACCCTCCCCGATCGCCCCCATGGCGAGCTCGGGCTGGAATGGCACCCCGAGCTTGCGCACGACGATCACGTCGAGGGGGGCGCCGAGGGCTTCGGCGACCTCGGCGGCCACCGGGACTCCGCCGCGTGGCAGCCCGAGCACCACGACGCCCTCGCCCGCCAAGCCCCTGAGCCTCGTGGCAAGTCGCCGGCCGGCCTCGCTGCGGTCGTTGAACAGCACCTCGTCCTCCCTCGTCGCACTCTCCCCGCCCGCCTCGGGGCCCGCCAGGGTCGAAATACCCTTCCGGCGCCCGCTGGCGGGGTAGGAAGGTGGCGGGCTGCGACCAAGCGAGGCCGGACGATGCCGAGAATGACGACCGAGCCGGGGACGTGACCGACGCCTGGTCGTACGAGGGCGGACCCCAGATGGCACGGGGCGAGCCGAGTGTCACCCTCGTCGAGGGGTCGACCTTCTGCCTCTCGGCCGGCGGTGGCGACGTCCGTCCCGGCACCGAGCAGGGGCTCTTCGTGTCCGACACCCGCTTCGTGAGCCGCCTCGAGCTGACCCTCGACGGCCAGAGCCCCGAGCCGCTCGCCCTCCGGCGGCTCGCCCCCTACGGGGCCGCCTTCGTCACGCGACGGGTCCCCCGCTCGGGTCGCGCCGACTCGACGCTGCTCGTCGTCCGCAGGCGCTACGTGGGCGGCGGCCTCGTCGAGGAGCTCACCCTGCGCAATCTCGGCCCGGAGGCGGCGGGCGTCACCGTGAGCCTCGTCGTCGAGGCGGACTTCGCCGGCCTGTTCGAGGTGAAAGAGGGCCGCGCCGCCCCCCGCGGACCGATCGAGACCGTCACCTCGCCCGCCCTGCGGTTCTCCTATGGGCACGACCAGGAGTGCCGCGGGCTCCTCGTCGACGCCGAGGGGGAGCCCGCCGTCGTGTCGGAGCCGCCCTCACCCGCCGGCATGGCGGCCGCCCGGCTCGTCTGGGACGTCGCCGTCCCTTCCCGCTCGGAGTGGACGACGAGGCTCCGCCTCGTACCCTCGATCGACGGCGAAGAGGTCGTCCCCCGCTACGAGCCCGGCACCCCCCTGGAGGCCAGCCTGCCGGCGACCGAGCTCGCCGCCTGGCGGCGGGCAGCGCCCCACGTCTCCTCTCGAGACGGCGCCCTCGGCGCCCTGCTCACCCGCAGCATCGAGGACGTCGGGTCGCTCAGGATCCTCGACCCGGCCTCGCCCCGGCGTGTCGTCGTGGCGGCCGGGGCGCCCTGGTTCATGACGCTGTTCGGGCGCGACTCGCTGCTCACGAGCTGGATGCTGCTCCCCCTCGACCCGGCGCTCGCCCTCGGCACCTTGCACACCCTCGGGCGCCTGCAGGGCGAGAAGGTCGACCCGCTCAGCGAGGAGGAGCCCGGCAGGATCCTCCACGAGGTCCGGGGAGGCCTCGACGCCGGGGCCGCCCTCGGCGGCGGGGGGGTCTACTACGGCAGCGTGGACGCCACTCCTCTGTTCGTCATGCTGCTCGGCGAGGCGAGGCGCTGGGGCGCCGCACCCGAGGAGGTGGCACAGCTCCTCCCCCACGCCGACCGGGCACTCGAGTGGATCGAGCGCTTCGGGGACCGGGACGGCGACGGGTTCGTCGAGTACCGGCGTGCGACCGACCGGGGCCTCGCCAACCAAGGCTGGAAGGACAGCTTCGATGCCGTCACCTTCTCCTCCGGGCGACTCGCCGAGCCGCCCATCGCCCTGGCGGAGGTGCAGGCCTACGTATACGGCGCCTACCGGGCGCGCGCCGGGCTCGCCAGGGAGGCGGGCGACCCCTCCCGGGCGAAGGACCTCGAGGCGCGTGCCGCCGAGCTGAAGGCCCGGTTCAACGAACGCTTCGTCGTGACCGGGTCCGGGCACGTCGCCCTCGGCCTCGACGGCGACAAGCAGCAGATCGACTCGGTCACCTCCAACATGGGCCACTGCCTGTGGACCGGCATCCTCGAGGACGGCGCCGCCGCCTCGGTCGCCCGCCACCTGCTCTCCCCGGCGATGTTCAGCGGCTACGGCGTGCGGACGCTGTCGGCGGCGATGGGCGCCTACAACCCGATGAGCTACCACAACGGCTCGATCTGGCCGCACGACAACGCCATCGTGGCGAGAGGGCTCGTCCGCTACGGCTTCGTCCACGAGGCTCACCGGGTGATCGAGGCGGTCTTCGCCGCCGCCAGGGCCTTCGGCGGTCGGCTGCCCGAGCTGTACTGCGGCTTCGACAGGTCCGAATTCGACGAGCCGATCCCCTACCCCACCTCGTGCTACCCACAGGCCTGGGCGGCTGCCGCCCCGCTCATGCTGCTGCGCGCCCTGCTCCGGCTCGACCCCGACGTCCCGGCCGGTCGCGTGGCCTGCGACCCCACCGTCCCCCACCACTACCTGCCCCTCGCCGTCGAGCGGGTGAAGGTGGCCGGCCACACTCTCTCCTGCCGGGTCGACCGCCACGGCTGGTCGCTCGAAGGGCTGCCGGACGACCTCGAGCTCGTGACGGGCGACGAGGCGGGCGAAGCCGTTCTCGGGTGAGAGGGCGGGGCTCTCGGCGTCGCTCTGGCTGACGGCGACCACGCGCCGCTGCCGACGCACGGGGGCGCACCGAGCGGTGCCGTTCGCTCGGCCGGGGTCCAGGTTCACCCCTGACCGGCAGGTTCGGTCGGCTGGCTCACACGACGAGGGACGAGACGGCTCTGTGCCGGCTGGTGCGCATCGACTGGGACACCCTCGGGCGGATCATCGAGCGGGTGACGGCGACCGGCCTCGACCCCGGGCGCCGCGACAACCTGTTCGCGACCGGCGTCGCCGAGGTCTCCTGGCACACGGGCCTTTCACGTCACATCGGTCTCGAACCACGAGACGGGGAAGTTCGTCTGGGGCAAGGAGCAGGGACACCGACAGGGACCTCAAGCCCCTGGATCGACCCACATCTATGCCGGGAGGCCCTGTTTCGAACAGATCCTCCTGCGCGGCGAGGTCGCCCTCAGGGACGCCGTAGTCGAGCGGCAGGACGACGGGCACGCCGTCGGAGCGGAGACCGAGGTGCGCGTGGGGGCCCTCCTCACAGCCGCGCGCCAGCAGCGCCCGGCACTCGGGCAGGCCGAGAACGCCGAACCGCCCTCGTCGAGCCACGCGGCGCCAGCGTGGCGACTCCCCGCACGCCGGCGCCGGGATCCGAGGTGCCGACTCGCCGCCGCCCGGCGCGAGGACCCGGGCAGGCCGGGACCTTCGGCCCTTTCGCCCCGGCGGCACGGCGCCCATCATCACGACATGGGCTCCAGCCTGCGGATCGGAATCGTCGCGCCGCCCTGGCTGCCGGTGCCCCCGCGCGCCTACGGGGGGACCGAGGCCTCCATCGACGTCCTCGCGCGGGGCCTGCAGGCCGAGGGGCACGAGGTGACCCTCTTCACGACCGGGGACGCCACCTGCAAGGTCCCGCGCCGCTCCTGCTTCCGATCGTCCATCGGCATCGCCTCGGGCACCTCGGCCCTCGAGTGCCGCCAGGTGGTCGAGGCCTACGAGGCCCTCGTCGGAGCCGACGTGGTCCACGACCACACCGTCGTCGGCCCGCTGTATGCCCGCTCCCTTCACGGCTGGCCGGTCGTCACGACGAACCACGGGCCCTTCGACGAGGTGCTGACGCCCGTCTTCCGGGCGCTGCCGCGCCGCATGCAGGTGGTCGCCATCTCCCACCACCAGGCCTCGACCGCCCGGGGCCTCACCCCGGCAGCGGTCATCCACCACGGCCTCGAGCTCGGGCGCTTCCCGGTCGGCAGCGGCCGGGGGGGATACGCCGTCTGCCTCGGGAGGATGCACCCCGACAAGGGCGTCGACCTCGCCGTCAAGGCGGCCCGGTCGGTCGGCATGCCGCTTCGCATCGCCGCCAAGATGAGCGACCCTCTCGAGAAGGAGTACTTCGCCTCGGTCATCCGCCCGATGCTCGGAGGCGACGTCGAGTTCCTCGGCGAGGTGGGCTTCGCCGACAAGACGCGGCTGCTCGGGGAGGCTGTCTGCCTCCTCAACCCGATCCGCTGGCCCGAGCCCTTCGGGCTCGTGATGGCAGAGGCGCTCGCCTGCGGGACGCCGGTCGTCACGACGGCCAGGGGCTCCGCACCCGAGATCGTCGACCACAACAGGACCGGCTTCCTCTGCCGCGGGGAGCGCACCCTCGTCCACGGGCTGGAGCACGCCGGTGCCCTCGACCGGGCCGACTGCCGCAGGGCGGCCGAGGAGCGCTTCTCGGCCGAGAGGATGGTGCGGGAGTACCTCGCCGTCTACGAGAAGGCGATCGCCCCGCTGCCCGAGTCGACCGAGATCAGCGCGGCGTGAACGGCGAGGACGGCGCCGCCCGGGACGGCGCAAGACACCCGCCGGGACACCTCCGCTGCAGGCTCCGGCGCACCGCTCTGACTGCGAGGCGCCTCGCCGCCCCGGCGCCGCTCGGCCCTGCCCGCGCCCGAGGCTGCGAGCCGGGAGGGGAGCCGGCGCCGGACAGACCCTCGGGCGAGCCGCGCGTCACCTCTCGCCGGCGACTCGCCGGCGAGATCGCGAAGCCGCCTCGAGCGCGGGCGACACCCCGGTCCAGCCCCTTCGCCGGTCCCGGCGCAAGGGGCGTCGAGCACCTCGACGAGATGTGGGACGCCTCCTTGGTCCGCGCCGGCACCGACTGCCCGCGGGACCGCCCGCTCAGCGGTACCCGGTGACGTCCGCCGGCGCGCCCCGATCCTGCACCTCGACCACGTAGCGCCAGCAGTCGGGAACCGAGCCGTCGACGTCGGTGTGGCCGTAACGGTCGGCCAGCTCGGCGCTCGTGAGCACCCGCCCCATGTCACGGGCCCGCTCCGGATCGGCCGCCAGGGTCGCGACGCCACGGGCGACAAAGCTCGGCGACTCGGAGATGGCGAAGTGAGGCTCGAGCGAGATGGCGTCGCGCCAGTTCTCCTCGGTGACCCCGAAGTGGTCGAGCATGGCCTCGGAGCGCAGCCATCCCGGGGTGACGGCGACGGCCGTGCAGCCCGTGCCCTCGAGCTCGGTGCTGAGACCGAGGGTGATGCGGCCCACGGCGGTCTTCACGAGGTCGTAGTACATGCCGACGCCCCTCCGGTAGGCGCGGTTGTACTCGGCGGTCCCGTCGGTCATCTCGACCACGAGGCCGCCCGGGCGGGCGAGCAGCAGCGGGAGCATCGCCGCCAGGGTGACGAGATGGGTGTCGATCCCCATGCGCAGCATGCGGAGCCCGCCGGTGAGGTCGTGCTCCCAGATCCGCGTGCCGAAGTGTGCATAGCGGTCACCACCGAAGATGTCGTTGACGAGGACGTCGAGGCGGCCGTGCCGCTCGGCGATGTCGGACGCCAGCGCCGCCACCGCCTCTCGGTCGAGATGGTCCACCACGCGGGCGGCGCCCGCCCCCCTGCCTCCGCCATGAGCCCGCCGGTCTGCTCGATCGTCTCGGGCCGGTCCATCTCCGAGGGACCGGTCGCCCCGCTGCTCCGCCCGGTCGCGTAGACGAAGGCTCCGCCACGGGCGAGCTCGACGGCGATAGCCCTCCCGGCGCCGCGGGTGGCGCCCGCGACGAGCGCCACGCTGCCCGACAGCGGGCGGGCGGAGGCCCGGCTCCCGCGCCCCTCGTCTCCGACGCCCCGGCCCATGGAAGGATCCTGGCGCCGCGCTGCGCCCGCGGGAATCCCCCCGGCTGGTTACGCTCGCGCCCCATGCCAGCGTCACGCCGGGCTGCATGGGGGACCATCTCCCGCGAGCAGATCGTCGAGACGGCGCTCGACGTCGTTCGCGCGGGACACTACGAGCAGCTCACCATCCGGGGCCTCGCCTCCCAGCTCGGCGTCGCCCCCATGTCTCTCTACCGCCACGTCCGGGACAAGGACGACCTCCTCGACGAGGTGGTCGACCGCCTCCTGGCGGACGTCTGGAAGCCCCGCGCCAGGCCCGACGACGTCCGCGGCTTTCTCACCGAGGCCTCCGAGCGGCTCCGCCGGTTCCTCGTCAGCCAGCCGGCGGCGCTGCGCGTCGTCCTCCGCCACCCGCTCACGTCGCCCAACGCGGTCGCGAGGATGGAGGCGATGATCGACTCCCTCCGCCAGGCGGGGTTCACCCCTCGGGCGGCGCGCCGGGCGTTCGCCACCATCCAGACCTACACCATCGGATTCGCCGCCCTCGAGGCCTCGAGAGAGCGCTGGGTCCCCCGGGAGACGACCGACGCCGTCGCGAGGCAGCTCTCCTCGTTCACCACCCCGAGGCAGTTCGCCGTCGGGCTGCAGTGCCTGCTCGACGGGCTCGAGCAGCGCCGGGAGACCTGACGCCGCTCGTCAGTGCCCGGCGATGGCGTGGGGTTCGTAGGGCGCCTCGAGCTCGGCCACCTCTGAAGGGTCGAGCTCGAGCGAGGCGGCGGCGAGGCCGGCCTCGAGCTGCTCCGGCTTGGTGACCCCGATGATGGGCGCCGTCACGACCGGCTTGGAGAGCAGCCAGGCGAGCGCCACCTCCGCCCGGCTCACACCACGGCGCTCGGCGATGGCGGCGACCTTCTCGACGACGGCGCGGTCGCCTTCCCCGTAGAGGCGCTTGCCGAACTCGTCGGTCTCGCTCCGCTGGGTCGTCTCCTCCCACGACCTCGTGAGACGCCCCCGGGCGAGCGGGCTCCAGGGGATCACCCCGATGCCCTCGGACGAGCACAGCGGCAGCATCTCCCGCTCCTCCTCACGGTAGAGGAGGTTGTAGTGGTCCTGCATCGAGACAAAGCGGGTAAAGCCGTGCTGCTCGGCGACGTGCAGCATCTTCTGGAACTGCCAGGCGTACATCGACGACGCCCCGACGTAGCGTGCCTTGCCGGCCTTCACGACGTCGTGCAGGGCCTCCACCGTCTCCTCGATCGGCGTGCGGGGGTCGAAACGGTGGATCTGGTACAGGTCGACGTGATCGGTACCCAATCGGCGCAGGCTGTGGTCGATCTCGGACAGGATCGCCTTGCGGGAGAGGCCCTGGCCGTTCGGCCCCTCGCGCATGCGGCCGTGCACCTTGGTCGCCAGGACGATCTCGTCGCGCCGGGCGAAGCTCGAGAGCGCCCTCCCGACGATCTCCTCGCTCGAGCCCCCCGAGTAGACGTTGGCGGTGTCGAAGAAGTTGATCCCGGCCTCGAGCGCCTGCCGGATGATCGGGCGGGCGGCGTCCTCCCCGATGGTCCAGGAGTGGTTCCCGCGGCCGGGGTCGCCGAAGCTCATGCAGCCGAGGCAGATCCTCGATACCTCGAGCCCCGTGTGGCCGAGCCGTGCATACTCCATCGGTCGTCGCCTCCCTTGCTCGCGGGCGCCCTGTCGGTCCCGGCGCGCCGGGGAGCCCCGACCACCCTAGAGACGCCTCTCGGGACGGCGTGCGGCGCGTGCGGGGGGAAGCGACAGGTGGAAGGCCATGAGCGGCACCTCCGGGACCGGGAAGAAGTCCCGCTCGGGGAGGCGGGCGAACCCGGTCCGCTCGTAGAGGTGATGCGCCACGGTCATCCACGGGGTGGAGTGCAGGACGACGGCGGCAGAGCCGTTCGCCGCCGCCCGCTCGAGGCAGGCCTCGACGAGCAGACGACCCACCCGCCGCCCTGGGAGCCCGGGGCGACCGCCAGCATGCGGATCGCCGACTCGCCCGGCTCGACCAGCTCCGCCCACGGCGACGAGGCGTCGGTCACAAGCGTCACGCAGCCGACGACGGCGTCACCGTCCCGCGCGACGAGCACGGTGGCGCCACGTCGGCGGCGCCGCACGTCGGCGAGCTCGGCGGCGTACTCGGCCGAGAGGTGGCCGCCGGGCAGCATCGAGTAGGCCGCCACGACGACCTCGCCGGCGGCATCGCACTCCTCGGGCCGGACCTCGCCGATCTCCACCTCGCCGCTCATCGGTCCATGATGCCCGCGACGCACCGGCCTCGTGACCTTCGGCCCTTGCCGTGCGCCGCCGACGATCCGACGCTGTGCCCATGGGCACGTGCCGGCGCCGGCTCGGCGGGCGGTGAGCACACCGACCATCTCCCGGCCGGCGGGTGGCACACGCCCCGAGGTCGAGGAGGACGCCGGGGCGCACGAGCCGATCGTGGTCCTCGACGCGAGGGCGGCGCTTTCGTCCCTCGGCAGCTCACGCCGCGGGCTGAGCGGGAGCGAGGCGGCGAGGCGGCGCAAGGAGACCGGGCCGAACGCCCTTCCCCCGGCCCCGCGCAGAAGCGTCCTCGCCGAGCTCGGCGCGCAGCTCACCAACATGTTCGCCATCCTCCTCGTGATCGCCTCGGCTCTCACGACGGCGAGCTACCTGCTGAGCACGTCGCGGGACCCGGCGGAGCTCGAGCTCGCCGTCGCCATCCTCGGGGTGGTGGTCCTGAACGCCCTCATCGGCTTCGCCCAGGAGCACTCGGCCGAGCGCACGGCCGAGGCGCTGCAGGCACTCATCCCCCGCACCGCCCGCGTCGTGCGCGACGGTGAGCTCACGGCCGTCCCCGCCGAGGAGCTCGTCCCGGGCGACCTCGTGGTCCTCGAGCCGGGCGACGTCGTCTCGGCGGACTGCCGACTGATCGAGGCCAACGCCCTGGCGGTGGAGATGGCCACCCTCACCGGCGAGAGCCAGCCGGTCTCCCGCGTGACCGAGGCGATGGCACCCGGGACCGGGCTGCTCGATGCCCGCAACTGCGTCTACATGGGCACGGCCGTCGTGAGCGGGACGGCTCGGGCGCTCGTCTTCGCCACCGGGCTGTCCACCGAGTTCGGGAGGATCTACCGCTTGACGGCCGGCATGCCACCCGAGCAGAGCCCGCTCCAGCGGCAGGTGTCCGACATGGCCAAGCGGGTCGGCGCCATCGCCATCGCGGCCGGGGCCCTGCTGTTCGCCCTCCGCCTCGTGTCGGGAAGCGCCTTCGTGCTGTCCTTCCTCTTCGCCCTCGGGGTGATGGTCGCCCTCGTCCCCGAGGGGCTGCCGGCGACGCTGTCGGTCTCGCTCGCCATCGGCGTGCGGAGGATGGCGCGCCGCCAGGCGCTCGTGAAGCGCCTGGCGGCCGTCGAGGCGCTCGGGTCGACCACCGTCATCTGCACCGACAAGACGGGGACGCTGACCAAGGCGGAGATGACCGTGCAGGAGATCGTCCGCGACGGCCGCGTCCATGCCGTGAGCGGCGTCGGCTACGAGCCCTCCGGCCAGGTCGAGGACGCGCCGGCCCTCGAAGGCCTGCTGAGGGCGGCGGCGCTCTGCTGCGATGCCCGGCTCGTCCCCCCCACCGGGGGCGAGGGCTGGCGGGTGCTCGGCGACACGACCGAGGGCGCGATCCTCGTGGCGGCCCGCAAGGCGGGAGTCGCCCCGAGCGGGAGCGAGGCCGCCGCCAGGCGGGCCACGTTCCCCTTCGACCCCGACCGCAAGCTGATGACGACGGTCTATCCCGCCCCGGACGGCCTCGTCGCCTACGTGAAGGGCTCCCCGCAGGCCGTGCTCGAGCGCTGCCGGGCGGTGCGCCGGGAGCATGGCGAGGCGGCGCTCGACCTCGAGGCGAGGCGGGAGATCGAGCGCGCCAACGACGACATGGCGCGCCGGGCGCTCAGAGTGCTCGCCGTCGCGACGAGGCGGCTCCCCGCTCGCCGCTATCGCGCCGAGGAGGTGGAGGAGGACCTCGTCTTCGAGGGGCTCATCGCCATGGCCGACCCTCCCCGGCCCGAGGTCGCCGCCGCCGTCGCCACCTGCCACCGGGCCGGCATCCGCATCCTCATGGTCACGGGCGACTACGGGCTCACCGCCGAGGCCGTGGCCCGCCGGGTGGGCATCGTCGGCCCCGGACCGGCACGCGTCGTCACCGGCGGGGAGCTCGACGGCCTCGACGAGGAGGCGCTCAGCGCGCTGCTCGCCGGCCGCGAGCAGCTGATCTTCGCCGGGGTGCGGCCCGAGCACAAGCTGCGCGTCGTGACGACGCTCGAGAGGAGCGGTGAGATCGTCGCCGTCACGGGCGACGGGGCGAACGACGCCCCGGCACTCAAGGCCGCGAGCATCGGCGTCGCCATGGGCGAGGGCGGGACCGATGTCGCCCGGGCGGCAGCCGTCATGGTCCTCCTCGACGACTCCTTCGCCTCGATCGGGGTGGCCATCGAGCTCGGCCGGGCGGTCTACCAGAACATCCGGCGCTTCCTCGTCTACCTGTTCAGCCACAACCTGGCCGAGCTCACCCCGATCCTCGTCGCCGCCTTCGTCGGCTTCCCCCTCGTCCCCCTCTCCGCCCTGCAGGTGCTCGCCATCGACCTCGGCTCCGACGTCATGCCGGCGCTCGCCCTCGGAGCCGAGCGGCCGGAGCCGGGCGTGATGGCGCGCCCTCCCCGGCCAGCCCGCGAGCGGCTCTTCTCCGCCGACCTCGTCCGCCGTTTCTGCTTCCTCGGCGCCATCCAGTCGGCCGGCGTGGTGACCGCCTTCTTCTGGCGCGTCCACTCGGCCCACCTGCCCTTCGACGCCTTCACCTACGACACCGCGACCTACCGGGAGGCGCTCACGATGACCCAGGCCGGTATCGTCGTCAGCCAGTTCTTCAACAGCTTCGCGGTGCGGACGGACCGTGAGAGCCTTCTTCGCGTCGGCATCCTCTCGAACGTCCCGTTGCTGCTCGCCGGCTTCGTCGCGATCGGCCTCATGGCAGCGGTGAGCTACGCCCCGCCGCTCGAGGCCCTCTTCCACACCGCGCCTCTCAGGTGGTCGGACTGGACCGTGCTCGTCGGCTTCGGGGCGCTGCTCCTCGTGGCCGACGAGATCCGCAAGTGGGCGCTCCGCCGGCGGGTGCCACGAGCCGAGGAGGAGTGATGCAGGTGGTCATCATCGGCTGCGGGCGTGCCGGGGCCGCCCTCGCCCATCGTCTCGACATCGAAGGTGACACGGTGGGGGTGATCGACGTCGACCCGGCAGCCCGCCTCCGGCTGCCTCCCCGGTTCAGGGGACGCTTCGTCCACGCCGACGGCATGCACACCGAGGCGCTCGAGAAGGCCGGCATCGACCGAACCGACGCCCTGGCGGCGCTCAGCGGGAACGACAGCCTGAACGTCGTCATCATGAGGATCGCCCGCGAGCGCTACCGGGTCCCACACGTCGTCGGCCGCCTGCACGACACCGACGCCGCCCCCGTCTGCGCCGACCTCGGCCTCGCCATGGTGACCTCGGTGAGGATGACCGTCGACCGGGTCCACCGGATGCTGCGCCACCGGCGGCTCGAGCCCGAGCACACCTTCGGCAACGGTGAGTCGCTCCTCGTCCGCTCAGGGGTCCCCGACTACCTCGCCGGCCGCCACGTCCACGAGCTCGACGTGGCGGGCGAGATCCAGGTCGTGGAGGTGACCCGGGCCGGCCACTCCCTCATCCCTGCTCCCGGCTCCAGGCTGCGCAACGGCGATCTCGTCAGCTTCGTCGTCGCCGCCGGCTCGCTCGAGCGCCTGCGCGGCTTCCTCGGAGGGAGGTTGACGTGAGGGCGATCGTCGCCGGCGGCGGGCTCGTCGGTGAGCAGGTGGCCCGAGCCCTCCAGTCGGCAGGCCACGAGACCGTCATCGTCGAGCAGGACCGTGCCCGGGCGGCGGAGCTCACGGCGGCGGGGCACCGCGTGGTCACCGGGAACGCCTGCGTGTCCGAGGTGCTCGAGGCGGCCGGCGCCCTTCGCGCCGACGTCCTCGTCGCCTGCACGCCGCGGGACGAGGAGAACCTGCTCGTCTGCTTCGTCGCCAAGCGGCACCTGGAGCTCCCCCGGACCGTCGCCCGGGTGAACGACGACACGAACCTCTGGCTCTTCGACGACGCCTGGGGGGTCGACGCCGCCCTCTCCTGGCCGGCCGCTCTCGCCGCGCTCGTCGGGGAGCCGGCGGCGAGGGTGCATCGGGACCTTCGGCCCTAACGGCGCCCGGGCGCTGCTGGTTCGATCGCGGTGACGCCCGTGGGGCGGCCAAAGGAGCGAGCATGACTGTCACAGCCTGGGACAAGGTGGACCTGATCGGCCGGACCGCCCCCGTCTACGTCGATCCCGGCGACAGCCTGCAGCAGGTCTCCAAGCTGATGTGGGCCGAGTCGGTCGGCGCTGTCCTCGTCGGCCAGCCGGGACGGCTGCTCGGCATCGTCTCGGCCCGCGACGTCGTCGCCGAGCTGGCACAGGGCTCCGACCTCGAGCACGTCACCGCCGGGCGGCTCATGACGAGGGGCGTCGTATCGGTGAGGACCGACGATCTCGTCCACGAGGCGGTCTACCGGTTGATCGACGAGGGGATCTGCCACCTGCCGGTGCGCGATCCCGACGGCGAGGTCGTCGGGCTGCTCTCGGTGCACGAGCTGCTCCGACCTCTGCTCATCGAGGCCCTCGAGACCGAGGAGCGCAACAGCGAGCTGGCGGAGCACCCGGGCGCCCTTTTCGGCTGAGGACCGACAGAGGCAGCCCCGCTCAGCTGACGGGCGTGCTGGCCCCCGCCGGGGCCCGGTCCGCCAACCGCTCGACGAAGGCGGCGATGGCAGCGAGCGCTGCCTCGAGGTTCTCGACCGAGTTGGCGTAGGAAAGGCGCAGGTACCCCTCCCCTGCCCGACCGAAGGCGGTGCCGGGTGCGCAGGCCACGCCGGCCTCGGTGAGCAGCTCCTCTTAGATCGGAA
>JAJZZB010000138.1 GCA_021797795.1 Actinomycetes bacterium | reverse complement strand
CGGTGCCGTGCTCGCCGGCTGCGGCGAGGAAGCCTTGGGCGTCGGCGACGGCCTGGGCGGGGTCCAAGGTGATCGTGCCGGTCGAGCGGTAGAGGGGGATGTCGATCGCCTGGGCGCCGGCGCGCGCCGCGGCCTGAGCGTCGTCGATTGCTTGCACCTTTGCTGCAAGAGCGAGGCCGCCGTCAAGGACGAGGCCCGCCATCACGATCAGCGCCAGGGTGAAGACGACGACGAAGGCGGTGACCATTCCCTCCTCGGGCTCGCCGAGCCGGGCGCGGAACCGTCGAAGGGTGGCGGTCATGTGCCTGTGACCGCCCGGTAGGTGTCGATCACCGAGCTTGCCGTCGAGCTGATGGCCTCGCTGGCAGGAAGGCGCAAGCCCACGAGGTCGGAGAGCGCGACGTGGCAGGTGACGGTGACCGCCACCGAGCCCCCGGGGACGAAGTCTGCGGTGTCGGTCGAGATGCTGAGCCCGGCGCAGGTGACGTGGTCGGATCCGAGGGCGGTGGTGGCCGCCTGGGTGGCCATCGCGGTCGCGGTGGCGGGGCTGCGGGCGATCGACGCTGCCCGCGCCGCCTGGGCGGCCGCGCCGTCGACCTCGATGCGCGCCGAGACGACACGTCCCAGAGCCACGACGAACAGCAGCATCAACAGAAGCAGCGGGGTGAGCAGCACCAGCTCCAAGGCGACGGCACCCGACTCGTCGCAAAGAAGCCTGTGCCAGAATCGACGGGCGGTCACTGCGCCTCGCCCGGGGGGGTGAAGCTCTCCGATGCGCCCGAGGCGGTGGCGGCCACGGGCAGGGAGAAGATCCCGACGATGCTCTCGGCGTGGCCGGTGACGGTCACCGTCGTCATCTGGGCGGTCTTGGTGACAGTGATGGTCGTGCCGGAAAGGACCGTCGTGCCGAGCTGGTCGAGGACGCTTCGGGCCTCGGCCTGCCCGGCCTCGGCGCTCTCTCCTTGGAGGCGGCCGACCGATACGCCTTGCTGGGCGACGGCCGTCGCGATGTGCACGGCGTGCTCCCAGAGGGCGAACTGGATCACCCCCATGATCAACAGCAACAGGAGCGGCGTGGCGATGACCAGCTCTGCTGCGACCGCGCCACGTTCGCTCCGCCAGAGCACGCGGCGGCCTTGGGAGGATGGCACGGTGTGGGCATCCCGGTGAGCTACACGCCCCGGCTCCCCGGGCACGGTCCCGATCACGTTCGCCATCGCTGTCGTCGCCGTCAGCGGGGTCAGCCACCGCTGCCCGTCGAGATGTTGTTGGCGGCCGAGACGACCTTGGCGACGATGATCCCGACCGCGGTGAGCGCCAGCGCGGCGAGCAGGGCGGTGACGATGACCGTCTCGGTCGTATAGCCCCGTTCGGGGTTGGCTCGGAGCGCCTCCCAGCGGCTGTGGAGGACCGCGTAGAGGTGGCGGAAGATGATCAGCTCTGTGAGCATGGTGCTCGTCCTTTCATCGCTGGCTTCCTTTCAGTTGGCTCAGGTAGCGGTGGCTCACAGCGCGCCGAGGACCTTTTCGACGGCCGGGTAGCCGAGAAAGAACAAGAACCCGGCGAAGAGGAGCACGACCGGGAGCGCCATGCGCTCAGTCGCGGCCTGGTCCGCGGTCTCGGCCTCGGCGAGCTGGTGGGTGCGAAGCGACGTCGCCTTTGCCGCCAGGCTGGCGCGGACCTTGGCTCCTTCGGTGCCCGCAAGCGCGACCGACGCGGCGAGCTCGGTCAGCTCGTCGACGCCGAGCTGGTGGCCGAGGCGTCCGAGCGCCGCCCAGGGGGTCTCTCTCGCGAGCCGTGCCTGGTCGAGCGCTTGGCGCAGGTTGTCGAACGCCCACCCCGAGCCGACCGACGCCGCGTCACTGAGCGCGGTCTCGACCCCGCCGCCACCGGCCAGGGCGACGACGACCAGGTCCAAGAAGCTGGAGAGCGCGTGGCGAAAGTCCGTGCGCCGCCGGGCGGCCTCGGTTCGGATGCCGAGGTCGGGGAGGAAGAACCCGCCGGCCAGGAGCACGAGCGACGCCCAGACCGGCACGACGAGGCTGAGGTGCACCCCGCCAAGAGCGAGCAGCACGGTGACAGCGGGGGCGACGAGCAGGCCGACGAGGGCGAGCGTGGCCTTCTCGGCCAAGTGACGCTCGGGGCTGCGGCCGAGGACGGCGAGATCCTGGCGGACCTTCCCGGGCACGAGCCACCAGGCGTCGCTGCGCCCGAGGAGCCGGGCAATGGGCAGCCCGAGCCGTGCGGCCAGGCCACCGTCGGGCTCTGCGGCGACGAGCGGCGCGGGGTCGGGGACCCGGCGCAGCTGGGCGAGGGCCTGGGCGAGGCTCGGCCGTGGCGGGAAGAGGCCCCGGACGACGAGCCACAGCCCGGCACCAACCCCGGCGCCGCAGACAAGCGCGCTGAGCACCCCGGGGCTCACGACCACGACCTCGACCGGGGCACGGTCGCCGTGCCGGCACCGGCAGATCCGGGCGTCCGGGCGGTGAGGATCCGCTCCAGATGGGCCGGCCGGGTCATGCGCGAGAGCCACACGAACGACAGCGCGAACATCGCGCCGACGAGGACCAGGACGAGCTGGCCGGTCGGGCTGTCGTAGGGGGAGAGGTAGCCGCGGTCGACGAGCGCGAGACCGGCGACGAGGGTGCCGGTGGCCCCGACGATCACCTTGACCGAGGTCCGGGTCCGCGCCCTGCCCGCCTCGACCCGCAGGCGCATGGTGGCCTGGTCCCTCGCCGCCTGGGCCAGGGTGCCGAGCAGCTCGCCGAGGCGCTGGGCCTGGTGGTCTGCCGCGAGCACCAGGGCGGCGACGACGAGGTCACACGTCGGGTCGGCCACCTCGTCGGCGAAGGTCCGCAGCGCAGGGGCGAGGCGCTCGGACTCGAGGCGCAGCGCCAAGGTGGCGACCTCGGCTCGGATCGGCAGCGGTGCCAAGGTGGCCGTGGCGACGATGGCCTGCTCCAGGCCGGCCGAGGCGGCCATCGTGTCGCGCAGCATCTCCGCCCAGCCCGCCACCGCCTCGATCCGCCCGACGGCCGCCTGGTGGCGGGCTGCGCCGCCCACGAGCCCTGGCGCGCCCCATCCCGCCAACCCGGCCAGCACGGCGCCCACCGGCCACCCGGTGGCCGCACCGACCACGACCGCCGCGCCGACCCCGAGCGCCAGGCGCAGGTTCACCCGCTCCAGCTGGGCTCGCCCCACCTGGGCCCGCTCGAGGTGCCGGGCAGGGCGGGCCAGCTCGACGCCCCGCCAGCCGGCGACCACCAGCACCAGCCCGAGGCCCACCCCTGCGCCGAGGAGGCCGGCGAGCGCGCTCATGTCTGCCACCAGCCTTCGGGGCGGTCCAAGAGGGCCGGGTCGAAGCCAACCGCTTCGAGCTGGTCGAGGGTGTCGGCCCGGATCGGCACCCCGGGGACAGCCCGGCCGTCGGGTCCGGGGCGGAAGATCTCGTTGGAGACCACCATCGGTCCTTCGGCGTCGAGGACCTCGCGCACCGAGGACACATACCTGCGTCCTTGGTCCTGGGCGATGTGGACGACGAGGTGCACCGCGTTCGCCACGAGCAGGTTCGTGGCCTCCAAGGGGAGGCGCTCGGGGGCCTGGACGGCGTAGGTGGCGAGCTTGGAGAACGCACCACGAGAGCTCGACGCGTGCAGCGTGGCCATGGAGCCGTCGGTGCCCTGGCTCATCGCGTTCAAGAGCGCCAGGACCTCTTCGCCCCGGGCCTCGCCGACGATGACCCGGTCGGGCGACATGCGAAGCGCCCAGCGGACCAGCTCGGCGAGCGACACCCCGCCCTCGCCCTCCAAGTTCGGCTCTCGTGCCTCCAAGGCGACCACGTCGGGGTGCAGGTCGCCGAAGCGGTCCAAGCCGAGCTCGAGCGAGTCCTCGATCGTGACCAGGCGCTCGGAGGGCGGGATGTCGGCCGCCATGGCCCGCAGCAGCGTGGTCTTTCCCGCCCCGGTCCCCCCGCAGATGATCACTGACTTGCGCGCGAGCATCGCGGCGCGCAGGAGCTCACGGAGCGCGTGGTCGAGGGTGCCGAGGCGGACCAGGTCGTCGAGGGTGACCCGCAGGTAGCGGTGCCGGCGGATCGAGACACACGGCCGGGCCGAGACCGCCATCAGCGCGAACAGCCGGGAGCCGTCGGGCAGCTGGAGCGAGAGGCGGGGCGAGCCCCGGTCGAAGCGCCGCTCGCCGATCCCCGTCCGTGCCGCCGCGGTGCGCAGCATCTCTTCGAGCTCGGCGTCCGACGAGGCGATCGGCGCCACCTGCTCCCGGCGGCCGTCGGCGTAGCGGACCCAGACCTGGTCACAGCCGTTGGCGTTGATGTTCTCGATCGAAGGGTCGTCCAAGAGCCGCTGGAGGCGGTCCATGCGGAACAGCGCGTCGAAGGCGGCCCGGGCGAGGTCGTCCTCCTCGGTCGCGCTGAGCAGCACGTCGCTGTCGCGAAGCGCCTTGGTGGCCCGGCGCTCCAGGGCCTCTGCGATCAGCTGGCGGCCGAGGGCCTGCTCGTCGGCCGGCCCGAGCGCAGGGCGTCCCGCCGCGGCGATCTCCCGCTCACGCTCGGACAGTGCGGCGAGCACCTCGGCCCGCAGCCCGGCCACTACCCCTGCCTCCGCCGTCACCGGGATGCCTCCCCAGGGGCGCGTCCAGCGGCGTGCCCATTGGCCTGCGGGACGGTCTCGGCCCGCCAGGTCCGAAGCACCCTGCTCCCCACCGCGATCCGCCGGCCGGCAACTGGCTGCTCGGTCCGCGCCACGTCCTCGTCGACCGGATCGACAAAAGAGCCGTCGTGGGCGAGACGCTCGGCGAGGGTGCGCGCCGCGCGCACGAGGGGGGCCATGCGCAGCCGGCGGTCCGAGGCCCCGAGGGCGACGAGCGCGTCGGGGGTCCCCGGGTCCCACGGCAGGTGCCCCAGGACGGGAAGACCCAGCGCCTCGGTGATCTCGGCGTCGGGATACGGGCCGTCGCCGACCACCACGAGACCCGCACGGGGGCCGGCCGGGTGGGCTTCGAGCCAGGACGCCACCGCCTGGAGGTCGCAGAGGCGCCCCCTGGTCACGAGGACCGCACTGCTCTCCCGGTCGCTCTGGGCCGTCCGGTCCCTCTGGGCGGCCCGCTCGAAGAGGCCGAGCACCGGCGAGGTGTCCTCCAGGCGGCCGCAGTCCACGAGCACGTCGGCGTCGAGCTCGGAGAGCCGTCCGAGGAGCGGAGCGAGCATCACCAGCGCGCTCTTGGCCTGGTCGCCGCGCGCCGGACCGGCGAGGACCGCCGCGCCACCAGGAAGGTGCTGGCAGTGCTCGAAGACGAGAGACGGCTCGGCACCCCGCCGTGCCGCCGCGGCGAGCGAGACGAACCCCGGCTCGGCCGGCCACCCCGCCGACGCCGCCAGCGTCGCCCCCGCCGGGTCGGCCTCGACCACCAGCACCCGACGCCCTGGTGCGCCAGTCCGGCTCGGCCAGGTGGCCGCCAACCCGAGCACAAGGGTCGTCACCGCGCACGAACGCACCGAGCCGAACGCCACGACACTGCCCATCTCAGCTGCCCGCGCCGATCTCGACCACCGACGCCTGGTCGGCCGCGGCAAGGGCAGCCACCTCGCCGGCGTCCCGGGCCGCAACCTCGAGCGACAGCACCGTCGGGGCCCCCGAGCCCACCGTGGCGCCCTCGACCGCGAGCACCGTGGCGTTGACCGGGCTGCCGGCCGCCACCGACCCTGTGGTGCTCCCCGACGAGGCGCCGGGAACCGGGACGACCTCGACCCGGTCCCCGGGGGCGAGTTCGGGCGGGTAGGCGCCGGGCTTGAGGCCGAGGGCGACCACGTCGGACCCCGCGCCGACCGCCGGTGCCGAGCCGACCTCCGCCGCGGTGAGCAGCGATCCGGGGAGGAGGGCCACCGCGGCGCGCCGGCCGAGGACGCTTCCCTCTGCGCCAACGGCGACGACCGCGAGACCGCTGCCGGTCGATACCTTGACCGCCCGCAGGTCGGCTGCGGTGAGCACCTGGCCGGCGGCGACCGGCTGGGCGACGGCGAGCACCTCCTCTCGGGTCCCGAGGTGCAACGAGGCGTCGGCGAACCCGAGCGCGCAGCCCACCACCAGCAGCACGCCGACGGCGACGAGGGGGAGCTGGCGGCGCCGGCCCGGGACCGGCACGTGGGTCGGCCGGCCGCTCTCGACTGCCCGCTGCCCGTTGTGCCGGGCTGGCGTCGCCACCTGTGCCATGACGTGCCTCTCTCAGTCGCTCCCTGAAGCTGGGGTGTTGACCGCCTGGGACTCGGTCACCGTGACGGGGACCCTTGCCGGAGGGCCGGCCTGGACGCCGAGGCTCCCGCCGCCCGACGCGCCGACAGCCGACCAGGTGACCGACCAGAAGATCGTGGCGGTCACCGAAAACGAGCCCGGTTCCGGCCAGGTGTACGAGCAGTCCGTCGTGGCGCCGGGATCTGCGGGGCTGTAGGGCGTGCCCGGGCCGTCACAGGTGACCGACGCGCCGTCGCCCATGGCCCAGACCACCTTGGTCGGCGACGCCGTCGCCGTCGTCGTCACCGGCCCGGCGCTTGCCGATGCAGACAGCGCCCGCCACTGGCCGGGGTCGATCCACAGCCACGACGCCAGGCCGACCAGCTGGGCCGAGCCGTCCGGCGGGGCCATCTCGATGGTGGGAGAGGAGAGCCCGAGCTGCTTCGCGGCCTGCTCGGCGACCACCACCGGATCCACCTGCACCGTCGCCGCAGCAGGCACCGCCCCGGTCACCCAGAACGGCGGCATCGGGTCGATCACCCCGGGTCCCCGGCAGTCGGGGAACACCCACTGGCCCGGCTCGGGCCCGCCGATCCCGAGCGCCGCGGTCGCAGACGCACCGCCCGCGCCATAGGTGCAGCCGTAGGGCTGGTTCGGGTTGGGCTTGCCCGACGGCGGCGTGCTCTGCGCGCCGCTCGTCCACGAGCTGTCCGCGGGCGGGGTCCAGTAGGTGTGGCCTGCCTCGACCGTCAGCGTGCCGCCGGAAGCCTGGGCTGAGGTCCATCCGTACTGGCCGTTCGGGTCGTTCGCCCATGCCGGCGAGGCACCGACCATCACCGACATTCCCGCAGCGGCGAGTGCAAGGCCGAGCATCAGGACCCGGGCGCGCATTTCCCGTCCGTCACGATCTGCTTGTAGACCTTCCACTTCCCGCCCGACAGCACCAAGGTCGCGCTCACCCCGTCGTTCTCGGGCGGCGTGACTGGTGGCACTGGCTTGCCGGTCGATGCATAGACCAGCTCCGCTTGGCTGTACGCGCAGTCGACCACCGTCGCCGAGGTCGCCGAGAGCGCGGTGATCTTCGGGTGCAACGTCGTCGTCCCCCGCCCGACCATCCCCTGGCGCTGGTCGGCAAGCAGGTTCGCCTTCACCCGCTGCAATTGCGGATCGACCATGGTGGCCGCAAGCGCGGGATCCTCGGGGTTCGCTGTTGCGAGGGCCCGTTCGAAGGCTGCCCAGCCGGCGCGGTAGGCGGCAAGCACGGCTGCAGCAGTGGCCGATGTCGTCGCGCTCTGTGCAGTCGAGCTGGACGGCGCCGGTGACGAAGCCGGTCGATCCGTCGTGGAGGATGACGCCGAGCGGGACCCACCGCCACAGGCCGCCAGCACCGACCCGGCGACGACAAGACAGGCAACGACCCCGGCCGCCCGCCACCAGCGACTCCGACGCACCGTCAGGCTGTGTCGCTGTGCCCCGGGCTCTCCCCCAGCCACTCGGGCGCGCGTCGTGATGATCCTTGAGGCCCGGCCCTTGCTTGTGGAGCTCTCCTTCATGTGATCGCCTTCACGTGACCCGAACCGTCCTCGACGCGGAGCCGGTGCACCGCCGCTGGCGGAAGCAACCCGAGACACGCTCGCCGGGGACGACTCTTCGGCGCACGGTGACACCGGCCCAACCTGACCGTAAACCCGCGGCCGGTCGCTTCGCCTGGTCCTGTCACTCGTAGTCCTGGCAGTGCTAGTCCTCGCAGTGATAGGCGCAGGGGTCTTCGTCCTGGCAGTGCCAGGCGAGCGATAGGCTTCCTCGCATGCGGACCGCAGAGTCCGACCCCGCCGCCGAACGGCGGGCCGAGCTGGCCGAGTTCCTGCGCGCCCGGCGGGCGGACCTGCACCCTGAAGACCTCGGCCTCGACTCCTACCCGCTACGGCGCAACACCCCAGGGCTTCGCCGAGAAGAGGTCGCTGCAGCAGCCGGCGTCAGCCTCACCTGGTACACGCGCCTCGAACAGGGCCAACCCGGGACGCCGAGCATCCAGGTGATCGACGCCATCGCCCGGACGCTGCGACTCGACGACGAGTCCCACCGCCACCTGCGACGCCTCGCCGGGCTCCCGGTGCCCGAAGATGACCAGACGACTGGTGAGGTCGACCCACAGCTCACCCGCCTGCTTCTGGCCATCGAACCCGCACCGGCCTGCCTGCTCGACCTGCACTTCGACTTCGCCGCCTGGAACCAGCCCTTCGACCGGCTCTGGGATCCAGGCTCGCTCCCCGCCCGACGCTGCAACCTCATGTGGCTCTACTTTGCCGAGGGCACCGCTACTGCTGGCGTCGTCGGCCGTGAAGAGCGCGGACGCCACCTCCTCGCCCAGTTCCACGAGGTCGCAGCAGAGCACCCCGGCGACCCTCGCTTCGCCGAGATCATCGGCGAGCTCACCGAGCACAGCGAGCAGTTCCGCACCTGGTGGCCGAAGCACAGCGTCGAGCAAGCCCTCACCACCCAGA
>JAJZZB010000137.1 GCA_021797795.1 Actinomycetes bacterium | reverse complement strand
CCTCGAGGCGCAGGCGAACGGCTATACCCAGGCGATCTCCAACGCCCAGAACGGCGTGTCGCTCATCCAGACGGCCTCGGGGGCGCTCACGCAGATCTCGTCCATCCTCCAGACGATGGACCAGCTCGCGCTCACCTCGGCGACAAACGCGACCCAGACATCGACGTCTCGGGCCGCCGACCAGGCCGAGTTCACAGACTTGGCGAAGACGATCACAAAGATCGCCACGACCACCAGCTTCGGGAAGTCCAAGCTGCTGACAGGGTCGTTCTCCGGAACGCTCCAGATCGGGGCGTTCGACACATCGTCGACACAGATCTCGCTGGCGATCAGCGGCATGAAGCTGGCGACACTGAAGCTCACAGCGTCGAAGATCACATCGGCGTCCACAGCTCGGGCTGCCATTGCTGCGGTCCAAACAGCGATCTCGACTGTCGACTCGACGGCCGCGAAGGTGGGCGCCACCCAGAACGAGCTGAACGCCATCGTGGCGAACCTCACGGTCGGTCAGCAGAACCTCGCTGCGGCGAACAGCCAGCTGGTCGACGTGAACATGGCGCAGGAGATGACCGCCTTCACGACCGACCAGATCCTGATGCAGACCGGCGTGGCCATGCTGTCGCAGGCGCAGCAGACCCCCTCGCTCGTGCTCAAGCTCGTGAGCTGAGCCGCCCCGCTGGAATCGCCGAGCCCCTTCTCGAGCACCGAGCTCGGTCGGAGCGCCGGCGGACAGGGCTGACGAGGGCGGGGGCCGGCGGGCCCCCGCCCTCGCTCCAGGCGTGCGCGGCACGGCAGGGCAGCAGGAACGCGGCCTGATCGGGTCACGGATGCGGCCCGGCCGTGCGACGCGCCGCGGCCTGACCACCTGTGACCCCAGCTGCACCGGCGAGTGGAACGTTCGTCAGGAGACCAGAAAGACCGGGAGGAGGAGCGCATGACACCGGTGGGGACACCAGCTCTCGTCGTCAACGGACTTGTCTCGGGCATCACAACCCAGGCGGTCATCGGGGCCCTCTTGCAGAGCTACCAAGACCCGATCACCAACCTCACGAACCAGCAGTCCACCCTGATCCAGCACGCAGGCGACTACCGCCAGATCTCCACGGACCTCCAGGCGATGCTGAATGCCGCGGACGCGTTGAACGAGACGTCCGCCTGGAACCTCGCGAGTGCGACGAGCTCCGACCAGGCTGTCGCCAGCGCGGTCGCCTCCCCGGGGGCGAAGTCCGGGTCGCTCACCTTCACGGTGAACCAGCTCGCCCAGGCGAACATCCTCGCGTCGAAGTACGGGGTGGCGTCGACGACATCGGTCGTGACGACAGGCTCCTCGATGCTGCTCGCGACCGGCGCCACTGCTCTGGGTCTCGCCACACTCGCGGCGGGCGCCGGCCTCCCGATGGGGTCCTGGGCGATGACCGTGACCCAGTCGTCCGCCGCCGGCGCGGTCACCGGCTCCGCGCCGCTCGCAGCGACGACGACCATCTCGACAGCCAACGACTCGCTGACACTCACGGTGGACGGATCGCTCTACCACCTCACCCTGAAGGCGGGCACCTACACCCCCACAGGGCTCGTCGCGGCCGTCGACACCGCCGCGGGCGGCGCGGGCGCACCGGTCGCGGCGTCCCTCACGGGCACCGGTGCGCTCGAGGTCGCGACCGCCGCCCAGGGGGCCAGCGCCTCGGTCGCGGTCAGCGGCGGGAGCGCGCTGACATCGCTCAGGCTGGTCTCCGGCCAATCGGGGACGGGAGTGTCCGCGGTGGTCACACTCGGGGGCACGAAGACCACGCTCACACTGCTGACCGCAGGCGGTGCGATGAGCCTGCACGCGCCTGGCACATCCACCGTCACCGCGACCGTCTCGACCGCTCACAGCGTGAACGGGTCGCTCGTCTCCGCCGGCAGCGCGCACGTCGCCCACGTCTCCACCGGCAACGGGAGCCTCGCCCAGGTGGTGAGCGAGATCAACTCCTCCGACCTCGCGGTGACCGCCAGCGCGGTCAAGACCTCGACGGGGGACTACGTCTTGCAGGTCGCGGCCAACGACACCGGGACCGCCAACGCGCTGTCCGTGACACCGACGGCGTTCAGCGGCTCGGTGCTGGGCGGGCTCCAGACGATCCAGGCTGCGCAGACAGCGACCGTGACGGTGGGGACGACCGGCGGGTACCAGGTGACCTCCGGGAGTGACGCCTTCACGAGCCTGCTCTCGGGCACGACCGTCACGGTCGGATCGACCGGACAGACGACGGTCACCGTGTCCCCCGATGCCACAGCCGAGGCCGCGAAGGTCACAGCCCTGGTGAAGGCCGCCAACACCGTGCTCGCCGACATCCAGAAGTATGCCGGGTACACAACATCGAAGAAGGCCGGCGGTCCGCTGATGGGCTCGGTCGCGCTGGCCGACATCCGTTCCCAGGTCCTGTCGATCTTCGCCGCCGCGACCGGGAGCTCGAGCCTCGGCGACCTCTCGGACGTCGGGGTCACCGTCGCCAAGACAGGGACGCTGGCCTTCACAAGGACAAAGCTCGTCGCGGCCTTCGGCGCGAACCCACAATCGGTGACCGCCCTCTTCGCCCAGGGAGGGACGTTCCAGGCGGCGGCAGCCACATACACCGGCGCAGTGTCCTTCGCCTTCGCGGGCACAGCGACGCCTGCGGGGACGTACGCGGTCGACGTGACGCACTCGGCGACCCAGGCGACCGACCTCGGCACCACGCTCTCCACAGGCAAGGTCACCGCCTCAGAGACGCTGAGCATCACCATGAACGGGGCGACTGCCAGCTACACGACGGCGGCCGGCGAGTCGCTCGCACAGGTCGCGACGGGGCTCGACGCCGCGTTCGCCCAGGCCGGAATCTCGATCAGCGCCCGAGTGGTCGGGGGCACCCAGCTCGAGCTCGAGAGCGGTGCCTACGGCTCCAGCGCCACGTTCACCGTCAAGTCCACCGACACGGGAGCCGGGACGACCGGCCTCGCCGGTGCGAGCGCGACAAGCCCCGTCACGTTCTCGGGCACGAACGTCGCAGGGACGATCGGCGGCCTCGCCGCGACCGGCAGCGGCCAGGTCCTCACGGCTCAGAACGGCCTCGCCGTCCTCGTCACCGCGTCGGGGATCTCGGCCACAACCACGCTGGGCACACTCACCTACCGTCCAGGCGCGGCCCAGCTCCTCGCAGGGGTGGCCAACGGGGCGACGGAACCGGGAACCGGTTCGATCAGCGCAGCGATCACGTCGCTCACCAACCAGGCGACAGGGCTCGACCCCCAGATCACCATGTACGAGCAGATGAAGGCCACCGAGCACGCGGTGCTCGTCCAGGAGTTCGCCAACATGGAGGCGACGCTCGGCAGGCTGAAGAGCGAGAGCAGCCAGCTCTCCAGCGCGATCGCACAGCTGTGACGAACGACGAGATCGAAGAAGCCCAGCGCCGGTACCTGGCCGACCAGATCCTGACGGCGACGCCCGTCCAGCGCCTGCTCATGCTCTTCGAGCAGGCGCTCTCCGACCTGCAGGCGGCCGATGCGGCGTTCGACTCCGGTGCGATCGAGCCGATCCACCTGCACCTGGTTCATGCCCAAGAGATCGTGCTCGCGCTCCACGACGGGATCGCGACGGAAGCCTGGGAGGCTGGTGAACGCCTCCGGGAGATCTACCGCTTCGTCCACCGACGCCTTGTCTGGTGCAACGTGAAGAAGGACCGTTCGCTCCTGCCGGCGTGCTCCGAGATCCTGACCCGCCTCTACGAGGCCAACCGCGAGGCTGCCAACGCGCACGAGGCGGCAGTTGTCGCGTAGGACGACCGGCTGGGACGAGCTCCTCGACACCATGGAGGAGCGGCTCGGGCAATGGCGCGCTGCGGCCTCGGGAGCCGCTGCACCCGAGGAGCTCTCGTGGCCCGACGTGGGGCAGCTCCCTTCACGGCTCGAGGTCCGCGCCAGGGAGCTGCTCGAGGGCTATTTGGAAGTCCAGGTCGCGATGGCGCGCCGCCACGGCGCCCTGCGAGTCCTCCTCGAGCGCACGGCGGCGGCTTTCCGGCCGATCGCGACCCCGCTCTTCGTCGACCGGCGTGCGTGACGCGCCGATCCCTGCCGAGCCCTGCCACGCACGAGCGCCAAGGGTTGGTCGCTAAAGTCTCCTGGCTCGGGTGCCGATAAGCCTCGTGATCTCGGCAATGCGAGAGATCAGCGGCACGAGGACTGCCGCTCTGGGCCCATGACGGGCAGGTTCGTCGCCACGCCACGAGAGGCCCATGAGCGTCATCCAAGTTCTCCAATTCGCCATCGACGGGACGAGCGCCGAGCAGTCCGCGATCGCCGGCAATCTCGCCAACGCTGAGACCCCCGGCTACAGAGCCGAGGACGTCAGCTTCCAAGCGAGCCTCGCCAAGGCGCTCGAGCACGGCGGCACCGCCACGCTTTCGGAGTCGCCCTCGACCGCGCCGCCTGCGACGGACGGCAACAACGTCTCGCTCATCACAGAGCTGGTCACAGCGGAAGCAACGACGCTCCAGTACCAGGCGCTCGCCAAGTCGCTCACCGCCCAGTTCCTCCTCGTCCAAGGAGCTGCAGGAGGGAGGTACACATGAGCCTGTTCCCCGCGCTCAGCGTCTCCGGTTCGGGCGCCGACGCCATGCAGGCGTGGATCGACACGGCTGCGGGGAACGTGGCCAACATGAACGACGCCGCGCGGGTCGGCTCCCGCGTCTATGCCGAGCAGACGCCGATCCTGCAGCCTGTTGCCGGACCGAGTAGCGCCGGGGCATCCACCGAGGGGGTGAAGGTTGCCAGGGTGGCTCTCGGGACATCCATCGGGGTCACGACCTACGAGCCCACAAGCCCGCTCGCCAACGGCCAGGGGGACGTCGCCCTTCCCAACGTGACACTGGCGGAGCAGATCGTGGGGATGATCTCCGCGCAGGAAAGCTACGGCGCGAACACCGCGATGATGGCCAAGGCCCAGATCGCCTACAACGCGGCCCTGGCAATCGGGGCCTGACCCGTGATCCCTGCGATCTCGTCGATCCCGGTTCCGCCGGCGCCTGCCCCGGCGCCTGCCCCGGCGCCTGCGGCCTCGGGCTCGACAGGAAGCGGCGGCTTCGTCTCGGCGATCGGGAACGCCCTCGACTCGCTCCAGGGCGCCCAGAGCGCGGCCTCCGGCGCAGAGGCCGCGGCGGCGGCGGGGCAAGGGAGCCTGACCGACACGATGATCGCCGCCACCGAGGCCTCCTTGGAGACCCAGGTGACGACGTCGGTGATCGACAAGGCGCTCGCTGCCTACAACTCGGTCATCCAGATGACGTTCTGAGAACCGTGGCCATCGTCCCGAGCACCGATTGGAACCGCATCCGTGCCGGCGCCCGCCAGTTCGCCTCCGGGTTCACCCCCGGTCAGAAGGCGGTCACGCTGGCTGCGCTCCTTGGTGCGGTCGTCGTCGCGGTGCTCTTCATGACGCTGTCGTCGAAGCCCAGCTACGCGGTCCTCTTCAGCGGCCTCCAGGGGCAGGACGCGCAGAAGATCACCCAGCAGCTCACCACGGACCACATCACGTACCAGCTGGAGGATGGAGGGTCGACGATCTTGGTGCCCGAGAACGAGGTCGCGCAGGCGCGGCTGAACGCCGCAGCGACAGGCCTTCCGAACCAAGGGACCGTCGGGCTCTCCTTGCTCACAAAGGCCGGCCTGACCACCTCCCAGATCACCCAGCAGGCGGACTACCTGCAGGCGATCCAAGGAGAGCTCGAGCAGACCATCGACGGGATCGCAGGTGTCCAATCGTCCCAGGTGAACGTCGCGGAGCCGGCCAACCAGACCTTCGCGTTGTCCAACACAGCGCCCACCGGGGCGTCGGTCTTGGTCACGATGTCCCAGGGCAAGGCGCTCTCGCAGGACCAGGTGCAGGCGATCGTCCACCTGGTCGCGTCGTCGGTTCCGGGGCTCGACTCCGCGAACGTCACCGTCGCCGATGCCAACGGCAACCTCTTGGCTGGCCCCGGAGTCTCGGCGAGCGCCTCGTCGTCGTCCGCGACCGCTGCGTACGACACAGCGGTCCAAGCGAAGGTGGCGGGCTACCTCACCTCGGTGTTCGGCCCGAACAACGCCGACGTACAGGTGGACGCGACCTTGACATTCAACAAGAAGAAGACGACGGTCCGTCAGATCGCTCCTCCCGTCAAGGGGGCCAAGACAAGCTTCTGCACCACCACAGCGCAGACAAAGACCACCTACACATCGAAAGGCGCGCAGGCGGTCGGCGGACCGGCGGGGACCATCGCCAACGCGGCGACCACGACCACAGGCGGAAAGTACACACAGACCAAGACCTCCAAGACCTGCGAGATCGGGACGGTCACCACGACAACGACACAGACTGCCGGCTCCGTCGTACGCCAGTCGGTCGCCGTCCTCGTGAACAAGAGCGCGATCCCGCGGGGTACGACACTCGCCTCCATCAGGCAGGGTGTGGCAGCGGCTGCCAACCTCGACTTCGCGAGGGGAGACGTGCTCGCCTTCACCGTGGCGCCGTTCTCGACGGCCGCCGCACAACAGGCCGCGTCGGCGGCCAAGGCCGCCGCCGCGGCGGGCAGCCAGTCCAAGCTCATCTCCATGGCGCGGGACGGCGCCCCGGTCCTGGCGGTGCTCGTGCTGGTGTTCCTCCTGTGGTGGAGCGCCCGGCGCCGTAGGAGGGAACCTGCCGCGGTGATCGACCCGTCGATCTTCGCTCCCTACGTCCCTGTGCCCGAGCAGGCGCAGACGGCGCAGGTCCCGGCGGTGACCCCTAGCCGCCCGGGAGTCGACCTGGAGCAGTACATCGACCAGGCGCCCGAGCCAGTGGCGCAGATCATGCGCGGATGGATGAACCGGAGCACCAAGAACGAGGATGCGCGGCAATGAACCTCACGGGATCCCAGCGTGTCGCAGCGATCATCGCCCAGCTCGACCCCGAGCGCGCGCAGCGCATCCTCCGTCAGTTCAGCGAGAACGAGTCGGTGCGGGTGCTCTTCGAGCTCGCACGGCTGCCCACCTTGAGCGAAGAAGAGGTGCGCGTTGTCGTCGCCGAATTCTCACAGGAGCTGGGCGCCTACATCCAAGTGCACCAAGGAGGTTTGGAGCTGGCGGAGCGGTTCTTGAAAGAGCGCCTGGGGCCGCAGCGTGCAGCGGAGGTGCTCGTGGAGCTGAAGATCGCCTCCGACGACCAGCCGTTGGCGTTCCTGAACACCGTGGAGCCTGCGCAGATCGCGGGGTTCCTCGCGGAGGAGCATCCACAGACGGTCTCGCTGGTGATCTCGAACATCTATCCCGAGCTTGCCGCTCGGGTGCTCGAGCACTTGCCCCAGGAGAAAGCGGCGGACGTCGTGCGCCGTTTTGCCTCGCTGGCCACGGTTCCGATGGAGACGCTATCTGAGGTGGCAAGCATCCTGCGCAATCGCATGGCGTCCATGTCGGCAGGGGTGTCCACGGCGACCTCGGGTGGGGTCCCGGCTGCTGCCGCCATCTTGAACAACGTCGAGCGCGGCCAGGACCGGGAGATCCTGAAGCTCATCGAAGAGCACGACCCGGAGCTCGCCGAGCAGATCCGCGACGAGATGTTCGTCTTCGACGACATCGTCCACCTCGACGACGCCGCGATCCAGCAGTTCGTCCGCAGCGTCACCCTGCGCACACTCGCGCTCGCGCTCAAGGCCGCGAACAAGGAGCTCGTGGAGAAGATCAAGAAGAACAGCACGGAGCGCTTCCTCGCAGATTTGGAGGAGGAGACCCAATCGCTCGGTGCCCAGCTCATGTCCAAAGTCGAAGCGGCGCAGGCCAACGTCGTGAAAACCGTACGCGGGCTCATCGACGACGGCACGATCAGTGTCCAAAGGGCGGGCGATGAGCTCATTGCCTAGGTCATGGAGGATCCTGCGCCAGCCCGGGAAGGTGGCCCGCGCCCTCCCGGCGGTGGCTGATCATGGCGTCGGGACTGCATCTCGGGCAGACGATCTCTCTGCGGTCGAAGAGCTCGTCCAGGCTGCGCGGCGCGAGGGGTTCGAGGAGGGCAAGGCCGAAGGTCGGGCGGAGGCCGCAGCCTCGGTCGAAGCCGCGCGTCAGAAGCGTGTCGATCAGCTCGCATCGTGCATCGCCGAGGCGGCGGGGAAGGTGGCGTCGATGCGGGAGGAGGTCGTGCGAGAAGTCGGCCGCGACGTCGCCGCGCTCGTCGTCGAATTGACCGAGGTGCTCGTCGGGCGGGCGGTGGAGGAGCACGGGGCGCTGCGCGACACGATCGTTCGGGCTCTGGCGCTCGCCCCCGAAGGACCGGACCTCGTCATTCGGGTCAGCACTCGCGCAGGTCTTTCGGACGACGAGATCCGCACCCTCGTCAACGCCGGCAACGTCGACGTCGTGCACGACCCGCTGGTGGAAGCCAGCGGGTGTGTCGTCACCGTGGGCGGTTGCAGGATCGATGCGCAGGTGTCCTCGGCGCTCGACAGGGTCCGCCAGCGTCTCCAGGAGGTCGCGGGGTGGTGAGCGCGTTCGCACAGCCTGGCGTGCGCCGGGAACTGCTCGAAGCGGCGCGCCCCCGGCGAACCGGCCGGGTCATCCGGGTGATCGGACTCAGGATCGAGGTCGAAGGGATCGAGGCAGCCGTCGGGGACGCCGTCTTCGTGCGTCGATCGACAGGCGCGGTCCTGTCCACCGAGGTGGTGGCCCTCCAGAGCGACAGCCTCACGTGCATGCCGCTCGGCGACGCTGCGCGGGTGCGGTACGGC
>JAJZZB010000136.1 GCA_021797795.1 Actinomycetes bacterium | reverse complement strand
AGGCGGCCCCGGCCGACAAGCCGGCCAAGGCCGCCTCGAAGGCCGCCAAGCCCGCCCCCGCCCCGGCGAGGAAGCAGCCTGCCGCCAAGCCCGCCCCGGTGAAGAGGGAGCCGGCCGCCAAGCCCGCCCCGGCGAAGAAGGAGCCGGCGGTCAAACCCGTCGCGGCGAACAAGCAGGCGGCCGCCAAGGCCGCCCCGGCGAAGAAGCAGGCTGCCTCCAAGGCGCCGGCAGCCGGCGCCAAGGCGGCAAAGAAGGCGGCAGCTGTCGCCACGGCTCCGGCCAAGGCCGCCGAGTCCCGCCCGGTACCGCCGCCTGCAGCGGCGAGCCCGAGCGGCCCGGGCCTGCTCTCCCGGCGGGCCAAGCCCGTCGAGCGCAGGACCGAGGGCTACACCGACGAGCGCTGGCTCGCCCACCAGCGCCAGGCCCTCGAGGCCGAGCGCGCCACCTACCTCGAGCAGGCCCAGGCACTCCGGGCCGAGGCCGACCTGCTCGTCCAGGAGATGGAGCCGGGCGACATCCAGTTCGACGACGAGTCGGGCGAGGGCGGCACGACGACGGTGGACCGGGAGCGCGACCTCGCCCTCTCGGCCCAGGCCCTGCAGGCCGTCGAGGAGATCGACCACGCGCTGGCCAAGATGGCCAACCACACCTACGGGATTTGCGAGAATTGCGGTCGGCTCATCCCCAAGCCGAGGTTGGAGGCACTCCCGTTCGCACGACTCTGCATCAACTGCAAGAGCGGGGGCCTCTCGCGCCGTTGAGCCCGAGGGGCGCCGAGCGCGCCCGCCGGCGGCGTCTCGTGCTGGCCGGTCTCGTCGCGGCCGTCGTGGTGGTCGCCGACCAGGTGACCAAGTCGCTCGCCGTCGCCCACCTGCGCCACCACGAGGTGCACCTCATCGGCCCGCTCGCCTTCCGCCTCGAGTACAACAGCGGGGCCGCCTTCTCGATCGGCACCGGTCTCACGGGGCCGATCATCGTCGTGGCGGTCGTCCTCGTGGCGGCGGTCGTCTGGTTCGCCCGCCGGGTCCCGACGACGCCGGCCGCCGTCGCCGTCGGCCTCGTCCTCGGGGGAGCCGTCGGCAACCTCGCCGACCGGCTCGTGCGCTCCAACCACGGCGCCGTCATCGACTTCATCTACACGCGCTACTGGCCGACGTTCAACGTGGCGGACGCATCCATCGTCTGCGGCTGCGTCCTGCTCGCCTGGTCGCTGCTGCGTGCGCCCTCGTCGGCCCGTCGCCAGGGTGGGGAGGAGTGAGGTTGGAGGACGATCTCGCCTCGGGCATCGTCGTGCCGACCGCCCTCGCCGGCATGCGGCTCGACCGGGCGGTCGCCCTCCTGACGGACCTCAGCCGGTCGGAGGCAGGCCGCCTCGTCGACGAGGGGGCCGTCTTCCTGGCGGGCCGGCCCGTCACCGACCGGTCGCGGCGGCTGCGGGAAGCGGACCGGCTCTCGGTCGACGGCGGGCGCCTGGCCGAGGCCGCCTCCCCCCCGCCGCCTCCCGTGGCGCTCGAGCCGGTGCCCTTCGAGGTGGTCTACGAGGACTCCGAGCTCATCGTCGTGGACAAGCCGGCCGGGGTGGTGGTCCACCCGGGCGCCGGCCACCGCCTCGACACCCTCGTCGCCGGCCTGCTCGCCCGCTACCCCGAGCTCGCCGACCTGCCCGGGGAGGGGGCCGGCGAGCCGGAGCGGCCCGGCATCGTCCACCGCCTCGACAAGGACACCTCCGGCCTGCTCGTCGTGGCGCGCACCGCCTCGTCCTACCGGTCCCTCGTCGCGCAGCTGAAGCGGCGCTCGATGGGACGGCGCTACCTCGCCGTCGTCGTCGGCCATCTCGAGTCGCTCGCCGGCGTCGTCGACGCGCCCATCGGCCGCTCGCCGGAGGACCCGACCGTGATGGCCGTCTCGGGGGCGGGGCGCGAGGCGCGCACCGCCTACCGGGTGCTCCGGCGGGCCTGCGAGCCGCTCGAGGCGACGGTCATCGAGGCGACTCTCGAGACCGGGCGCACCCATCAGATCCGGGTCCACCTCGCCGCCATCGGCCACCCGGTGCTCGGCGACCGCCGCTACGGAGGTGCGAGGGGGGTGATGGCGCTCCGCCGGCCCATGCTGCACGCCGCCCGGCTCGAGCTCGAGCACCCGGCGACGGGCGAGCGGCTCGGCTTCGAGGCGGAGCCGCCAGAGGACCTGGGCGAGGTGCTGGCGAGCCTCTCGTGAGGCTCAGGCGGCGCTGTTGACGCCCTCGACCTCGGGCTGCTCGGCGAGGAACTGGAGCGCCGAGGCCTCGATCCGCCGCACGCGGCGCACGCCGATGCCGAGCGTCCGGGCGGTCGCCTCGAGCGAGGCGGGGGAGGAGCCGTCGAGGCCGAAGCGGAGCCGGACGACGGACTGCTCGAGGTCGGGCAGCCGGTCGATGGCCGCCTCGAGCCGGCCGAGGCTGATCGAGTGGACGAGGCCGTCCTCGAAGGGGATGTCGTCGGCCGCCACGACGTCGCCGAGGGTGGCGGTCGCCTCTCTCTTGATGGGCTGGTCCAAGCTGGCCACGACGCGCGGGAGCCTCGCCTGGTCAGGGTCGGCCTCGAGCTCGGCGGCGAGGGCGTCCTCGGGAAGGCGGATCGCCCGCCCCTTGGACTGGACAGCTCGCTGCAGGGCCTGGCGGATCCACCAGGTGGCGTAGGTCGAGAACCGGAACCCCTTGCGCCAGTCGAACTTCTCGACGGCCCGCATCAGGCCGAAGGTGCCCTCCTGGACGAGGTCCACGAGGTCGACCCCCCGCCCCTGGTAGCGCCGGGCCCAGTGGACGACGAGGCGGAGGTTGGAGCCGATCATCCGCTCGCGGGCCTCTTCGTCGCCGTGCTCGATCCGCTTCGCGAGCTCCACCTGAGCCTCGGCGCTGAGCAGCGGGTACTTGCCGAGGTCGTCGAGGAAGAGGCGCATCAGGTCAGGCGCGGTAGAACTGCGGTCGCCGACCGAGCGCGGCTCGGTGCTCTCTGTCGAGGAGGCGTATTCAGTCGTCGAGTTGGCGGGAATGGTCCCAGCTCCCTTCACTCATGCTCAGGACCTGCAACGCCGCATGGCCCCCAGACATTCCTGGCGCCATTCGGCCCGGCGGGCCGGCCCGATAGCGTCGCTGCGGTGTCCCCCACACGTGCTCAATCGTTCCCTCTCACCCCACATCGCGTCCTTCTCGTTCGCCACGGCGCAACCGAGTGGAGCCGGAGTGGGCGCCACACCGGCAGGACGGATCTACCCCTGCTCCCGGAGGGGGAAACAGAGGCCAGGGCCATTCACAGTAAAATCTCAGCTCTGCTCGGGGGCGGCCGTCCCGGCCTCGTTCTCTCGAGCCCCCTGTCGAGGGCGGTCGAGACCTGCCGGCTCGCCGGGTTCGGCGACGACATGGAGGTCGCGGAGGCGCTCTCGGAGTGGGACTACGGAGTCTACGAGGGCCGGACGACCGACCAGATCAGAGCCGACCGGCCCGGTTGGGAGCTCTTCGCCGACGGCTGCCCCGGCGGCGAGAGCCTGGCAGAGGTAGCCCGCCGTGTCTCGGTCCTCATCGAGCGGCTCCGGTCGGACGCTGCCCTCGACGGCGCGCCGGTCCTCGTCTTCGCCCACGCGCACGTGCTGAGGGTGATGACGGCGCTCTGGGCCGACTTCGGCGCCGAGGCGGGAAGGGCCCTCCCCTTCGAGACCGGCAAGCTCGGCGTGCTCGGCTGGTCGCACACCGACCCGGCCCTTGTCGCCTGGAACCTCTGAACGAGGTGGCTCAGGCGAGCGGGCCGACGGGCTGCAGGACGGTGCCCCTCGCCCGCTCGACCATGTCGGCGAGGGTGAACGAGTCGAGGTGCTGGCGCATGTGCTCGCCCACCTCGGACCAGACGCTGAGCAGGACGCACTGCCCCTCGTGGTCGCAGGCGCCGTTCTCGTGCGGGGCGCCGAAGTCGCCGACCACGATCGGCCCATCGACGGCAGCCACGATCTGGCCGAGCGTGATCTCGCTCGCCTGCCGGGCGAGCACGTAGCCGCCGCCGACACCCCGCTTGGAGCGGACGAGGCCGGCTCCCTTCAGGGCGAGCAGGATCTGCTCGAGATAGGGCTGGGGCAGCCCCGTCCTCTCGGCGATGTCGCGCACCGAGGTGGGCGTGGCGTCCTCCCGCAGCGCCAGCGAGAGCAGCGCGCGGCTCGCGTAGTCGCCGCGGGTCGAGACCTTCACGACACAATCGTACGGCTGGCGCCACCGGCGGGGGGCGGAGCCGGCTCACTCCTCGGTGGCGGGCGCATGCTCGAGGGGGATCGGGGCCGGGCCGCTCGGCTGCTCGGGGGCGACCGGGGGCAGCACCGGCGCGCCGGCCGGCTCCCCGGCGGCGCCGAGGAGGCTGGAGGAGGAGAGCGCGAGGATCCCCGCCACGACGAGGGTCAGCCCGAGGACTGCCCCGACGAGGGCGAGGCGGCCGCCGTTCACCCGCTCGGACAAAACGGCCGCCCCGAGGATGACGCTCGCCACCGGGTTGGCCGCCGTGAGGGCGGGGAGGGACCATCGGATCGGCCCGGACTGGTAGGCGCTCTGGACGAGGAGGGTGGCGACGAGCAGCGTTCCGGCGAAGGCGTACAGCTCCCAGTCCGAGGCGAGGCCGCTCGCCGCCGCCCCGAGGCCGGCGTGGAGCGAGCCGGCCACCTGGTGGGCGATGCCCTTGATGAAGGCGGCCGACAGGCCGTTCACCATCCCGGCCGCCGTCGCGAGCAGGCCCGGGCGCATGGGCCCGGTCGTGCGGGCCGCCGCCAGGACGAGGACGACGCCCGCCGCCGCCAGGCAGCCGAGGGCGACGACCCATGCGAGCGGTGACGCCGTCCCCCTTCCCGGCGTCGGTCCGGTGGCGAGGAGGAAGGCGGTGAGCCCGATGCAGACGGCGCCCGCCGAGAGGCCCTCGCGCACGCCCGGCCGCCGGCGGTTGAGGAGGATGGCGTTGAGCGGGAGGGCGAACAGGAGCCCGCAGACGAGGAGCGGCTGGACGGTGACGAGCGAGCCGCGCCACAGGGCTGCCAGCTGGAACAGGGTGCCGACCCCGTTCATGGCGATGCCCGCCAGCCACATCGGCCGCCGGAGGAGGTGGAGCACGAGGCTCGGGCGCATGTGCCGCTCGGCCGGCTGGCCCGACGCTGCCTGCTGCTGGAGGACGGCCCCGAACGCGAAGGCGAGCGCCGCCAGCAGGCTGAGGGCCACCACCACGAGAGAACCCTACGCTCTCGCCGTACCCCGGCGTGACTGGCCCACCACGGCCCCCGGGGCCCTGCGCCTCGATAGATTGCGCCCCGGTGAGCATCGCGACAAAGCGCGGAGACAAGGGTACGACCGGCCTGCTCTACGGCGGACGCGTCCGCAAGGACTCGGCGCGCATCGAGTGCAACGGGGCGGTCGACGAGGCCCAGGCGGCACTCGGCCTCGCCCGGGCGCTCGTCGCCTCCGAGAGTGCGCACGGCCCGAGCGGCTTCTCCACCGCCGAGGTCGACGAGCTGCTCGTCGCCGTCGAGCGGGACCTGTGGGTGCTGATGGCCGAGGTGGCGACCCCGCCGTCCAAGCGCCAGCGGCTGAGCGAGGGCGTCTCCCTCGTCTCGCCGGCGATGCTGGCGCGCCTCGAGGGCGGCGTCGAGGCCCTCGAGGCGGCCGAGGTCATGCCGAGCGAGTTCGTCGTCCCGGGCGAGAGCCCCGCCAGCGCGGCGCTCGACGTCGCCCGCACCGTGGTGCGCCGTGCCGAGCGCCGGGCCGTCAGCCTCCGGGCCGGAGAGGGCTCCCTCGTCGTCCCCTACCTGAACCGCCTCTCCGACCTCTGCTGGCTGCTCGCCCGGGCCCTCGAGGGCAGCCACGTGGCGGCGCGGACGGCCCCGCTCTCACGCCCGAGACCACAGCAGCGGACACCTCAACAGAAAAGGAAGCCTTCGTGAGCCCCCTTCCCTCTTTCGAGATCACCACCAGCGCCCCGGCCGGCGCCGAGGCGACCGGACGCCTGGTCGGCACCGGTCTCGTCGCTCTCGGCCGTGAGGGCGGGGTCTCCGAGGCCGTCGCCCGCCGGCGCGGGTTCGGCGCCACGGTGGGGGAGCGACTCGTCCTCGTCGACGACGACCGAAGCGAGATCCTGCTCGGGGCCGGAGATCCGGGCCGGTTCGGGACCCTCGAGGCGCGCCGCGCCGCCGCCGTCTTCGCGAGGGCGCTCGCCAGCGAGGCCGAGTGCGTCCTCGACCTGCGGGGGGTGGCGTCCCTGCCTGCCCGCGACCTCGCCCAGGCCGTCGTCGAGGGCATCTCCGGAGCGAGCTACCGCTTCGAGGGCTACCGCTCCGCCCCGCCGGAGGAGCCCTCTCGCCGGATCCACCTGCTCGTCGGGGAGGCGGACCTCTCCGCCGCCGACGAGGGTGTCGCCCGCGGCCGCTGCGTCGCGGCGGCCGTCGCCTTCGCCCGCGACGTCGCCAACCGGGCGCCCGGCGACCTCACCCCGACGGATCTCGCCGACGCTGCCGGCCGGCTCGCCGCCTCGGGCGGGGCGGAGATCGAGGTCTTCGACGAGGCGCGCATCGTCGCCGAGCGCCTCGGCGGCCTGCTCGGCGTCGCCCGGGGCTCGGCCGAGCCGCCGAACCTCGTGAAGATGACCTACGAGCCCGACGACGCCGTCGCCCTCAGGGGACCCGACGGCAGGGTGCCGACGGTCGCCCTCGTCGGCAAGGGCATCACCTTCGACTCGGGCGGCCTGTCGTTGAAGCCACCGGCCTCGATGATCGACATGAAGCACGACATGAGCGGTGCTGCCGCCGTCCTCGCCGTCGTCGCCGCCTGCCGGGGGCTCGGGGTGAGGGTGCGGGTCGTCGCCATCGCGCCCATCACCGAGAACATGCCGGGGGGGCGGGCCATCAAGCCCGGGGACGTGCTCACCATCCGCAACGGCAAGACGATCGAGGTGCTGAACACCGACGCCGAGGGGCGCCTCGTCCTCTCCGACGGGCTCGTGCTCGCCACCGAGGAGGAGCCGGACGCCATCGTCGACGTCGCCACCCTGACCGGCGCCTGCGTCGTGGCGCTCGGCGGCGAGGTCGCCGGGGTCATGGGCAACGACTCGGTCGTCCTCGGCGCCCTCGAGGAGGCGGCGCGGCGGGCGGGGGAACCGGTCTGGCGGCTCCCGCTTCCCAGCTCCTACCGCCGCCACCTCGACTCGGACATCGCGGACCTGAAGAACGTCGGCAAGGAGCGCGAGGCCGGCGCCCTCGTCGCCGGCCTCGTGCTCGAGGAGTTCGTCGCCGGGCGCCCCTGGGCCCATCTCGACATCGCCGGCCCGGCGCACGTCGACGAGGCCCGTTACGAGCTCCAAAAGGGCGCCACCGCCTTCGGGGTGCGCACGCTGCTCGAGTTCGTCGGCGCCTTCGAGCCGGACGGCGCCGCCGGCCCCCGGTCGGCCGACCACCTCGGGGTCGGGTGATGGCGACCGTGGGCGGCCCGTTGCCGCCGGGCGAGACGCAGCCGGCGCCGCCGACCACGGCCGCGCAGGCGGCGCTCGGCTCGGCCGCCCCGGGCGAGCTGCACCCCGCCACGCTCGCCATCGACGTCGGTGGGACCGGCGTCAAGGCCTCCGTCCTCGGCAGTGACGGCCGGCTCCTCGCCGACCGCGTGCGGGTCCCGACGCCCTACCCCTGCCCGCCCGAGCGCATGCTCGGGCTCCTCACCGACCTCGTCGTGCCGCTTCCCGCCTCGGACCGGGTCTCGGTCGGCTTCCCGGGCGTGGTCCGAAAGGGGCTCGTGCTCACCGCCCCGCACTTCGTGACCGCGGCCGGGCCGGGCTCGCCGGTGGTGGCCGAGCTCGCCGCCGCCTGGAAGGGCTTCGATCTCGCAGGCGCCCTCGAGGCCAGGCTCCACCTGCCCGTCAGGGTGGCGAACGACGCCGACCTGCAGGGATGGGCGGTCGTGAGCGGCCACGGGCTCGAGATGGTGGTCACCCTCGGCACCGGCGTCGGGAGCGCCCTGTTCATGGACGGCACGCTCGCCCCCCACCTCGAGCTCGCCCACCACCCCTTCCGCAAGGGCGAGACCTACAACGAGCAGATCGGCGACGCCGCCCTGCGCCGCATCGGCCCGGGCAAGTGGCGCTCACGGGTGCTGAAGGCGATCGCCAACTTCGAGACGCTCGTCAACTACGACCGGCTCTACCTCGGGGGCGGCAACTCCCGGCACATGGCGGGCCACGTGGACGCCTCCATCACGATCGTGGACAACCTCGCCGGGATCCTCGGCGGCATCCGGCTGTGGGAGCACGCCCTCGTCCACTGAACGCGCTGCTCAGGCCCCCACGGCGCTGCAGTCGGCCCGGAGGGCGGGGAGCACGACGTGGTTCGGCACGGAGCCGACCTCGTTCAGGTTCGCCGACAGCGCCTGCCAGGCCGAGCTGCTCCCGGCGGCGTCGGCCGCGTCGGGGCCGGCCAGCTGCAGCTCGCGGGTGACGCGGCCTGCGCTGGCGGTGCCGCTCGACTGGAGCTCGGAGGCCTTGTGGATGTAGCCGCACGCCTGCTTGGCCAGTCCCGAGGAACCCGATCCGCAGGCGGAGAGGAAAAGCCCTCCGCCGAGCACGACGGGGACGATGGCAGCCCTCGACCAGCGTCGAGCGGCCTGGCGGCGGGTCACTCGCCGAGCGGCGCCAGCCAGCGCGGCGCCGCCTCCAGCAGGAAGCGGGTCACGCCGAGGGCGCGGTCGAAGGTTTCGCACAACAGCTCCTCTCCAGCGA
>JAJZZB010000135.1 GCA_021797795.1 Actinomycetes bacterium | reverse complement strand
GACGAGGTGAACTTTCCATCGCGGTCACGGACGAGGAAGCGGAAGCGACGACCGGCCTCTTCGAGGCCGGTCGCGAAGTTGCGGACGTGCGGGTGTCGACAATCCCGTCCGCCCAGCTCAAGCGACCATCCGGTACTCGTGGATGAGGCCACCCAGACGATCGGTTCTTCGTAGCCTGGGTGCAGAACAATGTCGTTACCGCCAACGGCACGGCCGGGGTCCAGACCGGCGAGCTGCTCCTGGTCCCCTCGACGGGCTGCGAGCGACTTCACGCCTACCCGCGGGGCATCGGGGTGCTCCGCTGCTGACGGGGAGCGGAGGTTCTCTACGTGCCGAGGACGGGCGGCGTGTAGCCAAGCGCGCGGGAGATCGCGAGAGCAGCGGTGCGCACGGCCGCGGCTTGGCGCTCAGCGTGGAACCTCCCCGAAAGGCCCGTCACGGAGAGCGCCGCTTCGACGCCGTGCCCGTGGCTGTGCACGGCGGCCGCCACGCAGGTCACGCCGAGCTGGAACTCCTCGCGGTCGTAGGCGACGCCTTGGTGCTGAACGGCCTCCAGCTCCTCAAGGAACCGCCGGGAGGACGTGATGGTGTATGGCGTGAAGCGCGTGAGGCCGGCGTCGATAACCGCCTGGATTAGTGTTTCGTCGGACTGCGCGAGGATCGCCTTGCCGAGTGCGGTGCAGTGGAGCGGGCGGCGGGTGCCGATCTGGGTCCGCGTCGGGGCGCTTCTGTTGCCGCGGATCTTCTCGATGTAGAGGACACGGAGACGGTCACGCACGGCGAGATGCACGGTCTCGTGCGTCGCCTCGTAGAGATCCTCCATGAGCGGGAGGGCAGCCTCACGGAGCCGCCGCTGTTCCGACACCATGCTGCCGAGCTCGAACAGTCGCATGCCGAGGCAATAGCCGGCCACGTTGCGCTCGAGCGCGCCAAGCTCTACGAGCTGGTTCGCTAGACGGAACGTCGTGGCCTTGGGCAATTCGGACTTTCGGGCAAGCTCGGCCAGACCCACGCAGCGCCCCTCCGGTCCGAAGACTTCGAGGAGTCGGAACGCTCGCTCGAGGACCGTGTGACCATTTCGCTCATCGGACCGCACTGCTTGCAGATCCTGCCACCGTCCGCCGAAGCTGTCCAGGGGATTCCGGCTCGGCGAGACGCACTGTCGAGAGCTGGGACCTCGAGAGCTCGATCAGGAGGGGCATGGCCGCACAACCCGTCGTCGACGTTCACATTCACTACTTGCCTCCGGCACTACTGTCGACCTTGTTGCGTCGACGCGACTTCCCGCGGGCGGAACGGTGTGACGGATCGCTCGTGCTGGAGTTCGGCAACGGGTACGTCGAGCGTGTCGATGCTCGGCTCGCCGAGCCCGACGGGATCCACGAGAGCCTTCGGCGGTCGGGGGTCGGCCTTGCCTTGGTCAGCATCAATCAGCCCGGCGTCCTCTTTCTGGACCCGACCGAAGCGGCAGCCGTCGCGCGGGATGCCAACGACGAGCTCCTTCAGCTAGTTCGCGACAGCCACGGAGCAATAGAAGGCCTCGCGACCCTCCCCTGGCAGGACGCGGACGCGGCAGTCGACGAACTAGAGTACGCAGTCTCGATCGGGCTCAAGGGAGCGATGGTCTGCTCGAACATCGGCGGAGCGCCGCTCGACGCCCCCTCCTTCGATCCGACGTTCGAGGCGGCTTCAGCCCGGTCCTTCCCGCTGCTCCTCCATCCGACGGTCCCGGCGAACGTGTCAACGCTGAGCGAGCACGGGCTCATCTGCGCCGCAGGCTTTCTCTTCGATACGACGACGGCCGTCCTTCGCATGGTGTTTGCCGGGACCTTCGACCGCCACCCGTCGCTCAAGATCCTGCTCGCCCATGCGGGGAGCCTGCTTCCGCTGCTCGCGGGCAGGATCGACCGCGAACATGCGCGCGGCGCGCTGCCCATCATGCTGCCCGGGGGACGTCAGCCGGACGACTACCTTCGTCGTCTCTACACCGACACGATTGCGGGATCACCGAAGGCGCTCCAGCTGGCGATCGATCTCGTGGGAGCCGATCACGTTTGCTTCGGGAGCGACTACCCCTTCAACAACCAGGCGCAGGCGTTGGACCTCGCCTTGTCGGCCGCCTCGGGTGACGAGGAGGTCCGTGCTGCGGTATGCGGGACGAACGCATGTGCCCTCTTCGACGTGAAGCCACCCGCGTGAGCGCGCCGCTGTCGACAGATGCCATGGCGCAAGCGGCGGCCGAAGGTATCGCACGGGACGCGATCGTGCGCGAGATCGAGCAGCACCTGCATGCAGAGAGCACCCAGGATCTCGAAGCGTTGCTCGCGGGGATGACCGTCGACTGCTACAACCTCGTCATGTGTGATCCCTCGCCTCTCTACCTGGGGCCCGAGGAAGTCGCCCGGCGCTACCGCGGCCTGTGGGCAACTTTTCCCGACCTCGAGGTGCAGCTCCGGCGTGTGGTGGCGATCGAAGGATCCATCGCGGTCACCGAGCACAGGCTGTCTGGCACGCACAGAGGGCCGCTGTTCGGTATCGCGCCGACCGGCCGGAAGCTCACGGTCGACACCTGTGTTGTGTGGGAGTTCGTCGGCACGCGGGTGCGTGGTGAGACGGTCTACTTCGACCTCGCCACGCTCCTTCGCCATGCGGCGTTCCTCGAGCTCCCGGGAGGCGCCGGGCGGGACTGACCCAGGGGTCTCGTTGCCTCAGTGCTCCTGTGGCGAGTCGGCGCGCAGCACGACGGTGCCGAGATGAGAGAACTCGGCCGCAAGCGCCGTCCCCGGCGGTATTGGCACGGCGTCGGTCATTCCCCCGGTGAGGACCGTCCATCCGGCCTCAAGGGCCCGCCCACGCTCGGCGAGCGTGTTCGCGGCGAAGGCGAGTGCCTGGGCGGGGTGCCCCTGGACGGCTGCGCCGGTCGCCGAGTCGACGGCCTCCCCGTCGACGTGGAGCAGGCAGGCCTCCAGGCTGAGGTCGAGCTTGTCCGTGGCGACGCGGATAGGTCCGAGGACGAAGCGTGCGGCGGAGGCATTGTCCGCGACGACGTCGGGAAGCGTGAAGCGGAAGTCGGCGAAACGGCTGTCGATCACCTCCACTCCGGCGTACACCGCACCGACCGCCTCGAGGGCTTCCGCTGCCGTGACGCCTGGCCCCTCCAACCGCTTTCTGAGGATGAAGACGATCTCCGGCTCCGCGCGTGGGTGGATGAGGCCCGGCCCGATGGGAACCCCCGGAGCGAGCGCCATCGTGTCGGTGAGCCACGCGACGAGCGGGCGATCGATCTTCATCGTCCGCTGCTTTGCGACGGAGGTGAGCCCGAGCTTGACGCCGACGAGGCGCTCACCTCTGGCGAGCCGCCGCCGAAGCGTCTCGTCCTGGATCTCGTACGCCGTCGAGAGGTCCAGCCCCGTCCACTCGTCGGTGAGCGGCGCTCGATCCCGTGCCGCTCCTTCGGCATCGAGCAGGATGCCAGCGGCCTCACCGACGTTCATCGCGCTGGCGTCGCCGAGCCGTTGATGCCAGCGGTCCTACCGTTCGCCAGGGATAGGGCGATGTCGATCAGGAGGTCTTCCTGGCCGCCGACGAGCCGGCGGCGGCCGGCCTCCGCGAGCATCTCGTGGGCCGGCACGCCGTAGCGCTCCGCCGCTCGGCGGGCGTGCAGAAGGAAGCTCGAGTACACGCCTGCGTAGCCCATGACGACCGACGGGCGATCGGCGACGGGAGTGTGGTGCATGTAGGGGCGGACGATCTCCTCGGCCGCTGCGAGAATGGCGTCGAGCTCGATGCCGGTGGGAACGCCGAGACGCTCGAAGACGGCGGCAAGCACCTCGGTCGGGGAGTTCCCCGCGCCCGCCCCCAGCGCGGCCGTTGCGCCGTCGATCTGGCGGGCGCCGGCACGATAGGCAAGGACGGAGTTGGCGACCCCGAGCGCCAGGTTGTTGTGGCCGTGGAAGCCGACCTGGATGTTGGGGCCGATCGCGTCGGCCAGCGCCGCCACGCGCTCAGCGGCTTCGTCGAGCACGAGGGCGCCGGCCGAATCGGTGACGTATACGCACTGTGCCCCGGCGTCGGCCATGACGGCGGCCTGTCGCGCCAAGGAATCGGGGCCCAGCATGTGCGCCATCATGAGGAAGCCGACAGTCTCGAACCCGAGCTCGCGGGCGACCGCGAAGTGCTGGATGGCGATGTTCGCCTCGGAGCAGTGCGTCGCGATGCGCGCCACCGAAGCCCCGGCGTCCCATGCGGCGCGCAGATCGTCCGCGGTCCCCACGCCGGGGAGCAACAGGACCGCTATCTTGGCTCGGCGCGCTTCGTCCGCCGCGGCAGCCACGAGCTCGAGCTCGTCGGTCGAGGAGAAGCCGTAGGTGAACGACGAGCCTCCGAGACCGTCGCCGTGGGTCACCTCGATGACCGGCACGCCGGCGCGGTCGAGCGCGGCGACGGTGGCACGCACCTGCTCGACGCTGAAGCGGTGTCGCATCGCATGACTGCCGTCCCGCAGCGTCGAATCGGTGATGCGGACGGTGGGAGCTGCGGGGGCGGTCATGGCGCCACCGACATCGCGACGCCCTTGGCCGTCGCGATGTCGTCGCCGACCTTGGCGGCAGCAGCCGTCATGATGTCCAGATTGCCCGCGTACGGAGGCAGGTAGTCGCCATTGCCCTCCACTTCGATGAGGACGGTGACCCGGCCGAGCCCGTCCCATTCGGGCCGTGGGTCATCGAACTGGGGGTCGGCTTTCAGGCGATAGCCCGGGACGTAGTGCTGCACCCTCGACACCATCGACGCGATGGCACCGGAGACCGCGTCTCGGTCGACCTCGGGGGGCAGTGCGCAGAAAACGGTGTCGCGCATGATGAGCGGCGGCTCTGCGGGGTTCAAGACGATTATGGCCTTTCCCTTGGCGGCGCCGCCGACGAGTTCGATGCCTCGTGCGGTCGTGCGAGTGAACTCGTCGATGTTCGCCCGAGTCCCCAACCCTGCCGAACGCGAAGCGATCGCTGCCACGATCTCTGCATAGGGGACCTCGGTCACCGACGAAACTGCCGAGACGATCGGGATCGTGGCTTGCCCCCCACAGGTGATCAGGTTCACGTTGGGTGCGTCTGCGTTCTCCACGAGGTTCACGACCGGGACGACGAAGGGACCGAGCGCGGCCGGCGTGAGGTCGACCGCCTGGATCCCCGCAGCCTCGTAGAGAGGGGCGTTGGCGACGTGCGCCGTCGCGGAGGTGGCCTCGAAGATGATGTCGGGCTGTTCCTTGCGCTTGAGCAGCCAGCCGACTCCTGTCGGCGAAGCTTCGTAACCGGCGTCCCGCGCCTTGGCGAGACCCTCGGATTCAGGGTCGATCCCGACCACGTAGCGCAATTCGAGGGCGCGGGAGCGGCCGAGCTTCACCATCAGGTCGGTCCCGATGTTCCCGGTTCCCACGATGGCGGCGGTAGGGGTGAAGGCGGTCATGGTGGCTCCTTACTTTGCGAACGAGACATGCACCGGGCCGATCCCGGCGAACTCTGCATGGATCGAGTCGCCTGAGCCCAGCGGGGCTGCCATCGTGCAGGACCCGGGGAGGACGACGTCCCCTGCATGTAAGCCGCCACCGGTCGTCGCGAGGACGTTCGCGAGCCACGCGACCGCCCGGACGGGATCGCCGAGCACCGCACCCCCCGCGCCGGTCGCGACGAGCGCGCCGTTGCGGTAGAGATTGCAGCCAGCAAGGCGGAGATCGACCGCACTAGGGAGGATGGGCCTCGACGCCAGCACGACCGCCGCCGACGAGGCGTTGTCTGCAACGGTGTCTTCGAGCGTGATCTTCCAGTCGCGGATCCGAGAGTCGATCACCTCGAGCGATGCCACGACGAACTCGGTCGACCGGACGACGTCGACCGTGGTCACGCCGGGTCCTTCCAGGTCCCGCCCGAGGACGAACGCGATCTCCGGCTCTACGCGAGGCTGCAGGAAGCGGTCAGCGGCGATCCGCTCGCCCGAGGCAAAGAGCATGGTGTCGAGCAGGCGGCCGTAGTCGGGTTGGTCGACACCGAGCATGCGCTGCATTGCGCGCGCGGTCAGCCCGACCTTGTGGCCACGCACGGACGCACCTTGTGCGATCCAGCGCGCTAGCTGGAGCGTTTGGATCGCGTACGCATCCTCGACGGTCATCGCCGCCGTCGCGCTCGGCGGGTCGATTGGCGACCGAGTCTCGTACGCGTCCGCCAAGGCGGACGCGACCGCTTGCTGCTCGTCTGGGGTCATGGCTCCCCGTTCACGAGCTCAGGCGTCGACACGACGTCGAGCCATGCACGGTAGAACTCGCGTTGGTTGACCTCGGACGGCTCGAAGCTGGCGTTTCCGGGGAGGTCGGGTAATTGGTCGTCGTCGTGCCCGAGATGGATCTCGTAGTTCATCGGGATCCGCCAGGTCCGCGGCGTGTGTGACGCCTCGACGATGCGCTCGAAGTTCTCGACGTCGTCGGGTGCGATGACGCCCGCCATGTGCTGGCCCTGGTAGACGCGCTGGACGGCGAGCTCCTTGATGGAGTCGGGAGCCTCGCGCTCGACCATCGTCCACTGCCACGTCTCGTGGGCGAGCGGCCCCCGGGGGTGGAAAAGGAGGAAGTGCTTCCCGATCATCGGCGAGGTGTAGCCCATGAACCCCAGGTTGGGGAAGAGGAGGCCATGACCGAAACCGTCGGGGCGAGGGTCATAGTCCGCCAGAGCCTTGGAAAGGCGCTCGGCGCGTTCGCGGATCCAGTTGATGGCCGCCCTGCCGAGGCGTCTGGCGTCCTCAAGGTCGAGCTCTAAGGCGTCGTCGGTGTAAGGGAGCATCGCGCCGAGCCCGAGGGGCGCTCCCGAGCGGTAGCCGGCGGTCACCGAGTACTTGGCCTCGCTCCGCAGCGCCGAGTGCGGCGACGTCGTCATCGGCGTGTGGATCCCACGTGAGAGGAAGTCCTTCTTCACGCGGATCCAGGCGGTGTGGGTGTGCATGAAGTGGTAGTTGTCGCCGATGAAGTTCTCCGCCACCAGCTTCCAGTTGGCGGGCGAGCGGTAGCGGTGCCAGCCGGGGAGGGCCTCCAGGCCGCCGATGGGCTCGGCGAGGACCAAGTGCTGGAGCCACCAGCGTACGTCTGCGCCGAGCCAGTCCTCGAAGGAGGGCCCCTTTCGGTTCAAGGTGGCAAAGACGAGCCCGTGGAAGTTGACGACGCCCGCCTCCTCGAGGCCCCAGCGCTCCTTCTCGAGCGTCCCGTGGTAGAAGTCGCGCTCCTCGGGAACGCTGATGAGCCTGCCGTCGACCCCATAGGTCCAGCCGTGGTACGAGCAGGTGAAGGCGCGGACGTTGCCTCGGTCGAAGAGGCACACCTGGTTGCCGCGGTGCCGGCACTTGTTGATGAAGACCCGGATCGTCCCTGCGCGGTCGCGCACGAGGATCACCGGCACCTCGCCCATGTAGTTGGTGACGTAGTCGCCGGGATTGCGCACCATGTCCTCGTGGCCCACCGGAATCCACACGCCCTCGAAGATCCGCTCGTGCTCTCGCCGGTAGACCTCTTCGTCGAAGTAGATCGCGGGGAACACGTGACCTCGCTCCCATGCGACGAGACTCTGGAGCTCGTCAAGGACTGACATGGGACATCTCCACTCCTCCCTGGACCTCATCTTCCTCGCCGCGCCGGCTCGCGGTCAGGCAAGCGAGGCCACCTCGTTTGCGGTGGCGATCCAGACGCCCTCGTGGGCGACAATGTACGCGAGCAGTCGGTCGAGCACCGCTGCCGCGTACGGACGTCCCGAGATCTTGGGGTGCATGGCCCAGTTGAAGACCCGGGGCGCGGTGCGGGACTCCTCGTAGAGCATGTCGAACTCGGCCTTCATCGTGCTCAAGACCCCGTCAGAGGTGCCGTAGGGGTTCCCCCCCATGATCGGGGATCCTGGGCCGGTGTAAATGAGGTATTGCGGCCAGTCGTCGTGGCCAGGGGGAATCTCGACCACGGGCTTGTTGTCCTTGGTAAGCACGTAAGGGAAGTCCTGGTCGTGGAAATCGCTGTGCCACGCGTAGCCGAGGTCGCGCAGGAGGTCCAGCGTGCGGTCGGTCACCGAGTAGAGCGGTGACCGCCAGCCCAGCGGCCGATCGCCGACCACCTCCCGTACCGCGTTGGTGGCGAGCGTGAGCTCCTCGAGCTCCTCGTCAGGGGTGAGGTTGCAGAGCTTCACGTGACGGTGCCCGTGAACCCCGATCTCGTGGCCCGCTCCGAGGACCTCCTTCGCGAGTTCCGGGTACCACTCGACGGTCATTCCGCAGAACATGAAGGTTGCCGGTGCGTGGTACTTGTCGAGGATCCGCAGCACTCGGGCGAGGCCCTCGCGCGCGTCGTAGAGTCGCATGCTGGCGTCGCAGAAATTGACCGCGCCGCTGTCCCAGAAGGCATTCGGATGGCTGGACCATCCTGCCGCAGCGTCGACATCGGCTTGCATGTCGAAGGAAAGGAGAACCGCAAGCGACTTGCCGATAGGCCATCGCTCGACGAAGCGGCCATCGTCGCGGGTGCCGAAGAGCTCCTCGAAGCGTCCCTTGTGCCAAGTCCAGCGTTCGATGTCGTCGGCCAGCGTCATTGTCCCTCCCCTGCGCTTTCGCTAGCTTCGCCGTCCTCGGCACCGTCTCGTTTGGCGGCCTGGGCGACGGCGGTGAACGCGGTCAGTGGCGAGTATGCGGGCGGTGAGAAGCCTCGGCAAGAAGGCCGTTCCGGTGAGCGGAACGGCAGATTCCCTTTGCCACCGCACGGGCGCTCGAAAACCGACGG
>JAJZZB010000134.1 GCA_021797795.1 Actinomycetes bacterium | reverse complement strand
GACCTCGGCGACGGGATCGGGGTCGTCCGGCTTCGACGGACGGGGGATGGCACGGATACCGTGTGCCTTGTCCATGAGGGTTCCTTCCTCTTGGGCCACGCCCGGGGCCGTTCACGCGGCGCCCGGGCTCTTCTCAGTTGTCGGTCTGATCCTACGGCTGCGATGCGCCTCCAGCCAGCGTGTCCATGATGGCGCCCAGGAACGGTGCGGCCGGCAGGAGGGCGATGCCGAGGGGTGCCATGACCCCGGCGTTGTAGTCGAGGTCCTCTGATCCGGCGAGCGTGCGCCCCGGTGCCTGTTCGACGAGGACCCTGAACAGGGAACGGACGAGGCGAGCACCTGCGACCAGCGTCTCGAACGGGACGGCGCGAAGGTGCATGCGGACTTCCTCGGCATCCCCGTAGGCGTCCTCCACCACGTCCTGTCCCTCGGTGAGGATCGCCGCGCCCTCCCCCTGCCACACCGTCTTGTCGATCGGTTGGGATGTCCCCATGCGGGCAAGCGCCTCGGGAGCCCACGGGGAACCGCCGCGGACGACGGCGGCGGCCTGGGTGAGCCCGGAGAGGAGCGTCGCATCGGGCGGCTCCGGCGTCCTGGTCGCCGAATCGACGAGCGGCGCGGCGGCCACGTTCGCAAGCGCCCGATCGAGGAAGGCGGCGAAGACTCGACGGTCGACGGCTGGGAGCGTGTTCCTACCGGGCGCGCTGATGATGCGCTGCGCCTCGGATTCGATCGCGGCCTCGCCCTCGTCGGTCTCGGGGTCCGGGAGCGGCCGGCTCAGTTCTGCGCGGGCCTTCTCTGCCAGCTCGGCGAGCGAGGTTGCACCGTGCGCTCTCGCTATGGCCTCTCGCACCCCTGCGCACGGAAAGCCCCGCGGCAAGAGTATGAGCGCCGCCCGATCCGCACCGCCGGGTCCGGGCCGGTAGACGGAACGCACTTGTCGGAGGTGGGCGACCCGGTGCTCGTCGGAGACGCCCTCGGGCGGCAGTAGTCCGGCGTGCGAGTACGCCTCGATCAGACGCCCCGTCACTCCCTCGATGCCGTTCGCCGTCGCCAGGTCAGTCCACCTGCGAGCCTCGGCTGAGTCACGTCGCATGACCACAGGATAGCACACGTACCGGCATATAGCGCCAGTCTCCGGGACGGTACCCGAGTCTCGTCAGATCGGGCCAGGGGGCGCCTGCGATGGTCGTCCCGTGCGATCCGACGAGCCCACCACTGCCGCCAAGGCTCCGGCCGCTACGCCCGGAGCCGTCAGTCGGCCGCGCCGGCGCGTCGTGGTGGTCCCGGTGCCCGCGCCGGTGGGGACCGTCGTCGGGATTCCTGGATTCTCCGGGCTGTCCGCGTTCAAGCAGCGGCGTTGCGAGGTCTACGAGGAACTGCTGCTCGCCGGTCTCTCTCTTGACGTGGAGGCGGTCTGCGGTGCGTGAGAAGACCTCCATCCGGGTCGACCTCCTCGACGAGGTGGAGGCGTTCGCAGCGGCGCATGGGCTCGACTTCGACACTGCCTTCGCCCGGCTGCTCGCCCGTGGCCTGATCCGCAAGCTCGAATCCGAGCTGGCGCCCCTACTTGATCCCACCCCTGACGCGGCAACGCCGCCCGGTCTCCCGAGCGGCGCCACCAGCGAATCGTCTCTCCACAACGTCGCCGAGCGGCACTCTACCGCCCGGCGCCCCATGAAGGGTGCGGACGGTGCCCGCCCATCGGCCGGTTGATCCCGAGCTGCTGCGGCGGGCGCGGCTGGGCGCCGGCGATCCGGACCGGCTGACGCTCGCGGGGGCGCGGCGGATCGGTGATCCGGCCGCTCGACGAGAGGCGCTGGCCGCCGTCCGGAGAGCGCAGTACTTGGAGCGCCGGTCCGCACGCCCGACAGTCAGCGCCCGGACAGCGCTCGGCCATGCGCCACCGGGGTCGGCGCAGCCGGGCGCCACCTTCTTCGCGGTTCCCGAGGCGGGCGGAGATGCGCGTCTCCTCATCGGCGTAGAGGTGTCTCGGGGTGATCTCCGCCGCGTCGGGAAGTATCTGCACCTTGTCCGCGATCTTCGCGAGGGCCGCATCGCACCGCGGGCCTTTGCACGGCGTGTCCAGTCGTGGCGCCCCATAACCGTCCTCGGCCCACCGGACTTTGCAGGCCGGTACCTCTTCGTCGCCGACCCCGCGACCGCCATCACGCTCGCCGGACGGGCCGCCGACGAGGGGGTCGAGGAGTGGATCGACTCGGGCCGTGCGCGCCCGCGTCCACGTCGCCGCTCGGTGGGGAGGCGCTCGTGACGGCCAACCCCCACCGGCACCATGTCGACGGCCGCCTCGGGCCAGGGCTCGGGTACATCGACGCCGCGCTCGCGGTTGCTCTGGCGCCGGACGAGCATGCGCGCCTGCATCTGCTCCTCGACGACCTCGGGACGACCTGGCCTCTGGATGGGGAGCCGCTGCTCGTCCACCGGGCGCGGCGGCACGCCGTCACCTTCGGGTGGGCTGCGGATCATGGGCGGGCGCTCACCTTCGATCCGAAGGCTGCACGATCGCTCCAGGGGCTCTGGCTCAACGTCCTCGACGCGCTCGGAGGCGGCGCGTGACGGGCGCTGAGAGGATCGCCCTCGCCCTCGCCCAGAGGTTCCCCGAGCTGGACGCCGCGTTGCTTGCGCGGCGGCCGCCTTTCCGAGCCGCGCTGGCCGACGCGCTGGCGGTGATGTCCGAGACCGAGGTCGTCGAGCGCGTCACCACGCTGGGCGCGCTGACGGGAGCGCGGGACGTCTGCGCGGTGCTCATCGCCCGGCTGCGCGAGATTCGCGCCCTCGACGAGGACCGTCGCCGCATGGCCGACGAGACGGCCGAAGCCGCGAGGTGGGCCGGGCTGGACCGAGCTGCCAGGCGGGGTGAGGCGTTGCGGGCGCTTGTCGACCGGGGTGATCTCTACGCGGACGAGGCCGCGGACGTGCTCGCCCGCGAGTTCAGCGACGACGACCTCCGTTCGATCGCCGACGCGGCGCTCTCGCGAGGTGGCTCATGAATCGGCGGGTTCCTCCTTCGTCCCCGCGGTCAGAGTCCGGCGTCATCGGCGTGCTGCTCGTGCGCCCGGACCTGTTGGCGGACGTGACTGATACGGGCCTGAGCCCCGCGGACTTCTACCGTCCAGCGTGGGGCAGTGCCTTCGGGGCCGTCCTCTCACTGGCTGCGCGAGGCGAGCCGATCGATGCCGTGACCGTCGACGAGGCACTCGCAGGGATCGAGCCGCGTCCAGCCGCCGACGAGCTGCTCTCGGCGATGTCCGACGTTCCCTCCCTCGCCCATGCGCGCACCTATGCCGAGCGGATCGTGGACACCGCTCGGCTGCGCCGCGTGATTGGAGTGTGCGCGGAGATCATCGAAGCCGCCTACGGCCCCGACGCTCGTAGCGATGTGGCCACGGCGTGCGACGGGTTCGCGGCAATGCTCCACGGGGCAGTCGCATGCGAGGACCCGATGTCGGGGCCGTCGGAACTCGCCCAGGTGCTCGATGCCGCGATCGCCGAGTTGCGCTCACGCTCGGCAGGCGAGCCCGTCGGCGTGCCGACGGGCTTCGTCGATCTCGACCGGCTCACGGGTGGTCTGCGACCGGGGCAGCTCATCGTCCTCGGCGCGAGACCGTCGATGGGCAAGAGCGCGCTGGCGCTCGACATCGGGCTCCACGTGGCGCGCATGACGGGTCCCGCACTGTTCGTCTCGGCGGAGATGGCCGCCCTGGAACTTGGCACCCGCGTACTCGCAGGGGGCGGCGTGGCGAGCGACCGACTGCTCGCCGGCCGGCTCGACGACCTCGACTTCGCCCGGCTGGAGACCCGGCGAGCTGAGCTGTCCGGCGCCCCGCTGTTTATCGACGACGCGGCAGGATCGACGCTGCTCGCGATCCGTGCTCGCGCTCGGCGGCAGGTGGTGCGCGGCGGGCTGGCGCTGTTGGTCGTCGACTACCTCCAGCTCATCGGAGCCGAGCGTCGAGGGACACGCCGCGAGGCCGAGGTCGCCGAGATCAGCCGTGGGCTAAAGGCGCTCGCACGCGAGCTGCACGTTCCGGTCCTCGCCGTCGCCCAGCTCAACCGAGCCGTCGAGTTGCGCGCCGACAAGCGCCCGATGCTCGCAGACCTGCGCGAGTCGGGTCAGCTCGAACAGGACGCCGACCTCGTGATGCTGCTCCACCGGCCGGCGGTCTACGACAGGGAGGCCGACCCCGGTGCCGCCGAGCTGATCATCGCCAAGCACCGCAACGGGCCGGCCGGTGTCGTGCGCTTGACGTGGCTGCCGCACCGCATGAGCTTTGCCAGCGCCGCGCCCGCGGGGGTCGAGCTCTGATGGCGAGCCTCGGCCCCTGCTCGCGCTGCGGCGAACGGCTCACTACCGCGACCGCCGTCGAGGTCCGCCGCGAGTACCGCGCCCTGTCGGACCTCTCTCGGTTCCGCACGTGGAGGGAGCGCCTGGTCTGCCGCGCCTGCGCCTTCGACGAGGCCGAGCAGCATGACCACCCGCACGGGCGCCCCGATGTCGAGCAGGGGCGGCTCCTGTGACCGGCGCGATCCATCTCCAGGGGTGGTGCGGAAAGGGGGCGCCTCCCGCCGCGATCGAGCGGCCGCCAGTGCCCGGGCTCACGCGCTCGTCACGCCTCGTCGTGGTCGCCGCTGCCGATCGGCGCTCCGTGGACGAGGAGCGCTTCGGGCTCGCCGCCTGGCTGCACCTCGACGCCGGCAGCCTCGTCGGAGCGGGCATCGTGATCCCCGACGGACACCCTGGGGTCGACGAGCTGCGATCCTGGGCGCGCTCGCGGCGCATCACGACCCCGCTCGGGGAGCGCCCCTGGCACGTCGAGGCCCTTGGCGACTTCCTGCGTGCTCCGCGCAGGAAGGGAGACACGCCCGGCCGGTTCCTGAGGATCACCTACCGCCGTGCGGGGTTCCTCGTCGGTGCCGATCTGGGGCGGCTCCTCGGGCTTCTCTGCGAGCCGGACCGCTGGACGCCTGGTCGTGGTCCGTGGTCGGGGGGCTTCACCCTCTGGCCGCAGGGATGGTCGGAGTGGACGAAGGACACGACCGGGCGCCGCAAGCTGCGCTCAGTCTCGCCCCACGTCCCGCCGATCCGAGTCGTCGCCCGCGGGGGCACTTGGTACCGCGTCGCCTACGGCCGACCCCCTGGTGGCCCGGGAGCCGGAAAGCGCAACCCGGACGGCTCGCACTTCGAGGGCCTGTTCTTCGACGTGTGCGCCGCGGCCTTCCCCCTCGACGGCATCGAGTCATCGACACTCGCCGACCACGCCGAGGCGTTCGGGGTTTCGCGGGTCGGGGTGCCTGCCGCGGTCACGGTCGACGGTGATGGCGCCGATCAGCTCGCCCAAGCCGTCGACTGTCTCCACCAGCTCTCCGAGGTGGTCGACGAAGAAGGACGCCGCTGGCTCACCACGCGTCGGGAGCGCGAAGAGCAGCGCGGCCGTATCGACCTGCGCTTCACGCCCTCACCCGGGACGCTTGCGAACCGGATCGACGAGGCGTCGGGCTGCCCGCCGCTCCTGTGGCTGCCTGGGGCTCCGAGTGACGCCGAGCTGGGACGCTCGACCGGAGGCCACCACGGCGGGGAGCTGTCGTGCGAGTTGGCCGGTGCGGGGCTCTTCCCGGCCGCCGACATCGACGAACGCAGCGCGTACGCCGCGCACTACGAACTGCTCGGTCTCGGGGACCTGCGCCGAGCCGAGCGCTTCGGACGCGAGGACGTGACCGCGAGCCTGCGGACGCTCTGCGAGCATCTCGCCGCCGGCAACGTCGAGGACCTCCTCGACCCCGGAACCTGGCGCCGGTTCGGGGCGACGATCTGTGAGATTCGTCCGGACGGGGAAACATGGCCGGTAGAGGCGCCTGACGCCGACTTTCCCGAGGGTCACGCGGCGATGCGCCCGCTGGCGTCCACGATCCCGATTCCCTTCGCCTGGGCCGACGTGGCGCGCGCGGCGCTCGGTTCGGGGCGCGTGCCCGACATTGTGAAGGCGACGCGCCTCGTGGGTCTCGGGCGCCAGGGAAGAGACGCATTCCCCCTCTACGACGGTCGATGGGTGCGAGACGGCGAGGACGCGGTGGTGGCTCTTGTCCGGCTCCGCGATGCCGCGAAGGCGCGAGGAGATGACCGGCTCGCAGCGCAGCTCCGGGTCGTCGTGAACGCGCTCAGCTACGGCAACGCTGCGCGGATCGACCAGCACTACGAGCGTGTGGGGCAGGGGCCGAAGAACGGCCGGAAGGACCGACGACGCCGGGTGCTGGTCGAGCGGCCGGCGCGCACCACGTTCCCGCCGATCGCGGCGTCGGTGACGGCGGGGTGTCGTCTTGCGATCGGGGTCGCCGAGCACCTCATCGTGCAAGCGGGTGGCACGGTGGCATCTCGTGACACCGACGGGCTACTGCTCGTCAGCTCTCCGGAGGGGGGCACCGTCACCCTCGATGACGGCCGAGAGGTCGGGGCGATCTCCTGGGCGGCGCTCGACGAGATCATGGAGCGCTTCGACGGTCTCGCGCCGTTTGGACCGCGGGTCCCGTTCTTCAAGCCTGCGCTGCGTGAGCACGAGGGGCGCCCTCTCGTCGGCGTCGTCCTGCGGGTGAAGCGATACGCGTTGGGGGTCCTCGACGACGAGGGCAACCTCGCAGAGGTCGTGAAGGCAAGCGAGCACGCCCTCGGTGGCCGGATCGTCGACCCTCCGGACATGCCGGGGCGCGGCCCCGATGGACAGCATCTCTGGACCCGGGAGGTGGCAGCCGAGGTCCTGCGCCAGGCGATAGCGAGACGACGGGGGACCGAGCGGCCTGTTCCCGAACCCTGGCCGTGGGACGCCGCGGGCTCAGATTGCTTCCCCCAGCTCCAGCGCTGCCAGGTGGCGACTCCGGAGGCGGTCGAGGAGGTGGGAGACCGCTACGGCCTCTCTCTCCGGCCGTTCGGCCTTTACGCGCGTGCCACGCCCGGCGTGGACTCGGATGCTCCGCTCGCCGCCATCGATCCGGGCGGCGACCTAAGCGACTGGCGGTCTCTCTCCTGGCGCACGGAGGGCGGAGACGCGGTGGTCTCTCCCGAAGTCGCCTCCCGGCACGTGCGATCTCTCCACTCCCTGCGCTCGGTCGACGAGAAGGCACTCGGGTGGATGCACCCGCGGGCGCTCCCGGTGCGACCCGTCACGATCACCGACCAGCGCGCCGTCCGCTGGGGCGGTAGGGGTGGTCGGCTCGTCGAGGCGCGGGCTTCGGGTGATGTCGAGACCCCGACCGAGACACTGAGGGTTGCCTACTCGGGGCTCGACGGTCTCCGGTCCCTGGTCGTCGAGCGGGTGAGCTCGATGGGTCCGACTGCGTTCGTTGCCGCGTACAGCACGCCGCGGGTCCGGGTGCCCATCAGCACTGCCCGCTCTTGGGCGAGCGGGAGGAAGGCGCCGAGCGACGCGTGGGTGCGGCGGCTCGTCCCGCTCCTCGGCATCGACGTTGGGCGCCGCTGCGCGCTCGCCGGCTGCGACCACCCGGTCACCCGGGCGAATGCCGCGTACTGCACCTGTGCGGATCACGCCTCCCACCGAATGACCGCGAAGAAGCGCCGCCAGAGGGCGGCACGACGGAAGGGAGAGAGCGCAGATGGCGAACGCTCGCACGGGTGAGAAAGGCCAAACGCTGTGGTGCCCGGACTGCGAGGGCTCCGGCGTCCTCGACGACTTCGGGGACGAGTGGAGCGACGGAGAAGAGTGCGACTGCGCCCGATGCGGCGGAACGGGCGAGCTGCCTCGCCCTGTCGTCCTGCGCGAGCTGAGAGCCGGACTGCGAGACCTCTTCGCCACCGCCAACGCCCAGGACACGTGGGAGGGCTACGCGGCTCGGGTGCGCCAGGCCGTCGAGGTCGAGGTGGCACACGATCCGAAGGGCTACGCGTCGATGGAGTGGGAGGCACTCGGCATCGCACCTCCAGGCTTCACAGCACGAGAGATCGTCGGGGCTCCTCCGGCGGCGCGCTGGGAGCCCGACCCGGGTTGGCCTTCTCCGCGCAAGGTGCGCCGCATCGTCTACCTGACACTGCCCGAGGCTCTCCGCGGCTGGGACGAGCTGGTCACGTTCCACGTCGTCGACGAGCACGGGGGTGGCTGGGACGTGACCGCCTTCCGATACGGCACATGGTCCACGCCGCGCCCGTGCAGTGAGCCCGTGCATCTCCGCGGTCGGTTCACGAGAGACGAGCTGGCGAGGGAAGCCGAAGCGCTCCTCGTCCTGGCGGGCCGCATGGCGCCCGTCGAAGGTGTGGACCCCGCGGTAGCGGCCGACGACGACTGGTGCGGGACATGAGCCCCCGCAGCACCACGCCCGGCCACGACACGAGAAAGGACATGACCATGGCGACTACTCCGACACCCGCCCTCACTCGCACCGTCACCCGCCGCCTTCCCGGCGTCGAGCGGGACAGGGCCGGCCACTGGCGCTGGTGCGGCTCGCACACCTGGGACGGCTACGGCCGCCTGAGGTTCCGCGTGCGAGCGGACGGACGCCCGAAGGTGCGCGAGATGGTGGCACACCGCGCCGCCTGGCTCGTGCTCGTCGGGCCGATCCCCGAAGGCCACGTGCTGCGCTCGACGTGCGGGGTCCGTGACTGCGTTCGTCCCGAGCACCACGAGCCGCGCCCGCATGACTGGTCGCCCTACGACGATCCCGCGGAGGTGGGCGCCGTCGTGGACGCCACGGGCGACGGAGGGAAGGCGGCATGAGTGGCCTCGGGGCGCCGGTGGGCGCTCATGATCGCGGCGATCATGACGAGCGCGCCGGCACACGTGCCCGCTCACCGTCTCCACATCGCGGCGGCGCATC
>JAJZZB010000133.1 GCA_021797795.1 Actinomycetes bacterium | reverse complement strand
TGTCGAGGGCGACGGGGCTGCTGCGCCTCCTCGTCGCCGCCTACGCCCTCGGCATCGGACCCTTGTCCGACGCCTTCAACCTGGCGAACAACACCCCCAACATCATCCACGACCTCGTCCTCGGCGGCATCCTCGAGGCGACGTTCGTCCCGTTGTTCGTCGACCGCCTCACCCGCCGGTCACAGCGGGAGGCGAGCGGGTCCATCTCGGCGGTGGTCACGCTCGCCGCCGTCGTCCTCGCCGCCGCCACCGCCCTGTTCGTCCTGGCGGCCCCGCTCATCATCGACCTGTACTCCTTCGGGACCCACAACGCCCACATCGCCGCCGAGCGCGCCGTGGGCACCGATCTGCTCCGCCTCTTCGCCGTCCAGCTGCTCGCCTACGGCGCCATCTCGCTCATGACGGCCCTGTTGAACGCGGTCCGCAGCTTCACACTGCCCGCCTACGTGCCCGTCCTCAACAACGTCGTGGCGATCGCCGTCCTGCTCGAGTTCGCCTCGCTCGACCGGCACCCGACGCTCGGGAGCGTCGCCCAGCACCACTCGCTCCTGCTCCTTCTCGGGGTCGGCACGACCGCCGGCGTCATCCTCCAGGCGGTCGCGCTCATCCCGAGCACCAAGCGGGCCGGCCTCGGCCTGCGCCTCAGATGGGCGCCGCGCGACGAGGCCGTTCGTGAGATCGTCTCGCTCTCGGGCTGGACGCTCGGCTTCGTCATCGCCAACCAGGTCGCCCTGTTCGTGAGCCTCGCACTGGCCGTGCACATCGACCCGACCGGCGGGGCGGTCACCGCCTACACCTACGCGTTCATCTTCTTCCAGCTGCCCTTCGGGATGGTCGCCGTCTCTGTCATGAACGCCGTGACCCCCGAGCTCGCCGAGCGGTGGTCGACCGGCGACCCCGAGAACATGGCGTACCACTTCGGGCTCGGGCTGAGAAGGATGCTGGCCGGGATCCTGCCGGCTACCGCCGGCTACCTCGTCCTCGCCGGGCCGATCATGGAACTGCTCCTGCTGCACGGGGCCGCCCAGCGGGCGGGCGTCCACCTCACCGGCTCCCTGCTCGCGCTGCTGGCGCTCGGCCTCCCGGGTTACTGCACGTATCTCCTCGCGATCAGGGCACTGCAGGCGACGCGTGACACCCGCTCGGCCTTCTTCCTCTACCTGCTCGAGAACGGGCTGAACGTCGTCCTGTTGTTCCTCCTCACCCCCTCGAGCGTCCTCGGCCCACAGGGGCTCGCCCTGTCGATCTCCATCGCCTACTCGGTCTCGGCGGTCGTCGCTCTCGTCGTCGCCAGGAGGAAGATGGGTGGCCTCGGAGGGCGGACCGTCGGGCGCTATGTCGTCCGCGCCCTCATGCTCTCGTTCCTGATGGGCATCTGCGTGGCACTCGTTGCGGCTGCGATCGGGTCGACCGGCGGCGTCGGCCTGCTCGTGCGGGTGGTCGTGGCGATCCTCGTCGGCCTCGTCGTCTACGGAGGTGGCGCATCGCTCGCCGGTCTCGCCTCGGGCTGGCAGACTGCGGGCGGGCGGCGGGGCGCCGCCGGAAAGGGAGCGTGATGGCAGGCATCCGGCTCGTCACCGACAGCGCGGCGGACCTCGACCCGGCTGACATGGCGGCGCGCCACGTCGCCATCGTCCACCTCGACGTTCGCCTCGGCTCCATCGGGCCCGAGACGACGAAGACCTGGGCGCCGGAAGAGTTCTGGAGCCAGTGCGCCAAGACCGACGTGCTGCCCGAGACCTCGGCGCCGGCGCCGGGCGGCTTCAAGACGGCCTTCGAGGCGGCCGAGGCGGAGGGGGCGGACGGGGTCGTCTGCGTGACGCTCTCCTCCAAGCTGTCGGCCACCTACCAGGCGGCGGCTGCCGCCGCCGAGTCGACGGGCGGCTTCCCCGTGGTGGTCATCGACTCCCTCTCGGTGACGATGGGCGAGGGAATGGGCGTCCTCGCCGGCCTCGAGACGGCCGAGGCGGGCGGCTCGATCGAGGAGGTGGAGCTCGCCGTGCGAGCCGCCCTCAGCAAGACGCGGGTCTACGGCACCTTCGACACCCTCGACAACCTGCGCAAAGGAGGCCGCATCGGGAGCGCCCAGGCCTTCTTCGGGTCGCTGCTCTCCATCAAGCCGATCATCGAGATCCGCGACGGTGCCGTCGAAGGAGAGTCCAAGCAGCGCACGAGGCGGCGCTCGCTCGAGTACCTCGCCGGGAAGGTCCGCGAGGCGGGCCCGCTCGAGCGGCTGGCAGTCATGCACGCCGCCGCCGCCGACGTCGATGTCCTCGTCGACATGGTGTCCGGCTTCTTCGACCCGGACCGGATCCTCGTCACCTACATCGGTCCGGTGATCGGCACGCACTCGGGCCCCGGTGCCGTCGGCCTCTGCTACCAGGTCCGATGAGCGCCGGAGACGGTGGCCGCAGCAGACGACACTACTAACCTGCCCCCATGCCTCCCGAGAGCGCAGCCGAACCGAGCGAGGGCGTCAGCCGCGGCGAGCTGGGTGCGTCGTCTCTGCCGCCGACGGGACCGACCGAGCCAGGGGGAGCGGCGTCGCCGGCAGCCGTTGCGCCCCCGAGCGTGACCATCGGGGGCGACTGGCCGGCCCAGCTCACCCACAAGGTGGAGGACGTCGTCTCGCTGATCCGGGACAAGACCGTGGACCCGGTCGCAAAGGGCGTCCGCTACCTCATCTTCGGCCTCCTGGCGGCCTTCCTCGGGATCACGATGGTGGTGCTGTTCGCCATCTTCTCGATCCGGGTCCTGGTGACGGAGGTGCCGGTCTTCCACACCCGCGTGTGGGCCGCCTATCTCGTCGTCGCAGGAATCTTCGCGGCGGCAGGACTGTTCTTCTCGCGGAAGCGTCATTCGCGCTCTTGATCCTCGGGTGGAGATGAAGAAGAGATGGAGACTGGCACGACTCGCAACGTGGTGATCCTCGGCTCGGGGCCGGCAGGGCTCACCGCTGCCATCTACACCGCCAGGGCGGATCTCGAGCCGCTCGTGCTCGAGGGCGAGCCGTCCTCGACGAGCGACCAGCCGGGCGGCCAGCTCATGCTGACGACCGAGGTCGAGAACTTCCCGGGCTTCCCGGGCGGGATCATGGGGCCACAGCTCATGATGAGCATGCGGGAGCAGGCCGAGCGCTTCGGCGCCGAGATCCTCACGAAGAAGGCCACCAAGGTGGACCTCAATGCCCGCCCGATCGGCATCTGGACGGGCGATCCGGAGTCCCCCGAGCCGGATGTCACGACACGGTCCCTCATCATCTCCACCGGCGCCCGTTCGCTCATGCTCGGGCTGCCGAACGAGGCGAGGCTGCTCGGCTACGGGGTGTCGACGTGTGCGACCTGCGATGGCTTCTTCTTCCGGGACAAGCGCATCGCGGTGATCGGCGGCGGTGACTCGGCGCTCGAGGAGGCGCTCTTCCTCACCAAGTTCGGTCAATCGGTCACGATCATCCACCGCCGCAAGGAGCTGCGGGCCTCGAAGATCATGCAGGACCGGGCGTTCAAGAACGAGAAGATCTCCTTCATGTGGGACTCGGTCGTCACCGACGTGCTCGGCGAGGACACGGTGACCGGACTGCGCGTGCGGGACGTGACGAGCGGTGAGGAGCGGGAGCTCGCGATCGACGGGCTGTTCGTCGCCATCGGGCACACCCCGAGCACGGAGCTGTTCCGTGGGCAGCTCGACACGGACGGCGCCGGTTACCTCCGCACGACCGAGGGGTCGAAGACCGAGATCCCCGGCGTCTTCGCCTGCGGCGACGTCCAGGACCATGTCTACCGGCAGGCGATCACCGCCGCCGGATCGGGGTGCATGGCTGCCATCGACGCCGAGCGCTACCTCGCCACCATCGAGTAGTCCCCGGCGGCGGCATCGACACAGCCGTCGACGGGGACCCATCCAACCGACAAGGAGGAGCACAGGCCATGGCCGACAACATCATCACCGTCAGCGACGCCGACTTCGACGAGCAGGTGACGGCCTCTGACACGCCCGTCGTCGTCGACTTCTGGGCGGAGTGGTGCGGCCCCTGCAAGATGGTGGCGCCGGTGCTCGAGGAGATCGCCGACGACAAGGCTGGCCACCTCAAGGTGGCCAAGCTGAACGTCGACGACAACCCGCGTACGGCCCAGCGCTTCCAGGTGATGTCGATCCCGACGCTGTTGCTGTTCAAGGACGGTGAGCCGGCCAGCCGGATCGTCGGCGCCCGCAGCAAGAACCAGATCCTCTCGGAGTTCGACCGCCACCTCTCCTGAGGCCCGCGCCGGGTGCGGACGCCCGGCCACCCCACATGTTACTGTCACTCGACTTGCCAGTTGTTGTGGCACCCCGGCCCGACCCGGCCGGGGCGGACGGGCCCCCGGTCTCCTGCACATGACGGTGACACTTGACGGGTAAGCCGCTTGCGTGCTGGTTCCCCTGGAAGAGGTTCCTCCCCTGTCAGGCCAGCTGGCCGTAGCGGCGGACGGCCCCCTCGGCCTTAGCATGACTGCGATGCCGGACGACTCGCCGCCGCTGAACCACGCGGCCGCCGGCAGGTGGGACGAAGGACTGCCCTTCGCGCTGGGGGATTCTGGCCCCGAGGTGAGTGACCTCCAGCAGCGCCTGGCCCGGCTCGGGTTGTGGATCGGGGATGACCGGCTCGGGCACTACGGGCAGGGCACCGCAGCAGCCGTACGGGCCTTCCAGCGCGAGCGCGGGCTACGAGTCGACGGCATGTGCGGACCGTACACGTGGTCGTCGCTCGTGGAGGCCGGCTACCGGCTCGGAGACCGGCTCCTGTACCGGCGCAACCCGATGCTGCACGGTGACGACGTCGGAGAGTTGCAGCGCAGGCTCTCCGCTCTCGGCTTCGATCCCGGCCGCGTGGACGGCATCTTCGGAGACATGACCGCAGCCGCCCTCGCCGACTTCCAGCACAACATCGGGATAGCCAGTGACGGCATCTGCGGACCCCGGACCCTCGCCGAGCTCTGGAAGCTCTCGGTCCGAAAGGGCGGGGAGGACCCGGTCACGGCGGTTCGCGAGCAGCTGCTCGTCTCGAGCAAGGCGCAGACCCTTCGCGATCGGACCATCGCCGTCGGCGAGCCGGGCGGCTTCCAGACAGGTGCCGTGGCCCTCGCGCGCGCGCTCGCCGCCATCGGCGCCCAACCGGTGACCCTGCACCATCCCGACGAGTCGGACCAGGCCGACGCTGCCAACACCGCCGACGCCGACTGCTACATCGGGCTCCGCCTCGAGCCGGGGCGCACCGGGGTGCGCACGCTCTACTACCGCGGGTACCGCTACGAGTCCGAGACGAGCAGGCGGCTCGCAGCGCTCGTGCTCGAGTCCGTCTCGGCGGCACTCGAGCTTCCCTCCGAGGGCTCGTCCGGCATGGCCCTGCCGATCCTGCGCCGGACGAGGATGCCCGCCGTGGTGATCGAGCTCGGAAACCCCGTCACCGTCGCCATGCACACACCGCGGCTGGCCGCCGCCGTCACCGACTCGCTCGTCAAGTGGGTGACCAACGACTGGGAATGACCCGGCCGAGGCGTGCCGATCACTCGGACGCCAAACACCCAGGTCAGGGCCATAATCCGAGAGCGCGCCAGCCCTAATCCACAATCTCATGCACAGGTTGTGGATGAAGGTGCATCACAGGTGAAGGTCCAGACCCTCATCCGGTGGGTGCGCGTGAGAGTTCGGCCTTCTTCCGTAAACTCCCTGGTCAGCGTGGCTATTCATACCGGACCCGTCGGCTCCGGGCCGGCGGCGGCGGTGCCATCCTCAACCGGGTAAACGCCTGCCGGCGCGCCGGTCCGGGAGCACCCAAGGCAACCATTTGGATGACCGCTCGAGCGATGGCGGCGCCATGCGGCGCCTTGCCAGCCGCGGCTCATGGCGGACGCCCGGCCGATGGTCCTCCAGCGGGTTCCTCCTTCGAGCGACCCGGCGCGTGCGGTGCGGGAGCCGTGTCAGCGGCGATGCACCGCCCGCCGACGTGCCCGTCGATCCCTCGGTGGTGATGGGCCGGCGGGGCTGGCACCTTCACCGGTCGTCATCGACAGCGCCCGCTACGGGCAGACCGATGATGACGATGCCGCTCTGTGCGAGATCCACGAGTCGACCGTGGTCCCGTCGGGTGCTGGTGACCGCTCGTCGGCACGGCGCAGGCGGAGGAAACCACTGGCCGCGAAGCCCGGAGCGCCCGGATGGACCTCGGTCATCCTCAGGATCGTCCTTCGCCTGCGGTCAGCGACTTCGTGAGGTGCGACGGCGAGCAGGTCCCTTCCCAACCGAGCCCTCACACTTCGAACACTGGGCGTCTGTTGCTGGATGAGGGCTGCGGTGCCTTCGGATTCGAGCTGGCGACATGTGGCCGCGCTCGGGCCGGTGCGCCTCGTCCCCTGAGCACGACGAGCGCCGCAGGCGCCGCGGACCGAGGGCGCCGGCCGTCGTGACCGGGAGGTGACTCCCCATTGCCGACACGGTCGATCGCGCGCAAGCTGCCAGCGGGGGCCCCGCTCGGGCTCACGAGACCCCGACCCGGTCGCTCGCGGAACGGCTGAGAGGGCACAGCCGGGGCGACTGGGTGGTGTCTCCGCACGGGAGGCGGACGCCTGTCCCGCTCCGATCCGCCATAGGGTTCCTCGGCACGGACAGCACGAGCTTCTCCAGCCCTCGCCAGACGGGGCAGCTACCGGTGGACCCTCGAACCAGCCGATTCCGAGCGACCCGAACGCGCCCGGCAGGACTTCGAGTGTCCGTCCTGTTCTTGGAGGGGCCCTACGTCGCTTCGCCGATGATGACTCGGTAGATGCGCTCGAGATCGTCGAGGGTTGCAAAGTCGATCATCACCCGGCCCCGCTTCCCACCCATGTCGATGCGCACCCTCGTGTTCAGGTGGTCGCCGAGGAGCTCCTCCAGATCGAGGACGCCAGGCGGCCGGAGGGCAGGAGGACGGTCGCCATCGTTGGCGGATTCGTCAACCTCGGTGGGGGAACCATCCTGGTCCACCACCTCCTCGAGCTCCTCGGTCGATGACTGCTCCCGGATGAGACTCTCGACCGCCCGCACGGAGAGTCCCCCCCGGACGGCTTGGTTTGCGATCTTCTCCTGCAGGACGCGGTCGGGAGTTGCCAACAACGCCCGGGCGGCACCGGAGCTGAGCCTGCCGTCCCGGACCAGCCGCTGGACCGTCGGCGGCAACTGGAAGAGCCTCAGCGCGTTCGTGATCGCCACTCGGCTCCTGCCGACCCTCCGTCCCACCTCGTCGTGGGTCATGCCGAAGTCTTCGATCAACTGCTGGTAGGCACCCGCCTCGTCGAGAGGGTTCAGATCCTCCCGATGAACGTTCTCGACGAGCGCCTGCTCGAGGCTGGTCGCGTCGTCCACGGTGTTGACGAGCGCTGGGATCACGGCCAGACCGGCCCGATGTGCTGCGCGGAATCGCCGCTCGCCGGCGATCAACTCGTACTCTTCCTCCGCCATCTGGCGGAGCAGCACCGGCTGCAGGATCCCCACAGCCTTGATCGAGTCGACGAGAGAGGACAGGGCATCCTCGTCGAAGTTCTTGCGCGGCTGGTAGGGGTTCGGCCTGATGTGACTGAGAGGCACTTCGCGAAGCGCCGAGGCGCCGGCCTGCACCGGCGCCTGGGGAATGAGGGCGCCAAGCCCCCTACCGAGCCCGCTACGACGCGTCACCGCTGACCTCCTTTGCCAGCTCCCTGTAGGCGATGGCGCCCCTGGAAGTCGGATCGTGCACGGTGATCGGTTCGCCGAAGGATGGCGCCTCCGAGATTCGCACGGTCCTCGGAATGACGTTCTTGCACACGAGATCGCCGAAGTGGTTGCGGACTTCCGTGACCACCGAGTCGGCCAGCTTGGTCCTGGCGTCGTACATGGTGAGCACGATCGTGCTCACTCGCAGCGTCGGATTCAGATTGCTCCTCACCAGCTCGACGTTCCGCGTGAGCTGCGACACCCCTTCCAGCGCGTAGTACTCGCACTGGATCGGCACCAGCACCTCGGTCGCAGCGCTGAGGGCGTTCAGAGTGATGAGACCGAGCGACGGAGGGCAGTCGATGAAGACGAAGGCGAAGTCGTCCTTCACAGGCTCTATCGCTCTGCGAAGCCGGAACTCCCGGCTGAGGGCGGGGACCAGCTCGATCTCGGCACCGGCCAGATCGAGGGTCGAGGGAGCCAAGAAGAGGTTCTTGATGCTCGTCGGTTCGATGCAGTCCTCGAGGGGAACGTCGTGCAGCAGGACGTCGTACATGGATGCATCGAAGTTGCGGGGGTCGATGCCGAGCCCCGTGCTCGCGTTGCCTTGAGGATCGAGATCGATGATGAGGACCCGGTATCCGAGGTCGGCCAGGGCGGCACCGAGATTGACCGCCGTGGTGGTCTTGCCGACGCCCCCCTTCTGATTCGCCACCGCCAAGACCCGCGACGAGGTCACGGCCTGCTCCTCGACGGGGGAAGGGGAGCTCGACCAGACCGGTGCTTCAGGGCGATCGGGTGAGACGACGGGAGCCGGCTGGGACGAGGCGGCAATGTCCGAGTGGTCAGTCATAGATCTCCCACAGGAGTCGGAGGCGGCACGCATCGCCACGCCTGCGCGGGGCGGCAGCAAAAGAAGAGCCGGCTGCCGTCCGGGAGTGTATACGCGACCAGGACCCCGAACCAGGGAGACCGATGCGCAATGTTTCACGTGGAACATCCAGAATCCCGGCAGTTGCCCGCACCGAGATCGGGATGACACCGGGGCAGGCCCGGCACGAACCGGGCACCTCACGCCGCACGGCGCTCCGGCGTGGGCGTCAAACCTGATCGGCAGATTGAGCGGGTGGGGGCCGGCTGACCGCCTCGCGTGCGGAGGCTTTGTAGCTCCTCCTTCGAGAGACTGAAC
>JAJZZB010000132.1 GCA_021797795.1 Actinomycetes bacterium | reverse complement strand
CCCGCCGAGATGCCGTTCCAGCTCTCGACCCTGGCGAAGCGACCGAGCGCCTGCTCCGCCTTGTCCTTGTTCGTCCGTAGGGCGGTGCGCTTGGTGAGCCCGAGTCGGGCAGAGGAGACGTCGACCACGTTCTCCACCATACGAAAGGGCTGTCGCGTCGTGGTGGATCCCGGCGACCCGCCAGACGGGCCGGGGTCGCCCGCCGCCGCCCGGGCCTCGGCCGTCACCCGCTGGTGACGACCGACTCGACCTGCATCACCCTGAGCGAGCTCCCGCCAGAGGTCGTGAGCGAGGGGAGGAGTCCCTCGCCTCCGACGACGCCGGCGGTGTCCGAAAGGGCCCAGCGCACCACCCAGGTGAGGTCTGCCCGGAGCTCCTGCCAGGTGCCGAGGCTCGACTGGGCGAAGACGGCCTCGCAGGCGCCGGGGGCCGCCGCCCCGCCGTCGGACGGCCGGTAGGCGACGCCCGGACCGTCGCAGGTCACCTCGAGGCGCTCGGGGCCGAAGGTGGTGCCGCCCTCGGGGTCGGAAGAGGGAACGGGGAAGTTCCACGAGGCGCTCCAGGTGACGCTCACCGGCTCGGCCCACACCGTGGCGACGACCGGGCCGGCCGTGGCGGTGGCGGTGTAGGTGTGCCAGATCGAGGGGGAGACCCACAGCCACGTGGGCAGGTTGACGAGGGTTGCGTGGCGGACGCCCCTCACCACCGAAGGCGACGTCGAGAGGGACGGCGCCGGAAGCTGCACCCTCGAGAGGGCTTGGTCGACGACGGGCGGGAGGGCGCCCGCCGGCGGGTCGGGGACCGTGTCCCAGAGGATCCAGGCCCAGCCCCGCGACCCGTCGGGGAGCTTCACGGTCGGAAGGTCGGTCTCGGCGTCGCCGCCGTTCGGTGGCAGCTCGGCCGGGCTCGGGCAGACGACGAGATCGAAGTGGTCACTCGCCTTCGAGCGCCCTGCGAGCGAGGTCGCCCAGCGCAGCACGCCCCAGATCCCCGGATGGCCGCCGCCGAGGGGGACCGTCCAGAACGACTGCGGGAGGCCGAGCCCTCCGAGCGCCTCGCCGAGGTCGGCGACGGTGCCGCCGACGTCGTGCCAGGCGCACAGGTCCGCCGCCTCGGCCTGCGGCCCGGTGTAGGGACCGGGACCCTCCGGGTTGCCGGCCCACCAGGCGCTCGCCCAGATGCCGCTCCCGTGGTCGCCGTAGCCTCCCCCGAAACCGGCCCGGGCCGGCGACGGGGCGAAAAGGAGCGAGCCGGCGGCGGCCACGAGGCCGAGAGTGGGACCGAGGATCCTCTTAGAAGCCATGGCAGGGGCCTTTCGTCGAAGGAGAGGAGACGGGCGAGGTCCGGTCTGACCAGACGAGCCAGGTGCGATCGACGCGCCGGAGCACCGCCACCGAGGCGGTGAGGCCGGCGCCGCCTCCGAGCGAGGCGGGGGCGGGGGCGCCCGTCGCCTTGTAGACGCTGCCGGTGTCCCAGCTGCAACCGGTGAGGGTGGCGCGCGAGGCCCCGAGGTGGACGAGGTGGACGGCGCCGACACGAAAGCGCCCCGGGGCGACGACGCCGGCGTCCTCGAGAAGCGTCAGCCAGGAGAGCGTCTGCTCGAGCGCCGGGGAGCCCCCGACGAAGCTCGAGACGAGCGGCCGGTAGGTCGGGTCCTCCCGCTCGCCGGCGAGGTAGAAGGCGCGGACGGAGCCGAGCCAGGCCGCTGCCACCTGGCGGGCCGGGCTCTCGGGCGACCTGCGGTGGACGGCGGTCGGTGGCGTACTCGTCGCCCGGGAGCCGACACCGGCCCGGGTCGTCGGGACGCCCCGGCCGCCCGAGGCCGCCTCCTTGATGCCCCTCGCGCAGCCGGCGAGGAGGACGGCCAGGACCAGCGCGAGGAGGAGGCGGGCGAGGGGCAGCCGGGGCATGGGACGAAGGTGCCTGTCCCTCCTCCCCGTCCGCCTACCGGTGGCGCCACCCGTGGCCGCCCCGGTGGGGTGGGGACGTCCCCATCCCCGGTCGCGCTACCGCCGCACGACCGGCTATCGCGCCGGCCTGGCGAAGTAGCGCTCGATGCCGGCGGCGATGCCCTGCGCCAGCACGTGCTGGCCGAGCGTGCTGGCGGCGATGGAGGCCTCGAAGGGATCCGTCACGAAGAGCGGTTCGATGAGGGCGCCGGGCATCGTGCTCGGGGTCGAGAAATAGCCCTTCATCGCCGGGCCGATCAGCATGACGCGCCCGTAGGCGAGCGCCTCGGCGGCCAGCCCCCCGCTGGCGGGGTTGCCGTTGCTCGACCCCATGCCGACGTCGCTCCTCACCCCGTCGTTCGGGATCCCCCAGCCGTGGGCGTTCATGGCCGCCAGAGCGGCTGTCTGAACCGAGTTGGCGAGGGCGAGGTTCTCGCTCGAGAAGGACCGGCCGGGGTCGTAGAGCGTCAAGCTGCCGGCCGCGAGCTGAGAGGTGCTGGCGTCGAAGTAGATGCCGACGAGAGCGTTCGCCTTCGCCTCGTTGGCGCAGACGTCGCGCAGCGCCACCTCCTCGTGCGCCGCCTCCAGGGTGAGCGTCTTGTCGACGAGGTCGTGCGCCCGCAGCTTCATGACCGTCGAGGCCCTCGTCCTCGAGACGACGACGGTGAAGCCGTCCGCCCGCAGCCGGGCCATGGTGTCGAGCTCGACGGGGAGGGTCAGGTCCGCCTCGTAGACCGTCTTCCCGGCCGCCGTCCGGCCGACCGCGCCCGGGTCGACACCGCCGTGGCCGGCGTCGAGGAAGACGACTTCGTGGCGCTGGCCGTGGGTCGGTGGGTACTCCATGCACGAGCCGGCCGAGAAGCGGGAAGGGTCGACGGCCACTCCGCCGGGGACGGCCGGCCGGTGGAGGGCGAGCGACCGCTCGGCAGGGGCGGCGACGTCGCTTCGATGCGAGCGGACGAGCGCCACGGTCACCACGACGAGGGCCATGACGGCGACGAGCAGCGCCACGCCGCTCACCCAGCCGGTGTCGCCACGACGTCCGTGCCTTCTGGCGGCAGGTCTCACCTCTCCGATGGTACGCAGGCCGGACCACCAGGCGGCGGAGCCGCTGGCGCGCCGGCTGCAGGCCACGATGCCGACGGCCTCGCGCCGGGCGCGAGCAGGGCCTTAAGCGAACCTTTAGCGGCACTTCCTACCTTGTCGACGCGCGCCGCTGGTCAGCGAGCGAACAAGGAGGGGGACACATGCCACGATCCGCGAGGGCCCTCGTCGGAGCCCTGACGCTCGCGATCGGAACCGTCCTCGCCGCCCCCGGTCTCGCCGGGGCGGCAGGAGCGTCGAGCCGGTACGGGGCCGTGCCGGGGGGCGTCGTGACAGCCCGGGTCTCGCCCGCTGGGACGGTCGCCTCCCGCCCGCACCTCGTCGTCACGACGATGCCGGTCGTCTCGGGAGGTCGCCGTGTCGACCTGCCCGTCACCCGAGTCGCCGGCGCCGGCGCCGCAGCGACGTCCACGGCACCGGACGGGGTCGCCCCGTCGGGTGCGACGGCGTCCGGCACCGTCCCGAGCTTCACCTGGACGGGCGCCGACGCGACCGCCTCGACCCCGAACGACAACTGGTCCGACGGCGCCAACTGGCAGGGCGGCGCGGCACCGGCGAGCGGCTCGACGGTCGACCTCGTCTTCCCGGCGCTCAGCTGCACCCGGTCGATCGTCGGCTGCGGCGCCTCGAACAACGACCTCGCCTCGCTCGACGTCGCCAACCTGTCGATCACCGACAGCGCCGCCAGCAACGCCGGTGGGTACTCCCTGTCCGGCAACGGCATCTCCCTCGGGGGCCTCTCCGTCTCGACGACCGGCTCGGGATCCACCAACCCCTTCCTCGCCTACCTCGACTTGCCGGTGACGCTCACCGTGCCCGAGGCCTGGACCGTCGACGGGGGCGGAGTCCAAGCCGGGCTCTACCTGGCGGCATCCGTCTCCGGCCCCGGCTCGCTCACCATCTCGGAGTCGGGCTCGGCCGACATCAACATCGCCACGTCCGTCGGCGTAGCCTCGCTCGGCATCAGCGGCGCCGACAGCGCCGATGTCGGCAGCGCCAGCGTCTCCAACGGAGCCACCTTCCTCGCCTCCGGTACGTCGCTCAGCTTCCCGAGCGGCGGCTCTATGCAGGTCGCCGACATCGGTCTCGGCAGTGTGGGCGCTCCCGCCTTCGGCCCGCTGTCGGTGAGCGGGGCGTACCTGTTCGACGGGAACGGGACGAGCCCGGAGGGGACGACGGCGATCTCGGGGACGCTCACTGTCGACCAGAGCTCGGTCCTCAGCGCCGACGGCCTCTCGGCGGGCAGCGGCACGCCGGTTGCCGGCACCGACTACCCCCAGGTGACGGCGTCGGGGGGCGTCGCTCTGAACGGGATCACCCTCGTGCTCCAGGCGGACTGCAACCTGGCGGACGGCACCGCGTTCACCCTCGTGAGCGCCGCCAGCCTGAACGGCGAGGTCGCCTCCAACGGGGCGACGGTGCCCGACGGCGGCGTCGTCGCGAGCGGGCCTGACCAGTCCCCGAGCTGTGGCACGAGCGGTGCCAGCGCGCCGTACTTCCAGATCACCTACGACGACGCCGCCGGCACACTCGTGGCGACCGTCGTCCCCCAGCCGACCTCCGCCACCTCGCTGTCCTCGTCGCCGGCGAGTCCGGTCGTCGGCCAGCCGACGACGCTGACGGCAACTGTGAGCGACTCGCCGACTGCCGTCGTGCCGAGTGGGACGGTCGAGTTCACAAACGGCGCCAACCCGATCGCCGGGTGCACGAACGTCCCGCTCTCGGGTACGAGCCCGTACACGGCGGAGTGCGCCGCCTCCTTCGCCAACGCCGGTGTGCACGACCTCGGGGCCGCCTTCACGCCCACTCCCGGGGCGACCGAGACACCCTCGTCGGCCGCGTCGACGCTCGCCGTCCAGGCGGCCCAGACCTCGACCGGCATCGGGGCCTCGACGACGACACCGTCGGTCGGCCAGTCGGTCACGCTGACCGCCACCGTGGCGGCCGTCGCCCCGGGTGGCGGGACGCCGGGTGGCGACGTCGCCTTCAGCCTCGACGGGTCGCCGATCGCCGCCTGCTCCTCGGAGCCGCTCGGCGGCGGCTCGCCGGACACGGCCACCTGCCAGACCTCCTTCGCGGCCGGCAGCCACACCGTCACGGCCGCCTATCTCGGCACGAGCGACTACTCGGCCTCGACCTCGGCCGGCCTGCCGATCAACGCCGCCGCCTCGTACTCGAGCTCCACCTCGCTCACCGCCTCGGTGCCGGATCCCGTCGTCGGGGAGGCCGACACGCTGACGGCGACCGTCTCCCCCTCGAGCGGCGGCCCGGCCCCGGCCGGCACGGTCGCCTTCTCGACCCCGTCGGGGACGATCGCCGGCTGCTCGGCCGTCGTGCTGTCGGCGAGCGCCCCCTACGAGGCGACCTGTCCCACCTCCTTCTCGGTCGCCGGGTCACTCTCGATCGGGGCTTCCTTCACCTCGTCGGTGGCTGAGGTCGCCTCCTCGAACGGGGTGCTCTCGCTCAGCGTCGCGAAGGCGGCGAGCGCCGTCTCGCTCTCGGCGTCCTCCTACAAGGTGCTGCAGGGGAACGACGACACCTTCACCGCCCACGTCTCGGTCCTCTCCCCCGGCTCGACACCGGTGGGCGGCGACGTCGCCTTCCTCGAGAACGGCACGACGGTCGCCGGCTGTGGCTCGGTCGCCGTCCGCTCGGGGTCGGCGAGCTGCCGCACGAGGATGGTCGTCCTCGGCACCAGCTCGGTCGTCGCCCGCTACCTCGGGACCGCCACCCTCGCCGGATCGACCTCACCGGTGCGACGGGTCGACGTCGTCGCCCGTCCCGGCTACTTCCTCGTCACCTCGGCCGGCGGCGTCTACGCCTACGACGGGGCGAAGGGGCACGGCTCCATGCTCCACAAGCGCCTCCCCGCCCCGGTCGTCGGGATGGGCGTGACGCTCGAGGGGGGCTACTACCTCGCCACCTCCAAGGGGAACGTCTACGGCTTCGATGCCAAGGTGCACGGCTCGCTGGCGGGCAAGAGGCTGCCGGCCCCGATCGTCGGGATCGCCGTCACCCCGGGCGGCGGCTACTACCTCGCCGGCGCCAAGGGCAACGTCTACGGCTTCAACGGCGCCACGGTGCACGGCTCGCTGGCGGGCAGGCGGTTCAAGGGCTCGGTCGTGGCGATCACCCTCTCCCCGCACGGCGGCTACTACCTCGCCACCTCGGCCGGGGCGGTCTACGGCTTCGACGGCGCCAGGACGCACGGCTCCATGGCCGGCAAACGGCTCCCCGCCCCGGTGGTCGGGATGGGCGTGACCCGCGGCGGCGGGTACTACCTCGTCACCTCCAAGGGGAACGTCTACGGCTTCGACGCCAAGGTGCACGGCTCGCTCGCGGGCAAGAAGCTGCCGGCTCCGGTGGTGGGGATCACCGTGACGGCCTGGGGCGGCTACTACCTCGCGACCTCGAAGGGGAACGTCTACGGCTTCGACGCCAAGGTGCACGGCTCGCTCGCGGGCAAGCACTTCGCCGGTTCGGTGGTGGGGATCTCGGTGGCCTGAGGGGGCCTCCCGCCGCCGGCCGGAAGGGCCCCGGCCGGTGGCGGGCGCGTCCCGACCCTCAGCCGAGCAGCGAGCGGCCCTCCTCGCCGCCGTCGACCACCGCCATCTCGGCAGACTCGACCTCCTTGCGGGCGGATTCGAGCTGTTCCCTGGCGGCCGCCCAGCCGGAGCGCTCGCACTCGGCCTCGGCCGCCGCAAGGCGCGTCCGGGCACGGGCGAGGTCGCCCGACCGGAGCGCCGCCAGGGCCGTGAGGATGCGAAGCGGCCCGCGGTGGCGGCTCGGGGTCGACGGGTCGAGCGTCGCCAGGCCCTCGTTCGCCAGCTGCTCGGCCCGGGCCGGGTCGCCGGTGTCGAGGACGAGCGCCCCGAGCGCCGCCATGGTGGCGGCGAGGTCGTCGGGATAGCCGAGCGAGCGGCCGAGGTCGAGGGCGACGAGCAGGTGCTCCTCGGCTTGGCGGAGCCGCCCGAGGGCGTGGGCAGCCTGCCCGGCAGCGCGGTGGCTGATCGAGCGGCCCCAGGCGTCCCCGATCCGCTCGAACAGCGCGAGCGCCTCGGCCGCCAGCTCGGCGGCCGCCTCGTAACGCCCCTCCTGGTGGACCGCCCTCGCCCGGCAGTAGACGGAGTAGGCCACCTCGAGGGGATCGCCGGTCTCGGCGAAGAAGCCGGCCACCTCCCGGTACCAGCGCTCACCCTCCTCGTAGCGCCCGAGCGCGACCGCGATGCCCCCGAGCTGGGTGGTGGCGTCGGCCGCCGTCCGCGGGTCGCCGAGACGGAGCCCGATCGCCCGCCAGCGCTGCGCGGCGGTGAGGGCCGCCTCGAGATGGCCGGCGTCCCAGTCGAGCATGGTGACCATCCGGAGCACCTCGGCCTCGACCCGCAGGTCTTCCAGCCGGGCGGCCAGGCCCGCAGCCTCCTCGAGGAGGCGGCGGCTGGCGGGGGTGTCCCGCTCCCGGTTGCGGAAGACCTCGGCCCGGCGGGCGAGGAGGGCGCCGAGCTCCCGCTCGCAGCCGGTCTCTCGCGCCAGCGCGATGCCCGCCTCGCAGTGGCGGGCCGCCGCCTCGAAGTCGTCGGCCATGACTTCGAGGGAGGCGAGCAGCCACCAACCCTGGCAGCGCTCTGCCGGCGGGGCGAAGGGCTCGGTCTCGACCAGCTCCGCCACGAGCGCCCGGCCCTCCTGCAGCCGGAAGCGGTAGAGGTGGTGGGTGCCGAGGACGAGGCCGATCCGGCAGGCCTCGCCCGGCGCTCCCTCCCGGCGCCACCAGGCCACCGCCGCCCGCAGGTCGGCCTCGAGCTCGTCGACGCGGCCCAGCCACTCGGCCGGCCGCGGACCGACGAGGCCGGGCCCCGCCTCCGCCGCCACGTCGAGGCACAGGCGGGCGTGGAGCTCGGAGACGGCCCGGTGCTCGTCCTCCGCTGCCCGGAGCCGCTCGCTGGCGAACAACGAGACCGTCTCGAGCATCCGGTAGGGGCGGGGGGCGCCGTGTCGCGGGCGCGGGACGAGGGAGCGGTCGACGAGGTGGGCGAGGAGCAGCGGGACCCTCGAGCCGGCGAGGCCGGCACCGGCGGCCACCTTCTCGGCCGCCGCCAGGTCGAAGGCGGCCGGGAAGACCCCGAGCGCCCGGAAGAGCGCCTGCTCGTCCGGCTCGAGCAGGTCGTAGCTCCAGGCCATGGCAGCTGCGAGAGTGCGGTGGACCCGGTCGTCGCTCCAGCGCTGGGGCGCCTCGAGACGCAGTGTCCCGCCTATCCTCTCAGCGAGGTCCGGGAGCGTGAGCGACTCCGACATGCCGGCCACGACCTCGATGGCGAGGGGGAGGCCGTCGAGCTGGCGGCAGAGCGAGGCCACCGTCGCCCTCCAGCCCGGCGAGGGGGCATCTGCCGACGGGAGCCGCCGCGTCCGCTCGGCGAAGAGCTCGACTGCGTCGCCACCCTCGCCGGTCGGCGGGGCGAGGCTCATGGGTGGGACCTCGAAGGCGTGCTCGATCGCGAGGCCGACCGGCTGGCGGCTCGTGACGAGCACCCGGAGCTCCGAGCAGCGGGCCGAGAGCTCGACGAGGAGCCGCGACAGTGGCTCGAGGACATGCTCGGCCCGGTCGATGAGCACGAGTGCCGGCCGGCCGGCCAGCTCGGCGCAGAGCTGGGCGACTCCGGCGGCGACGGCGTTGTTGCCGAGCGCCGAGGAGAACCCCGACAGGAGGCCGTCGAGGCCGGCTGCGGGCGTGGCATCGACGAAGACGGCCTCGGTGAGCCCGAGGCGGCCCCCGAGGCGCGAGACGGCCTCGACCGCCAGCCTCGTCTTGCCGACGCCGCCGACGCCGGTGAGGGTGACGAGGCGGTGGCGTACGGCGAGCTCGGCCAGCAGGCCGAGCTC
>JAJZZB010000131.1 GCA_021797795.1 Actinomycetes bacterium | reverse complement strand
CCGGGCCCGTGTTCCCGGAGACACCGCCCACCCCCAGCTCCGTCCCTCCCCTGCACTACGCTCTATGAGGGCCGGGACCGAGGTCCCGGCGACACTCCTCCCGCCACTGTGAGCGCGTGGCTAGAGGATGCACGGCATTGTCGACCACTTCCTGTGGTCGTTCGCTGCCAGACTGGTCTCGCATGTCTTCAGTTGTCAAGGATCACCGGGGGTTCGCAGTCAGAGGATCCATGGCTCGTCGAGCTCGTGGATGACCTCGGTGCCGAGCCGTTGCCGGGACCGCGCGATCGTGCCCGGGAAGCGGTAGATCATGACGCTGTCGAGGGTGGGGTCGATGACGTCTTCGAGCTGTCCGATGAGCCGTTGCAATCGGGTCGGGCTGACCCGGCACTCGAACATGCTGAACTGCACGCGTTGGCCGTAGGTGAGACAGACCTCGGCGACGTGGCGGAGGCGCCTCGCCCCGTCGCCGGCCGTGTCAGCGATGTCGTAGGCGATGAGTACATCCATCTAGGCCGCCAAGACGAAGGGTGGGTAGGCAGGAAGATCCCTTCGTAGATGCCGGGCGAGGAGCGTCGCTTGAACCGTCGGCAAGGTCCAACGCTCCACGGGGCGTCGCATCACTGCGTGGGGGACGAGTACCGCCTTGTCGTGCTCCCAGTACCGGATAACCCTCGATCGGGCATCGTCGCCGAGGAAGCACGCGCCACCTGGCGTGACGACGAAGTCCGTCGGAGACAGCTCTCGGCGTCGCAGCAACCGCACGACGAAGCGGTCGGCGAGAGGGCGTAGCTCCTCTGTCATGTCGAGGGCCAGGGACGGACGGCCCGAGCGCGCGCGGTGGAGGAAACCCACCTGGTGGTCCAGCCCGGCTGCCTGCACAGCACCCTCGACTTCGGTCACAAGCAGCCCGTAGCAAAAGCCGAGCATGGCGTTCACCGGGTCTCGCGGGGGGCGTCGATTGCGTGCCAGGAAGGGAAATGGCCCGTCCGAAAGCACGTGACCCATCGCGGCGAAGTAGGCACGCGCGGCGTCGCCCTCGATCCCGCGCACTTGGTCGCCCGTCGCCGCGCTCGGCAAGCGCTCGAGTCTTCGGGCAATCGTGTCGGACCACTCGGTGAGGAACGAGGAAGCTCTCAGAGGCTCGTCTCGTGCCCAGCGGAGGACGACCCGCCTGCAACTCTGGAGCTTCGCGGCTACGAAGGTCTTTGCGAGCTGGAGCGTGCGGCTCTCATCGAGCGCTGCCTCGGCCTGCGCCACGCGGAGCTGGACGTTTCCTCCCTGCGGCGGCTGCACGCTGAAGCGAAGTGCACCGCTCCGCTTGAGGGCGGCCACGCGGACGCCCTCGTTCGCGCAAGCTGCCAGTGCGTCCACCGTGACCTCGGCCGCTCCAAGGATCACGATCGCGTCGATCCCGTCGAGGGGGATGCGCTGCTTGAGGCCGTCACGAGCGAAGACGAGCGAGCCCTTTGCCCGGGTGAGCTTTCCCCCGTAGCCTGCGAGGTAGACGGTACTCAGGTAACGCATCCCAGAACCTCCTCCTCGACGTACGAAGTGATCCGCCCCGGCGCGGTGACCACGTCGGGAAGACAGTGCGGCTCCAGCTGGCATGTCCGGCAGCGTTCATCTGCAGGAGCCGCTGGCAGGACATCTCCGACCAGCAGGGAGCGGATGGCCGCGATTGCTGCGAGGGTCGACCGCCTGAGCTCCTCGTCGATGGCGACGGGCCATCGCCGTCGCCAGGCTCCGTACCAGATGTACCCCTCGGAGATCTCGACCTTCAGCATCTCCTCGAGACAGAGGGCCTCGGCGCAAAGCTGAAGGTCGGCCGTCCGGCCGTGGCGCACACCGCTTTTGTGCTCGACGGGGGTGACGCGCCCGTCGGGCTCGAGCTCGACGGTGTCCGCGCGCCCAGACAGACCGAGGCTCTCTGACCAGAGGGGGATCGCCCGCAAGACGAGCCGGCCGCGCTCGCGCCGGCTCGCTCCGCTGTCGACGCGCCGGTGGGCCCGGCCACCGGCGATGGTGTGGGGATTCTCCTCCCAAAGCCCGTCGACGAGGATCAGCGCGCACTGGCGAGGGCAGTACTCGTGGTGCTCGATGGCGGAGATAGGGACGACCGTCTCGTCGCTCCCGGTCATGGGGCGCTCCGCATCGAGCCGTAGGCACGGGTCACGTCGCTCTGGCCTCGCCGATCGAAGGGCACCACCTGCCACCACCCCGTGACGCCCAGCCACTGCGCCGCGGGCCCTGTGCAGTCAAGGAGCGCGTCGATCGCCATGGCGTCAAGCGCGTCGGTCCACGTCGGCCACCGGAACGTGCCGGGCTCCCCGCGGCGTCCCGTCCACCCGCGCTGGCGAGCGTCACTCCGGCCGTCGCCCCTCACCGGAAAGAGTGCCAGCGCATAGAAGGCGAGGAGCTCGATAACGGGGTCGACCAACATCTCGGTCTCGTCTGCCAGCGATCCGACGCGACCGACGTCGAAGCCGAGGCCGTTGTTGGCGACTCGAGCGCCTCTCCCCTCGAGGCTTGCTCGCAGGTCCACTTCTCGTGCCGCCGGGATCAGCTTGCGGAGCCGGTCGCCGATCGTGTTGACTCGGCCGGGCATCGGGGTCGCGAACTGTCCTCTTCCGATCACGTGGGCTCGTTTCTCTCGGTCCCAGCTCAGATCGGTGTAGATGGCGCTCAGCGTCCACGGGGCCGTCGAGTGTCGGGCGAATGCCGCGCGGTCCCGAAACGTGGCGACCTCGACGTTCCATTGGAGCTCGGCATGGCCGTCGAGCTGGCGGGCGATCGGCCACGACTCGAGATCGACGATGCTCGGGAGCAAAGCCGCGAGATGGTCGGCCGGATCGTCGTCGCCCGGCACGTCCAGCACAGCGTGTGGTAGCAGATGTGGGCTCCAGGCGAGTCTCATCTGCGGTACCAGCACGGTCGCACCGACAGCCGCCAGCCAGCCGTTCAGCCAGTCGGCAGCAAGTCCCGGACAGCCACGTGCCGCCATCACACCACCTCCGTCTCGCCCGCCCAGCCGCCCGCCGAGACGGCGTGGTCCGACTGTCGCACGACTGCTTCGAGGAAGGCGAGGCCCCAGTGCCCGTAGCGCTCGCAGAGCCGGTGGAATCGTCCCGGCTGCTCCCAGTCGATCGTCTCGAGGTCAGCGTTCGCCCTGAGGGCGATCCCCTCAAGCTCAAAGGCTGCCTCGCCACCACCCCCGTCTCCGACCGGAATGATGAGTGGGCGGCCCCACCCGTGATGAGAGATGACGAGGTGGAGGAGAAGGTCGGCCGCCGGGCCCTTCAGTCTTTCATCGGCCTGCTGGAACTCGTCGAGCCAGACGCGCACGAGACGGCTCGAGAGAGCCTCATGCCGCCCACCCTCGGGCCACCCGGCCGCCATACGGTCGCGGACCCACGCACTGCGCGGTCGCTTCGACTTGGCCACAAGACCATCTGCCTCGCCATAGGGGTCGAGCCACTGCTGGAATCGTTCGTCGGCCTTGCCGACATCGTGGAAGCGGCCGGCGGTGGCGACGACGTGAACGAGGTCGGGCGACACACCGATCTTGCGGGCGACGGCGGCCGCACGGGTGCCGACGCCTTCGCAGTGCGCCTCGAGGGCCACGGCTGTCTCGCTCAGAAGCGAGAGCTCGTCCAGCTCGTCGAGAAGCGGCTCGGAGTCGCGGCCCCTGCGGAGGCGAGGTACCTCGTTCCCCGGCGCGTCCGGCCGGCGCGAGAGCGATGCCAGGAAGTCCTGCCACTCGCTGCAGGTGAGACCGTGGGGCTCCGCCTCGACAAGGCGCGACAGCAGCTCCTCCACCCGATGCTCAACGGGCGAATCGTCTTCGTCGGACGGCTCGACGATCCCGCTGACGAGGGAGGCGAGCGACTCTCCCGAGATCCGTCGAATCGCCTCTGCGTCGAGCGGGAGGCCCTCTCTTAGGACCGAGACGTCTACAACCGGCGCCCGTGCTGCTGGATCCCAGCCGTACTCGTCGAGCAGGCCGGCGCTCGTTGGGAGCAGCAAGGTGTCGCCGGGACGGAGCCGGGCTGGATCGATGAGCTCCAGCGAAACCCGGTCGCCTCTCAGGCGGTGGACCTCTCCGAGTCCCGAGATCGCATCCCGCAGCTCGTCGCCGAGGGGAAGGTCTATGGCCTCCTCCTCGCGAAGACGCGGCCAGAGCACCATGTCGGGGCCGGGAAGGTACGCCCGCCATGCGACGCTCACGACGAGTTCAGGAGCGGCAAGTCCCGAGAAGAACGGCTCGACGGGTGCCTCTCCCGCCGGCGGCTGTGAGCTCTTTGCCCACTCTGCGAGGAGCGCGGGTAGCACCTCTGGGGCGCGCCCAGGATCGTCTCCCGGTGGTCCAAGGACCTCCGAGACGCGCTCAGGGCAAAGGTCGACTACTCCGTCGACAGCGTGGTGCCGAAGTCGCTCGAGGAGACTCAAGGGCTCTTCGCCGTAGACAGGCCAGCCGGATGCCCCGGCGGAACGCGCCTTCGGCGGGATGTGGACGTAGCGGGCGCACGCCACGGTCCTCCGGCCGAGGCGGTTGAGACGGCCGAGCCGCTGGGTGAGCGAGCGGACTCCGCATGCCTCGGTGACGAGCAGGTCGAAGTCGAGATCTGCACCGACCTCGAGCGTCTGCGTCGCCACGACGACGAAGTGGCGTTCTCGAGGAGCCTCGGCAGCCCGGCCGGCTGGTGCGCCGCGCACCGGGTCGAGGATCTGCTCTCGCGTCGCTTTGCTCTCTCGATCGCGGCTTCGCCCGGTGAGAAGCAGGACCTCTACGACAAGACCTTGACGACCGGCCAGCTTCGACATCTCCCGGAAGACCTGACGCGCCACCGCCGGGGTGTTGGCAAAGACGACGCAGGTCGAAGGCCTGAGCTTGCCGGCAAGCAGCTCGCACGCCGCGCCGGCGAGCGCCTTCGCCGTGTCGGCACCGGGTGCCAGCTCGTCGATGGTGACGAGCTTGCTCGCGTGCAGGCGCTCGTGCACGGTCGGATGAGCGAAGTCGTCCGCGTCGAGATCGAATCGATCGCTGATGTCGTCGCCCCCCGTCGCGGTCAGCGACACCACCACGGGTCGGGTGCGTGCGGCCGGGAGCACCTGCGCCTCCGGGCGATCGCACTCCCCGAGCGGCGCGAACAGGTGCATCAGATGATGTGCGAGATGGGCTTCGTCGACGAGCACGAGCGAGTCTGTCCCGGCCAGCGCGGCATCCACCGGCCGCATCGAGCGCGACACGCCGTAGCCGCGGAACAGCAGTCGCGACCCGTACATCGGGACGGTCGACAGCAAGATCGCCGGTTGCGAAGGATCGGTCGGCCGTGCTGCGGCGACACCGCCGCGCAGGCGGACGACCTCGAGCGGAGGAGCGTCCGGTCTTGCAGAGACCGCACGGAGCCGCGTCGCCACCGCGCTCAGCACGGCGCGCTCGTGCTCGGCCTCGCCCGCCCTCGTGGAGGCGAGTGCCCCGTCGGGATCGAGGAGCAGCCGTTGCAGCTCTTCGGCGTGCTCAGTCGCAGCGTCGACGAGCAGGCGCCGGTTGACGAGCCACCAGATCCTCGTCGGTGCAGTCCGCTCCTTCGGGTCCCGGTCGGCCTCGTAGGTGAGCCACCAGATCGCGACGTCGATGCAGGAGGTCTTGCCGAGGCCGGTCGGCACCCCGATCTCAGACGGCCACCCCTCTCCACGGCGAAGGCGCTCAGCCAGGCGCGCCTGCCAGGGAAACGGTGACCGCCCGGCGTTGGCTGCCCGGTAGAAGCGCTCGAACGATGGTGCCCCGACCATCTCAGCCACCACCTTGCGCGACGGGAGCGCAGAGCCCAAGACCCCGCTGGCGGGCTCCGCCGATCACGACTGGTCCGCCCACGGGCTCGTCGAAGAGGAGTTCGAGATGGGAATAGGGCTTGGCCTCCCGCCCAGGACGGTTGACCTCTGCGGGTACGAGATCCACACCACCGCGGAGCAATGGCGCCCTCGAGGCGCGAAACGCTGTCGGCGCCGGGAGCCCGGCATGGGCGCACCAGGTCGCAACGGTCTCGAGATCGAGCTGCCGCTTCCGGCGCTCGTAGACGGCAGGAAAGGCGGTCGCCCACCTCCTCGAGGGTCCCTGCCATCGCCGCGGAGTGGAAGCCCACGGCCGCTCCTCTCCCGCCCACAGGCGACAGGTCGCCGAGAACCCTGGCCCGACCAACGTCCGGAGGTTTCGCAGAGCAAGGCGACACTCCTCGAGGAGCGAGTCGGCGCTCTCTGGGGGCAACCACAGCGCGAGGCCGTGGATGCGTCCTCGCGACCGCTCACCCCCGACGTCCGGCAGCGCGAGGTACCGCGCCAGTTCGTAGTCCTCAGAACCGAAGCCGTGACCGTGGAGCACCGGGGGAGGGTCGCCGACGTGGCGCTGGTAGTGATCGAGCACTGCCGCCTTGAAAGCCGCGGCCACCGAGGCGACCCTCCGGCCCGACACGGCAGGCTCGAGCACCATCCACAGGATGAGCGGCTCCAGCTCGGGAGCTGACGCTGCTGCCATGCCCGGCGGGCGGTAGCGGACGAAGTTGCGTAGTGCGATCGCCTGGGAGCGGTGGACCGACGGGCCCATCTCCCGCCAATGTTCGCAGTGCGCGACCATCGCCGACACCACACCGGCACGCGGCACGGCGATCGTCATGGTCCCCGCCTGGTCGGGGACGAAGGCTCCAGGGGCGTCTGCGGGCAGAGCGCTCGAGACGGTCAGCTTCACCGGGGAGTCGGCGCAGCCCAGATAGCCCACACGCGCCGCCCGCGTCGCGAGCCCTCGGAAAACGGCAGGTGGCGCCTCGACATTCCACACGTAGACCACACGGGGAGAGGCCGGCGCCACTCTGACGCCCGGACGGATCTCGGCGCCCTTCCGTCCGACGTACTCGGCATGGTGGGCGATCTCGGGACCGGTCGGCTTGTCCCTTGCGAAGCCAGGCTGTGCCTTCGCCACGTACCTCGGCTGCAACCGCTGGTGCCAGACCCGGTCGGGCGCGCTCGCATAGATCGTCGGTGGCTCACAGCCCTCGAGGAAGAAAAGCTCCGTCCCGTCGGTGTGACGGCATTCCCTCCCAGTGCCGTCGGCCGCCACCAGCGCGGCGAGGAGACGCAGGGGGGCCGGCGGCCACTCACCCAGCTCGAGGTGGCCCGTGTGGGCGAGTCCCTCGGGGTCCGCCCGGTACGTTCCATGCAACAGCTCGGCCGTGATGGCGAGCATCAGCTGACGCTCCAGGTCGCCCGGATCGCCGCCGCCAGGTTGTCTCTTGGCGCCAGCATCAGCGGCGCCACGCCCCATCCGTCGAGCGGGACGCCTCTGGATGCGGCTTGCTCCCTCAGAGTGTTGAGCAGTGAGACGGCTCCGTCCTGGTCGGGCAACTCGATCGGCTCGTCGGCCGACGGCCCGGGGCCGAGCAGCGCCACTTGGCGTGACGCGAGACGCAGGTCGGCAACCGAGCGCAGTTCGAAGGCGCCGCCAAACGCGAAGACGTGCGCGAAGAGGCCGATCCCGGCGAGCAGCGCACGTGCGGCGGCATCGGCGGCTGGTCCCGCAGGGCCTCCGAGGCTCACCCGCCGAAGCTGGGCAAAGGAGATGGTGGCGGTCTGGCTGATGCGTGAGAAGGACACGCCAGCAGGGGAGGCGTCAGCCTCCCGCATGAACGGCACCTGTCCGTGACCGATTTCCGAGAGCCGATCGGACTTCTTGGTCTCGTCCCGGGCGGACGCTCTCCCGAGCTCCCACTGTTGCTGGTCGCCTGGGTTGAAGGTCATGAACTCGTCGGTGTTGAGATTGAGCGGATCACCCTTCAGGCCGAGCACGCGAGTGCCCGTCGCTGCGGGGCGCCACCCGATGATCTCCGATACCCAGGCGCGGGCATGCTTTGTGTTGGCCTGCTTCTTGCCGAGATGTGACTGCCAGAACCCGAAGAGGAGCGCCTGCGGGAACCAGGCAATTAGAGCGCTGGCGGCGTCCGGCGTCGCCGCGAGCAGGCTCTTTCCGATGGGCGAGCGGACGAAGTCCTCACCGTCGTAGGTGGCGTCGCGGAGGTACGCGTCAGCGTTTCGGTGGGGGAACTGCCAGCTTGAAAGACTGCGCGGCAGATGCGCCGGAAGGGGAAGATCCGAAAGATCCAGGCGCATCTCGGGCAGACCGACGAGCTCGCGGTGGAGGCATGCAGCGGCTTCGAGACGATTGGCCTGCGACGGCACCTGGTCGAGGACGATGACATCCGTCGGCGAATCGGCTTCAGGAGCTTCCCACCGACGGTCCATCTGGTAGCGGCCGCCCTCGTAGACGGGCGGCTTCACGGGGGAACCAGGCCCGCCAAGGGGTTCCAGCTCGCTGACGATTCGGATCCCAGCGTCGCCGCTGTCGTCTGCGCATGCGGCGATCAGCCGCTCGGCGTCAATGAGCTTGTTCACAGAGCCCTCCTTCGGCAATAGACGTGACTACACGACTCCAGACACAGGGTCGCGTGACTCCATCACCATGCCCCGAGTTCTGTCCCAGGGCATGCCCGCGACCACCTCCAGAGGCCGCCGCGCCAGATGCTACGGCTGAGGTGTGACCACACGCTGAAGAGGTGTCGTCGTGAACGGTGACGGAGGCGACCGGCGTGCCTGTAAGGCCAGACAATGCAGCGGCGAGTAGTCCATTCCGTACGTCGTGGCCCTCATGGTCGGCGCCGTTCAATGCGAAGTAGCGCCAGCGCGGAACTGGCTCTCGATCCGGTTGAGGTAGGAAGCGTTGGTCGGCTGCGTGGGCGACTCGCCAACTACTCGGGCGTGACATACGGAGCTCGACGTTGTTCGCCCAGGCCCACTCGCCGACGCGGAGGTCCTTCTTCGTCGACAGGTGAGGGTGAAGTCGTCCGTGACGATCGCGATGCGTGTCTCGGGTGGGTAGAGG
>JAJZZB010000130.1 GCA_021797795.1 Actinomycetes bacterium | reverse complement strand
TACCTGGCACCCGGGAGAGTCGGGATGACAGAGCGCGGCGGAGGACGGCCGGATGGCGAGGAGCGCCTCACCGGGCTCGAGTGGCGCCACCGCCCGGGCGCCGATCGGCCGGATGCCGGCGCCAGCCGAGAGCTCGACTTCGATCTGCTCGCCGGCTGCGGCATGACCGGCTCGCACCCGGAGCTCGGCCGCCAGCCCCGTGAATCGGGCGACGAAGGGAGTGGCCGGGTGGGTGTAGACGCGCTCGGGGGTGCCCAGCTGGACGATGCGGCCGTCGGAGAGGACGCCGACGCGATCGGCGAGGGCGAAGGCCTCGGCCTGGTCGTGGGTGATGTAGACGGCCGTCGACCCGCTCTCGCGCACGAGGGCGGAGATCTCGACGCGCATGCGCTCACGCAGGTCGGCATCGAGGTTGGACAGCGGCTCGTCGCAGAGGACGAGTCCCGTCTCGCCGACGAGGGCTCGGGCGAGCGCGACTCGTTGCTGCTCGCCTCCCGAGAGCTCAGAGGGGTAGCGGGAGGCAAGCTGGCCGAGGCCGACCCGCTCCAGCATGCGGCCGGCCCGCTCCCGCCGCTCGGCGGCTCGGATCCTGTGGCGCCGCAAGGCGAAGGCGACGTTGTCGAGGGCGGACAGATGCGGCCAGAGGGCGTAGTCCTGGAAGACCATGGACAGGCCGCGCCGGTCGGGCGGCAGGTGCGAGCGGGCGTCCGCCAGCAGGCGTCCCCCGACCGCGATCCGCCCCGAGGTGATGTGCTCGATGCCGGCCACCGAGCGCACGAGGGTCGTCTTTCCCGAGCCCGAGGGGCCGAGCAGGACGAGAAAGGTGCCCGGCTCCACGGTGAGGCTCACCTCGTCGAGCGCCAGGGCGCCGTTTGCGAACCGCTTCGTGACGTGGTCGAGCAGGAGGGACTCAGCCACGACCGACCGTCCCGATCCGCCGCCAACCCTTCGGTGCGAGCAGCCGGTAGGCGCCGAGGACGACGGCGAGGACGACAAGCGCCAGCGCGACCGAGACGACCGCCTGGGCGATCCCGACCCCGAAGTGGTAGTTGCCGAGGTTGCCCTCGATCGCCACCGAGACCGGGGGCGAGTTCGGCGCGTACAGAAGCTGCGAGATCGGCAGCTCGAGGAAGACGGCGGCGAAGGTGAGGAGCCAGGCCATGACGACCGGTCGCGACATGGCGGGGAGCACGGCGTGCGCCCAGGCGCGTACCGGTCCGGCGCCGTGGGTCCTGGCGGCGTCGTGCAGTGAGGCTTGAAGCTGGGAGACGGGGCCGAAGAGCACGCGGGCATTGGTCGGCAGGCTGGCGGCGACGTACGCCATGACGAGCAGGGTCGTCGTCTGGTAGAGGTCGATGCCGATCTTCGACATGAACGGAAGGTTGTAGGCGAAGATGTATCCGGCGGCGAAGACGACACTCGGGAGCGCGACGGCCGCCAGCAGGAGGAAGTCGAGCAGCTTGGCGAGACGGCCTCTCGTGCGGGCGAGCATCCGTGCGGCGACGAGGCCGGCCGCCACCGTGACGGTGGCGGCCACCGCCCCGTAGAGCAGCGATCGCTCGACCGGGCCGAGCAGGCCCGAGTTCGAGAAGACGGCGACGTAGTTGACGAAGGTGAGTCGGAACGAGGAGCCGAAGTCGGCCAGCAGCGAGCCGCTCACCGCCCCGAAGGCGGGCACCGCCAGCGCCATCGCGAAGAAGGCGGCGACGGCCGCCAGCGCGGCGCCCTGCTCCCAGCCCGACAGGCTGACAGGTGAGACCGGTCGTGACCGCCCCGAGAGGACGGCGTACGACCGGCCCTTGAGGGCGCGGGCCTGGAAGGCGAGCGGGATGGCGACGGAGGCGACGAGCAGCCAGCCGATCGCGGCCGCGGCGGAAAAGCTCGGCGGGAAGCTCCCGATCGCCGAGTACAGCTGGTAGGTGGCGAGGGGGAAGTGGGCGGTGTAGGCGAGCGTGGCCGCCACACCGAAGTCGCTCACCGCCTCGGCGAAGCCTATGGCGAGTGCCGAGGAGATGGCCGGGGCCAGGATGCGAGCGACGAGCAGGAGTGTTCTCGCCCTGCTGGCTCCGTGGACGCGCGAGGCATCCTCGAGCTCCTGGCCGAGCCCGAGGAAGGCGGCGGAGACCGCAAGGAAGGCGAAGGGGACGCTGCGCAGCCCGAGCATCATCACCACGCCTGCCGGCCCGAGGACGAGGTGGGTCACGACGGGCAGGTCGAGACCGAGCCGGTACATCACACCGTCGGGCTCGACGAGGCGGACCCACCCGAGAGCCGGCAGCCACGAGGGGAGGAGCAGGACGAGCCACATGGCACCCCGCACGAGCCGGCGCCCGGGCATCGAGGTGCGCGCGACGAGCCAGGCGAGCGGGAACCCGATCACGACGCCGATCACGGCGGCCGTCACGCTCACCCAGAGCGAGTCCGCGAGCGAGGTGAAGGTCGCGCCGGTGAAGGCGCCCTCGAGGAAGGACAGGGTGAACCACTGCGGGCCCTGGTCGAACAGACGTGGCGAGACGGCGATGGCGAGGAAGCAGACGCAGGGGGCGATGATGAGTACGACGAGGCCGACCCAGAAGGCGGGTCGGGCGGTCGCAGCCGCCCGCGCCGCCCACCGGGCGGCGGCGGGCGTCTCCGCCCGCCCGCCCGGTGGGATCTGCGGCAGTGCCCCCCTCCGGCCTGCGGCCGTGCCGGCCGCCTCCTTCGTCGTGGCCGGCGTCGCCGTCACCACCCCGGGCGGGGGGTGTGGAGAGAGGGCCCTCGCTGTGACGGGCTGCTCACTGGACGATGTGGGAGTCGAACCACTGCGTGAGCACCGACTCGCGGGCTCCCCAGGTGTAGGGGTTGATGTACTGGGTGTGCACCGAGGCGAGCGAGGGAAGCAGCGGCAGCGGCTTGACCCCGTTCAGCACCGGGTAGTAGAGCGAGTCGCCCGTCGGGTCTCCCGACTGCATCACCTTCTGCCCGGCGGCCGAGAGGACGTACTCGGCGAACCGCTTTGCCTCCGCCTGCTCGGCGGCGGGCGCCTTGGCGTCGATGCCGATGCAGGAGGGCAGCATCGTGACAGGGTTGAGGTACTCGACCCGAAGGGACGGGTCGGTCGCCTCGGCGCCGATCCCGGCGGAGCTCTGGACGAGCGCCAGCTTGATCTGGCCGGCCGTGAGCGCCTGCAGCGTCGGGCCGTTGGTCGGGTGGATGACGAGCCCGTTCGCCTTCAGGTCCTGGAAGTACCTCTCGCCTGCGGAGACGCCTCCGAGGTGGTTCATCATGCCGGCGATGAAGGGATAGGTCGGACCGGACTGCGCCGGGTCGTTCGTCCCGACGGCGTTCTTCCACTGCGGGCCGGTGAGCTGGCCCCAGGAAGTCGGCGGGTTCTTCACCTTGGTCGAGTCGTAGACGACCGCACCGGCGAGCGTCACGCCGGTGGGCACCCACGCCTTGTCGGCCGGGATCGACTTCGTCCCGAGCGAGTCCCAGCTCACCGCTGGCTCGAAGCCCCGGAGCAGCAGACCCTGCCTGTCGAGGGCGGCGAAGGCTGTCGGTCCGTCGACCCAGAGCAGGCCCCAGTTCGGGTTGTTCCTCGACGCCTCGATCTGGGTGAGAAGCGGCCCGGTCGAGTTGTTGTCGAAGCGGACGGGGATGCCGGTCGCCTTCGTGAACGCCTTGATCTCTGCAGGTGCGTAGCCCTGGGCTGAGTAGACCACGAGGGGGATCGGCCCCTTCGAGCCCGCGCTGGCGGTGTTGCTCGACGCCCCTGAGCTCGCGCACGCCGCCAGGCCGAGCGAGGAGAGGGAGACGAGCCCGGCTGCGCCGAGGGCCCGTCTCGTGTGCCGAGGGGGCAGGTTTGCGGTGGCCAAGAGGAGGACCTCCTTGGAGAAGGGGAGTGGTCGTGGCAGCGCTTCGCCCGTACCGTACGAAGCGAGGATGAACCGGGAATGTGGGCCGGGCGACGCAGACCTGAACTCTCGGTGACATCTCGGCCACCTCGAGGCGCCGGCTGAAGGAGCGATCACGCCGGTGGGGACACGGCGGCTCGGCCGTACGATGTCGGCATGTCGAGGAGCCGAGCAGGCCGCCCGCCGCAGGTGGACGCGCTCGCCCGCTCGATCGCGGACGTCGGGCTCCCGCACCCGCTGCTCGTGGAGGCCGCCCGTGAGGCGATCGCGGACTCGGCGCCCGAGACGGCCAGGTCCCGGGCGGAGGCGCTCGCTTCCAGTCTGCTGCGTCCCGTCGTGAACGCGACCGGTGTCCTTCTCCACACCAACCTCGGCCGGGCGCCCGTCGAGCACTGCTCGACAGCCCGGGCGAGCAACCTCGAGTTCGACCTCTCGAGCGGCAGGCGCGGCTCACGCCAGGCCCATGCCGCCTCACTGCTCGCTCGGGCGACGGGTGCCGAGTCGGCGCTCGTCGTGAACAACGGCGCCGCGGCGGTCCTGCTGGTCCTGGCCACCCTCGCCAAGGGGCGGGCCGTCGTCGTGAGCAGGGGGGAGCTCGTCGAGATCGGGGGGGGATTCCGCGTCCCGGACGTCCTCGCCCAGTCGGGGGCCGAGCTCGTCGAGGTCGGGACGACCAACCGGACCCGTTTGAGCGACTACGAGGCGGCCATCTCCTCCCGGGAGGACGTCGCCCTCGTGTTGAAGGTCCACCAGTCGAACTACCGCATCGTCGGCTTCACCGAGGCGGTCGGGGTGGGGGAGCTGTCCCGGCTCGGACCTCCGGTCGCGGTGGACCTCGGGTCGGGTCTGCTCGACGCGGCCACGCCGTGGCTCGAGGGCGGACCGCCCGAGTGGTTGGCGGGCGAGCCGGCCGCCCGCCAGAGCCTCGAGCAGGGCGCGGCACTCGTCACCTTCTCGGGCGACAAGCTCCTCGGGGGCCCGCAGGCCGGCATCATCGCCGGTCGCCGCGAGCTCGTAGCGGCCTGCGCCCGCCACCCCATGGCCCGGGCGCTACGGCCGGGGTCGCTCGTCCTCGGTGCCCTGCAGGAGACGGCGCTCTCCTACCTCCGCCGCGACGGCAGGGCCATCCCGTTCTGGCGCATGGCGACCACGCCGCCCGAGGTGCTGAGGTCGCGTGCCGGCGCCCTCGTCGCCAAGTGCGGTCCCCACCTGAGAGCGGTCGAGTGCCGCTCGGTCGTCGGCGCCGGCTCGGCCCCGGGAACCGAGATCGCCTCGTTCGGGGTGGCGCTCGCAGGCGACCAGACGGCCGCCCTGCGGGGAGCGGACCCGCCGATCGTCGCCAGGGTGCGCAGCGGGGAGACGATCTGTGACCTGCGGACCGTGGACCAGGCTGACGACCTCGTCCTCGCCGACGTCCTCTGCCGCCTGGCGGCCGGGCGGGAGGCATGAGCACCCATGTGATCGCCACCGCCGGGCACGTCGACCACGGCAAGTCGACGCTCGTGCGGGCACTCACGGGCATGGACCCCGACCGTCTTTCGGAGGAGAAGGAGCGGGGGCTCACGATCGACCTCGGCTTCGCCTGGTCGACGCTGCCTTCCGGGCGCGAGGTGGCCTTCGTCGACGTCCCCGGTCACGTCCGCTTCCTGAAGAACATGCTGGCCGGAGTGGGCTCGGTGCGTGCCTGCCTGTTCGTCGTGGCGGCGACCGAGGGCTGGAAGCCGCAGTCGGAGGAGCACCTTCGCATCCTCGAGCTGCTCGGGATCACCGACGGGGTGGTCGCCCTTACGAAGGTGGCGGTGGCCGACGACGAGACGCGTGAGCTCGCCCGCCTCGAGCTCGAGGAGCACCTCGCCGGGAGCTTCCTCGCCAGCCGGAAGAGGGTCGAGGTCGACGCGCCCGCTGGCATCGGGCTCGGGGAGCTCACCGAGGCGCTGGACGCCCTCACGGCGTCGATGCCGTCGCCTGGGGAGGCAGGCCGGCCCAGGCTGTTCGTCGACCGCTCGTTCCCCGTCCGCGGGAGCGGCACGGTGGTGACCGGGACGCTCACCGGCGGCCGGCTGGCGGTCGGTGACCGTCTCGAGGTGGTTCCCGGCCCGGGGCCCCGCCACGAGCCGGTGGCGGTCCGGGTCCGCGGCCTGCAGAGCCACCGGCGCACGCTCAGCGAGGCGACACCGGGGCGCGTGGCCGTCAACCTCTCGGGGGTCTCGCACGGTGAGGTGGTCCGCGGGCAGGCGCTCGTCGCCCCGGGACAGTGGGAACCGACCATGACCTTCGACGCGAGCCTGTCGGTCCTCGCTTCGCTCGACCACGAGGTGAGCCGTCGCGGGGCCTACTGGGCCTACATCGGATCAGGCCAGCATCCAGTGCGTCTGCGACTCCTCGGGGAGTCCTCTCTGGCGCCGGGGGAGACCGGGGCGGTCCGCACCCACGCCGACTTACCCCTGCCGTTGCTCCCCGGGGACCGCTACGTCCTGCGGGAGTCAGGTCGCTCCGAGACCGTCGGTGGAGGAGAGGTCCTCGACGTCATGCCGGTGCGAAGGGCGGCCGAGGCCCGACCCGACCGCTCGGTCGCCCGGGTCGTGAGCGAGCGCGGCTTCGTCGAAGCGGGTCTCCTCTGGCGCTTGACCGGTGAGCGCCTGTCGGCCGACCTCGGGGGGCGCTGGGTCGCCGACGCCGGCGCCCGCGCCGCGGCGGAGGAGCGGCTGCGGCGCGCCGTGGTCGATGCCGGCAGCTTCGGGCTCGAGCTGGCGACCCTGAGCGAGATCGACCGGGCGGTCGTCGCGGCCATGGCCGACCTTGCGGTCTCCGGCGGGACCGTGCGGCTGCGCAGCGCCGTGGCGGACGGGGAGGATCGCCTCGACCGGCACCCCTTCGTCATGGCGCTCGAGGCGGAGCCCTTCCGCCCGCCGAGCCCGGCCGACCTCTCGGTCGACCGGGCGGAGCTCCGGCGGCTCGTCACGAGCGGACGTGTCGTCGAGAGCGGCGGCTGCTACTTCGCGAGGAGCGCGATCGCCGAGGCGTCCCGCCGGGTGGCAGCCTTGCTCGCCCGCCAGCCCGCGGGCGCGACGGTCGCCCAGATCCGTGACGAGCTCGGCACCTCGCGCAAGTACCTGCTCCCGCTGCTGGCCGCGCTCGACTCGAGCGGCGTCACCCGACGGCGGGCAGATCTTCGTGTCGGCGGCCCGCGGCTGCCGCTCGAGGCGGCCGGCTCGGCCGCCGACGAGTCCGAAGGAGGCTGTTGATGGTCATGGAGACGAGCGCGCCGAGGCGCCTCACGGGTTGGGCGCCCGGCGGGGGGTGCTCCTGCAAGATCGCGCCGGGAGAGCTCGAAGCTCTGCTGTCGGCTGCCTACGGCGAGCTCGGTCCTCCCGTGTCGAATGTCGGCGAGCTGCTCTGCGGGCTCGAGTCGGGTGACGACGCGACAGTCGTCTCGATCGGCCCGGGCACCGCCATCGTGACCACGACGGACTTCTTCCCGCCGGTCGTGGACGACGCCTTCGACTGGGGTCGGATCGCCGCGACCAATGCCATCTCCGACATCTACGCGATGGGGGGCGATCCGGTGAGCGCCCTCAACCTGCTCGCCTGGCCGGTGGACGGTCTGCCCCGCGAGGTGGCCGCCGAGGTCCTGCGGGGCGGGCGGGTGGTCGCTGACGAGGGCGGATTCGTACTCGCCGGTGGCCACAGCATCGTGGCCGACACGCCGATGTACGGTCTCGCGGCCACCGGGGTGGCCGACCCTGACCGCCTGCTGCGCAACGACGCGGCTCGTCCTGGGGATCCGCTGTCGCTCACCAAACCGCTCGGTCTCGGGATCCTCAACAACTGGCACAAGACGACCGGAGAGCCGATCGAGGAGGCCATCGCCACGATGACCACCTCGAACCGCGAGCCGGCGAGGGCGGCGCTCGGGGCGGGCATCAGGGCGGTGACCGACGTCACGGGGTTCGGCCTCCTCGGCCACCTCTACAAGATGGCCCGTGCGAGCGGTGTGACCGCCGTCGTCGATGCCCGCGCCGTCGCCTACCTCGACGGAGCACGGCGCCTGCTCGCCGAGGGGTACGTCCCCGGGGGCACCCGGCGGAACCTTGAGTGGGTCCGGCCGCATCTCGAGGCGGCAGTCGACGACGGGGAGCTGCTTCTCCTCGCCGACGCCCAGACCTCGGGGGGCCTGCTCCTCGGTGGCGAGCTCCCCGGCGTACCGGTCATCGGCGAGTTCGTCGCATCGCTCGGGCCCGCAGTCGTCGTGCGGTAGCCGCCCGTGCGAGACGGCGGCTTCCTCGAGGCCGCTCGCCGTCCGGTAGGGTCACCGGCGGAGGTGTCTGGGTACCTGGTGGGCCCCCCCGCCTTCAAAGCGGGTGGGACGGGTGATCCCCGTCCGGCGGGTTCGATTCCCGTCCACCTCCGCCACTGCCCGCAGGGGCTCCGGGGGCGCGCCCGGTGACCCATGCGAGGCCCTGGGCGAGCTGGTGGCCGACGCATCCTCCTATCGGGCCTGGCTCGCCACTCGGAGCTTGCCGAACTGCTCGACCAGGTCGGCCAGCTGGTAGCGGGCCTGAAGACCGCTGGGATTGGGGAGCAGCCACAGCCCGGCACCCGAGAGCTCCCACGGCTGCTCGCCGAGAGTGGCCTTCGGCTGGCCGAAGGCCACTCGGAAGGCTCCCATCCCGAGCACGGCCACGAGTCGGGGTTCGAAGGTGGCGGTCGTCTCGCCGAGCGATCTCGCTCCTTCCCGCAGCTCGTCCCTCGTGAGCTCGGCGGCACCGGCGCTCGACCGCCGGACCAGATTGGTGACCCCGAACCCGTACTCGAGCAGGCGGTGGTCCTCGGAGGGACCGAGCAGCTCGGGCGTGAACCCGGCTTCGTGCAGCACCCTCCAGAAACGGTTGCCGGGCCGGGCGAAGTGATGGCCGACTGCTGCCGACCACAGCCCTGGGTTGATGCCGCAGAAGAGGACGTCGAGGCGCGGGGCGACCACGTCCGGTACGGTGCGCCCGGCTGCGGCAGCCAGCATGTCGGGAGTTGGGGAGCGAGTCAAGAAAAACCACCATCTC
>JAJZZB010000129.1 GCA_021797795.1 Actinomycetes bacterium | reverse complement strand
TGTGAAGTGGTCACCACGTCGCCATATTCGAATGGCATGAAGAGGGGCCTCCCCCGGTGACAGCGTGGTTGTCACCGCAAACCCCATCACCAAGGGAGGCCTTACCGGCTCTTCGCGTTCAGGCGTGGGACGGTGCTGACTACCGGGCGGGTCGATAGATCCACCACTCGAGATCCGCGACGTCCGAGTCTTGCAGGACCGAGGTCCACCCGAGCGCTCTGAGGTTCGAGGCAAGGGGGGTGACTGCATGCGACTCCGGTCAGATGTGAGGTGTCCGGCTACTGCCAGAGCGAGTCGAGGTCGAGCGCAGCGGCGACAGCGCGCCTCGGACCGCTCTCGCCGGAAGTACCTCCCGGCGCGGCCGCGAGCATCTGGCCCCGGCGCCTGGTTCGTCGTGGATCGACAGCAGGCTGAGCAGCGTCGTGTCGAGGAAACGGCTCGACTGCACAAGGGTATGGCGGTCGTCGGCGGCTCGGCGGTGATGGGGCAGGCGCTGGGGCGAATAGAGGTGGAGCTCGTCCCGGGCTCGGGTGAGCGCGACGTAGAACAGGCGGCGCTCTTCGGCGAGCCCGTCCGCGGAGCGGAGAGCCATGTCGACGGGGAATGCCCCCTCGACGAGGTGCACGAGGTGGACCGCGCTCCATTCGAGCCCTTTTGCCGCATGGACCGTCGAGACGACGACGTAGTCCTCGTCGAGATGGGGTGGTCCGGCGAGGTCGGCGGAGGATACGGGCGGGTCCAGGGTGATCGCGGCCAGCCAGGCGCCGAAGTCCTCGCTCACCGCCGCCGCAGCGGCAAGGCGATCGAGGTCCGAGAGCCGCGGTGCGCTGGAGGTGTAGTGCTCGGCGACGAGGGGGCGGACTATCGCGAGGATCCGCTCCGACCGCTCCGGCGCTCTCGTAGCGGCACGAGCGTCGCGCAGGGCGGGCAGGGTCGCGCTGAGCGCGACCCTCGCCGCCGACGGCGCGGCGGCGACTACCTCCGGCCAGTCGTCCACGCCCTCGGGACGCCGTGGGGGGAGCAGGTCGAGCAGGCGTCGCGCCCGGGCCGGCCCTACGCCTGCATGGAGTCGCAGCAACCTAAGCCAGGCCACGTCGTCAGAAGGGTTGTCGAGGAGCCGACCGACGGCGACGAAGTCCTTCAGGTGGGCGGCATCGACAAAGCGCAGCCCGCCGTACTTGCGGTACGGAACGCGGCGTGCGGTGAGCTCGAGCTCGATCAGGTCGCTGTGGTGAGCCGCCCGGACGAGGACGGCCTGGTCCGCGAGGCGGAGTCCTTCTTCGTGGCGATCGAGGATACGGTCGACGACGGCGCGTGCCTCCGATGAGGCGTCGTAGCTGCGGTACAGGGCGGGGCGGGTGCCTCCGCTGCGCTCGGCGTACAGCTCGATCTTCGGCAGGGCGGCACCTTCTTTCGGGCGAGCGTGGTTGGCGAGATCGAGCACCGGCTGGACCGAGCGGAAGTTGCGCTCGAGCCCGACGACGGTCACGTCGGGGTAGCGCCGTGCCAGCTCCGAGAGATGGGCAGGGTCGGCACCCCGGAAGCCGTAGACCGCCTGCGCCTCGTCGCCAACGGCGGTGAGGCCATGACCGGCGGGGCACAGTCCGCCCACGATCTCGACCTGGAGCGCGTTCACGTCTTGGTACTCGTCCACCAGCACGTAGTCCCACGTGGCAGCGAGCTCTGCCCCGATCGTCTCCTCGCGAAGCGCCGCACGCCAGTAGAGGAGGAGGTCGTCGTAGTCGAGCTGGTCGCGGGCCCGCTTTCGCGCGACGTAGCCGCGGTACAGCTCACCGATCCTGGCAGCGTGCGGCTCGCACCACGGGAAGTCGGCGGCGATCACCTCGGAGAGACTCCGGCTGGTGTTGACACACCTGCTGTACAGGTCGAGGAGCGTCTTCGGCGTGGGAAGGCGCTCTTCCGACCCTGTGAGGCCGAACTCGTCCCGTAGGAGATCCATCGTGTCTGCCGCGTCCGCCGGGTCGAGGACCGAGAATGTGGGGCGAAGTCCGAGGAGTTGACTCCGCGAGCGGATGACCTGGTAGGCGACATGGTGGAACGTTCCGCCCCGTAGGCGTCGAGCCAGCTCCGGTCGGCCGACGAGCGCTGCGGCTCGGGACAACATGTCGTCCGCAGCCCGCCGCGTGAAGGTCAACAGGAGGATGCGCTCGGGGTCGACGCCGCGCTCGAGGAGCCGGGCGACGCGGGAGGTGAGCACCCTCGTCTTGCCCGTGCCTGCCCCGGCGACGACGATGAGCGGTGTGCGGCCGTGGCCCACGGCAGCGAGCTGGACGTCGTCCAGCCCTTCGTCCCAGTCGCTCGGGTCGGCGAACATGCGTTCGTAGCCTAGTCGCAGCTTTGGAGCGGTGCGTGGCTACCACGCCGACAGGACGCTGCCGCCGCAGAGCCCTCGCCTACGGTGTCGCTCATGCTGATCTCCACGATGAACGACATCCCGGGATACGACGTCACCGAGGTTCTTGGCGAGGTGTTCGGGCTGATCGTAAGGAGCCGCAACATCGGCTCGCAGCTCGGCGCCGGGCTGAAGGCCCTGGCGGGCGGGGAGCTGAAGGGCATGACGAAGAACCTGACAGCGAGCCGCGAGGAGGTGATTTCCCGGATGGTGGACGAGGCGGCGGCCAAGGGCGCCGACGCCGTGCTCGCCATGCGCTTTGACACCTCGGAGATGGGACAGAACTGGACTGAGATCTGCGCCTACGGGACGGCGGTCAAGATCCGCAGGCGGGACTGAGAGTCCCTCGGTCATGCCGCCACCGTCGGTCCGCACAGCGGCGCCGACAGCTGGATGTCGGTGGTGGTGCGCGTCAGACGCGAGATACCAGCGCCGCGAGATGTCCAGCCGCCGACGAGGGAGGGCGCCGTCATCCGAGGGCGGATGACCATCTCCTCATGAGTCGGCCTGTCGCCATCGGACCGCGTGCTGTCCTGCCGCTCGTGTGGTCGAGGCCGGCGCCGACCGATTGGCGGACCGGAGGGCCTCCGCGCCCCGAGCCGGCAGGCTCAGGTGAGCGGCTGCGGTAGCCCGGTCGATGTCGGACGACGCCGCTTGCGGGGATCGGTGCCGTGGGCTGTTGGATGGCGAGGCGAGGTCGCGCACCACACGAGAAGGTGGCCGTCGGCACCCGGCGGGTCCGTCCGGCTCGCAACGCGGTGTGTTCTGTAGAACAGCGACGCTCGGGCGCGGCCCCGAGATCGCCTCGCCCGGCGGTGCGCTGCCTCTCGGGCGAGCACGGGCGTGATCGCCGCTAGAACGACGACATGGAGACCTGGGATGCCATCAGGGCCCGGCGGAACGTCCGCGAGTACGCCGACCGCGACATCGCCCGAGCAGACCTCGAGCGCATCCTCGAGGCTGGGCGGCGAGCACCGTCCTCGAGGAACTGGCAACCGTGGCACTTCGTCGTCGTGACCTCCCGGGAGCGGCTCGTGGAGCTGGCGAAGGTGTGGGAGGGCGCGTCGCACGTCGCATCGTCGAATGCAACGGTCGCCCTCGTCGCCGCCGAGCCGGATGACGACCTGCACCGCGAGTGGGTGCAGTACGACTTCGGGCAGGCAACCGCCACAATGATGCTGGTGGCGGCAGATCTCGGCATCGGCTCAGGGCACGCGGCAGTCCGCGACCAGCGGTTGGCTCGGCAGGTGCTCGGGCTGCCGGATGGATACGAGTGCGTCTACCTCATCGCGCTCGGCTATCCGGCCGGTCGTCGCCTCGAACCGGTGCGCAAGCCGGACCGTCGTCCCTTCGACGAGGTGGTGCGCTGGGAGCGCTGGTAGCCCATCGGGCCCGGTGCCCGAGCGCCGAGGGCTAACTCCAGCGCCCGGAGACGACCCTCACGGGCGGCGAACGAAGTAGTTGCTGGTGAGCTCGAATCCATGGCGCTCGTAGAAGCGCCGCGCCTCGGTCCGTGAGCAGTTGCTGTGGAGATCCACGAGCTCGGCGCCGGCGGACCGCGCCACCTCTATCAGCATCTCGAGGAGCCCCGCGCCGATGCCGCGCGACCGGTGTTGCTCGTCGACGACGAGGGCATCGATCGAGGTGACTCGTGCGGGTCGGTGCAGGGGGCGGCGGGTGTGATAGGCGAGGACGCCGACGAGCTGCCCGGCGTCCGCGGCGACGAGCACCTCCGGAGAGGCGCCGAGGTGCTCGTGCACCTGTTGGGCTGTGAGCTCGTAGCCGAGCTGGCGGAGCAGCCGCACGATCTCGTCCGCGTCGGTGGGCGACGCCAGGCGGAGCGTCATCCCGGGGCTGTGCCGAGATGAGCGAATGGCGCCCGGGCGCCGCGGTGGCGTCCACGGCCGTCGCCGGCGCCGCCGGCGCCGGGCAATCCCCGCGCACCTTTCGGCCCAGAATGCTGGCGCGGGCCGGGCACCGTGGCGTGATCGGCGAGGGCTGTGGTCCCGCCCGGGGCAGGCAGCGAGATGGCAGCCCCCGAGCCCGCCCGGCCGCCCTGACCAGATCGCCGGCAGGCAGCAGCCTCAGAGCTGTGGAGACATCGGCGTGTCGTGCTCGTCCTCCTCAGGATGTGATCCGGCGAAGCGCAGCAGGACGAGCGCCCCGACGAGCGCCAGCACCGCACCGACCGACACGGCGAGCTCGATCGCCGCATGGGTGAAGGTCGTGCTCGACACCGGTCCCGACAAGGTGATCCGTGCGGAGGCCGAGAGGATGTCCCGGACGCCGGCGAGGACGCCGATCACGAGGAAGGGGCGTACGGGGATGAGCGCTCGCCGGATGCTCGTGACGAGGGTGTGGAGCAGGTCCACGAGGATCACGACGACGAGGAGCCCGTCCAGGGCGGCGACGATCGACTCGGGGTAGCCGCCCGGCTCACCGAGGAAGATGATGAGCGTGCGGACCAGGATGACCAGTGCCACCACGAAGAGGGCGACGCAGACGAGCACTTGCACGATCCGTACGGACAGGTCGAGATGGTCCCCGGAAGAGGAGCGCAGCCACTGCCCCAGGCGGCCGGGCAGCGCGGCCGCCTGCCCGGGTCGAGGCGGGCTCTCCGACGACTCTGTCGCCACGGCGTCTAGCTTCTCCTCGTCCGAGCCGGAGGGAACCGCCTTCGGGTGGCCGAACCGCGCTCGAGAGCACGAGAGAGCACGCCAGTGTCCGGGCGGCGCTCCCGGTCGGCTGCCAACCTCACGCTCCAAGCGTAGGCCGGGCGGGCGCCGGTACAGGCGGATGCGCAGCGGGACCCGGGCCCAGAGGCGACAAGCCCGGGCGGCCGTGAGAGGGCGAGCGAAGTGCCGCCGCCCCCTCGGGCGGTCTTGTCGCGGTGACCGAGTTCTGCTACACCGTTCTCACCTCCCGGTTCTCGGGCGAGCCTGGTGGTTGACCTCGGGCGGGGTCAAAGGAGCGGTTCCCTCATGCATCGTCCGCAAGTAGGGTCGGTCACCCTGCGGCTCGCGGTCACCGAGCTCGCCACGACGTGCCTCGTCGCCTTCCGGGGTTCGCTCGACGGAGGTTCGGAAGCATACGTCACAGCCACGTTCGCGGAGATCGACTCCCCAGCGGTGGTGAATCTCGGCGGTCTGTCGTGGATCGACGAGACGGGTATGAGCGTCCTCCTGCACGCCAAGCGCCGGCTCGAGCGCCGCGGCCACTCCTTCTCGGTCATCGGCGCACCGATGGCGATCCGCCGGGCGCTCGAGGAGGCCGGCCTCGGCGAGCTGCTCGCGGGCTGACGCCTCAGCTGCCCCGGGGCGCCTGATACCGGTGGCTGACGCCGGCGTCGACGGCCGGGCGGCCCAGGTAGACCGAGACTCGGCACTGGAAGTCCCCGATGGCGATGCGCTCCTCGAGCACGGCCCGGGCCTCGTGCTCGCAGTTGCGCGCCGCGATCCCGCCGAAATCCGAGGAGGTCATCCGACACAGCGCCGGTGCGTGGCGCACGGCGTCACCGAAGGGGCATCGCCTGTTGCCATGGACGATGCAGTCCCCTGATGGCTCGATGGCGTAGAAGTCGCCGTCGATCGCCTGCTGAGGCACAGGTAGCACTCGGCGGGTTGCTGAGGGCTCTGTTTGTTGACGACCCGACTTTTGGCACGGTACGCGGCCTCCATCTGCTCCGACGTCGCCCCCACCTGAGCGACGGCCGCCTCTGCGGCGGACGGCCCGACGGCCGCTTCGACCGTCTGGGCCAGCTGGACCGGGGAAACGCCTTCCTCGGGAAGCCGTCGGCGCCAGCCTCGTCGAGATCGGGCGATGCGCTCTCGCCGCGGCGGGTCGAAGCTGACCTCGTTCGTCAGCTCGACGGGGAGGACCGCCGACACCTCCATGCCGTCGGCGCGCCGCGCTTCGCCGGTGAGGCGGTCGGCCAGGTGGTCCGACGAGGTACAGGCCACGGCCGCTGGCAGCGTGGGGGTCCCCAGGCAGCTGAGGGTCGAGGACGAACCCCGGACCGAGGTCGTAGACAGGCAGGTTCGGCTGTTTCGCCGGCCAGAGAAGAGAGACCCAGGCGTGACCGGTCGCAAGGCGTCAGCGAGCAGCTCGGCGACGACGAGCTCGGCGTCGGGGATCTGGCCGAGGTCGGCGGCACGGCGGCGTAGGTAACGACCGATCTCCGCTCGGACCTCCGTAACCGCCTCACGGTTGGTGGTGTCGACGTACAAGTCCAACTCGGCCGCCCCGCTCTCCGTCACCCGGCCTCCACGGGGAGCACGACTGCGCGGCTCGACAACCCCCGCCCCCACACCCGCAATTTGCCCCGGAATACTGCCGCCTGCCTCGTAAGGCCGGCCCGGCGCTCAGCCCGACCCCGACCAGACGAGCGTGGCCATCCCGCTCGGCTCGAGAGCGTGCCCGGCCAGTTCCGCCGCCACCTCGTCGTCCCGGTCGGGACCGAGACACAGGCGTCGACGGACCCAGGCGACCTCTCCTGGATCGCTACTGTCGCCGAGACGTGGGGGCTGGTCCCACTCCTCGATCCCGGGCGCGTGGCCGAGCACCTCGGTCACGACCTCGACGGCATCGCGCAGGGTCGGGCGAGCGGGGCGTTCGAGGCCCCAGAACCTCTTCCACAGCGGCGAGAGCCTGCACTGGGGATGCTCCCTCGTCAGCTCGAGGACCACCCTCTGGCGGGCGGCCCGTGTGAGCGCCCGGACGAAGACGTCGAGGTCCGCGACGTTGTAGGCGACGTTGGCACAGACGACGACGTCGCTCGTTCCGACCCGGTCGGCGACGTCGGGCCAGCGGCCTTCGATGGTCTCGACCTCGGCGAGGTCGCCCGCCAGGCCCGAGAGCGCCTCGAGCATCCGGCGGTCCTCGTCGACCGCGACAAGACGGCAGCCCGGTCGGATCGCCGGGAGGCTGCCGGCGCCGGCGCCCGAACCCACGTCGAGCAGCGTGCCGCCCTCCTCGAGGACCTCCGCGACCCGGAGGTGGGTGGGAGTCGGCGGACGGGCGAGCGCCTGGCGAGCGGCCTCGGAGAACCGGTCGACGGGAAAGGTCCAGGGAGGATCGGGCGCCGACCGGAGGATCTCCTCGGGGATGGCCCAGGCGGCGAGGTCCTCGGCCCACCTCGTCACGGCGCTCACCGACACCAGCATGCCGCGCGCGCACGGCGGTCTGCTCGGCGCCGGCCCCCGTGGTCGTCCCGGTCGGCGGCGGAGATGCGAGGACGACGCCGCCGACCCTCGCAGGGTTGGCCCGAGGTGCCGTGCGGATTCACCGCGCGGCAGTGAGCAAGACGGCGTCCCGGCGGCTCGTCGGTCTCGCCCCGTCCGGTTCACCGAGCCCGGAGAAGAGCCGAAGCCGTGAGAGACCAGGCACACGACGCGGTCGCCCCCTCGGTCGACCGTCGTGTCAAGAGGTGGTGTCGACAAGTCACGGGCGGACGAGGCGGAGGGCCATCTGGCACTTTCCTCCCCCGAAGGCCTGTGGATCCGAGGAGAACCGGGACTTCTCGCGGGGCGTGCGCGATACTGCGCCCGACGCCCTTCCAGTGCTGGCCTCGGCGGAGCGAAGCGACACCGATTCGAGAGCCTTCTTCCTGCTGCTGGGGGCTTTGAGGATGGAGGTCATCGAGTGCATCACGAACCGGCTGCGGACGCCCCCTCGCGACGCGCTGCCGCCTTCGGGCGGGCCGGAAGGGCCCTACGCAGTGCGGACGGGCGCCCACGCCCCGCTGGCTGGCGCCGGCGCGGGCTTGCCCTCCTCGCCGCCCTCTCGCTCTCGGTCGCCGCCCTCGGCCTCACCGGGGCGACTGCGGCCTCGGCGGCGGCCAAGGCGGCCGCGGTCCTCCCGCTATCGGGGGACCGGTTCGCTCCGCCGGGCACGAGCGTCACCTTCGAGGGGGTCACGGTCCCCGAGCTGTCGGGGCTCCAGGTCGTCGGCTCCGTCAGCGGTGCCCACAGCGGGAAGCTGACGCCGCTCGTCGGCTCGCCCACAGGCGGCGAGGTCTTCACCCCCACCACGTCCTTCGTCCCCGGCGAGACGGTGACCGTCACAGCTCCGCAAGTCGAGCTTCCCGGCGGCGGTCACAGCTACAGCTTCGGTGTCTCGGTGCCCGCCCCGCCGAAGCTCGCTGCCAAGGCCCTCGCGACCGTCACCGCCGGCCCGCAGGGGAGCGCGTCTCAGACCACCACCTCCACGACCTCGGGGCATTACGCGCCTCCGAGCTGCCCGAGGCTCACCTACCGGAGCGAGCCGGCCCTCCGCGCCCAGCGAGCCTGCGAGAACCTCGGCGTGAAGACGAGCGGGACACAGCCCGGGAACCTGCTCTTCCTCACGCCGGGCGGCCAGTTCGGCGCTGGCGAGGGCATCTACCAGCCGAACGGCGACCTCGTCTGGTGGCAGCCGAGCGGGACGGGGGCCGACCACAACCTGTCCGTGGTCCACTACAACGGCCAGCCCTACCTCGCCGTCTGGTCGGGCAGGCACGCCGGTGCCTGGGGACAGGGGGTCGTGAAGCTCTACAACGACCACTACCAGCTCGCAGATCG
>JAJZZB010000128.1 GCA_021797795.1 Actinomycetes bacterium | reverse complement strand
ACTCCACCGACCGGGGCGTCGCCGAGGTGCTCATCGCCAAGCACCGCAATGGACCGACGGGCGTGTCGAAGCTGGCCTTCGTCAGCAACTACGCCCGGTTCGGGGACCTCGCCCGGAGCTGAGCCCTCTCGGGCCGCGAGGGCGCCCGTCGCCCGCTCCGGGCCGTCTCCGCCGGTCCGGCTGTACCCGCTCTGCTGTTCACGGATCGGCTGCGGCTGCAGGGGAGCGCCGGCAGCGCCGGGCGGCATTGTCCGATCCGACAAACAACGCTTCGGGCGTTGAGCGTCCACGACATCGCGGGCGCGAAGGCCCTCGTGCCAGACTGCCGCTGGCATCCGGCAAGAAGGCAAGGACCCGGAAGATCGACGAGAGCTGTTGCAAGGGGGTGCCCGGCAGCGCCGGGCAGCGGATGCCAGCCGCCAGCCGCCGCCGGACCGCAGGTCCGAGAGGAGTCAGAATGCACCTTCATCGTCGGATAGTCGCACTCGGGGCGACGCTGCTCGCGTCCGCTCTCACCCTGGCAGCCTGCTCGGGGAGCAGCTCGCCGGCCGCCAGCACCGGCGGAAAGCCGGTCTCTGGCGGAGTGGTGACCTTCGCCGAGCAGCCCGGCTCCCCGCCCACCTACATCTTCCCGCTCTATGACGGCGCCAACTCCGGCAACAACAACATCACCTACCTCCAGCCGCTCATGTGGCTGCCGCTCTACTGGTTCGGCCACTCCAACTCCGAGCAGCCCACGCTCAACCCGGCGCTCAGCATCGCCAACCCGCCCGTCTTCTCCAACGGCGGGAAGACCGTGACCATGACGCTCAAGAAGTACCAGTGGTCCGACGGGCAGCCTGTCACGGCGCGCGACCTCGTCTTCTGGATGAACCTCATGCTGGCCGAGAAGAACCAGGAGGCCGCCTACGTCCCGGGAGGCTGGATGGACCACGTGGCCGGATACTCGGCTCCGACCCCCAACACCTTCGTGCTGCGGCTCAAGGTGAGGTACAACCCCACCTACCTCCTCTACAACGGACTGTCGGTGCTGACGCCGATCCCCCAGCACGCCTGGGACAAGACCTCCGCCTCGGGCGCCGTCGGCAACTACGACCAGACACCCGCCGGGGCGCGCAAGGTCTACAACTTCCTCAACAAGCAGTCCCTGTCGCTGTCGACCTGGGACACCAACCGGCTCTGGCAGGTGGTCGACGGCCCGTGGCACCTCCAGCCGAACACCGGCTTCCAGGTGACCGGGCAGACGATCTTCATCCCGAACAAGCGGTACTCCGGGCCCGGCAAGCCGAAGATCTCGAAGTTCGAGGAGCTGCCCTTCACGAGCGCGGCGGCGGAGTTCGACGCCCTGCAGTCGGGCAGCGTCGACTACGGCTACATCCCGACGACCGACATCGGGGCCCTCGGCAGCGTGAAGTCGGCCGGGTACACGATCAAGCCGTGGTACGAGTGGGGCCTCACCTTCGTCGGCATCAACTTCTCCAACCCGACCTATGCCCCGCTCGAGAACCAGCTCTACATCCGCCAGGCCATGCAGGAGCTCATCAACCAGCCGCAGTACATCAAGCACCTCCTGCTCGGCTACGGCACCCCGACCTACGGGCCGGTGCCCACCTTCCCGGCGAGCACGTTCCTCAACCCCAAGGAGCGCACCAACCCCTACCCCTACAGCCCGAGCGGGGCGAAGTCCCTGCTCACAAGCCACGGCTGGTCGGTGCCCTCCAGCGGTGCAGCCACCTGCACCCGACCGGGCACGGCCTCTGACGAGTGCGGTGCCGGCATCGCGGCGGGGACGAAGCTCTCGATGCCGCTGCTCTACCCGAGCGGCTTCCCCGCAGTCGACGACGAGATCCAGGCGATGCGGTCGGCCTTCAACTCGGCCGGCATCCAGCTCTCGCTCACCGAGGCGCCCTTCAACACGGTGCTGTCGCAGAGCTACGAGTGCATCGGCAAGACGACGTCCAACTGCCCGTCGAGCTCGACGGCGCTCAGCATCATCTCCTCGCCGGTGTACACCTACGTCCCGATCTACTACCCCGACGGCGACAGCCTCTTCGGCTGCGGCGGCGCGACGAACGGCGGCAACTACTGCAACCAGCAGGTGCAGGGGCTGATCTCCCGGATCGTCACGGGGAGCTCGTCGACCTCGCAGGCGGCCATGTACCAGTACCAGATCATGCTGGCGAAGCAGGAGCCGGTCCTCTGGTTCCCGAACAGCGCCTACCAGATCTCCGCGATCTCGCCGAAGCTCGGCGGTGTGGTGGCCCAGGACTCGACCGCCCACATCTACCCGTCCACCTGGTACCTCAAGTCCTGAGGTCGAGTTGACGAGCGCCCGCCTGTCGCCCTCTACGCCGCCCTGGCCCGGTCGGGGCGGCGGGGCGCGCCGGCGGCGGGTCGTCGTCGCCCGACCTCGGGCGCACCGTGCGGGGCGGTCATGAAGAGGTACGTGCTGCGGCGAAGCGCCCAGTCGCTCGTCGTCCTCGTCATCGTCACGATCGTCGTCTTCGCCATCCTGCACTTCCTGCCCGGCAGCCCGGCGCGGGCCATCCTCGGCATCAAGGCGTCCCCGGGGGCGATCCGGGCCTTCAACGCCGCCAACGGCTACAACCGCTCGCTCCCGGTGCAGTACGTGCTGTACCTGGACCACCTCGTCCACGGCCAGCTCGGGTTCTCGTACCACCTCGACCAGTCGGTGGGCTCGCTGCTCACCCTGGACCTCCCGAAGAGCGCGCTGCTCGTCGGCCTCTCCTATCTCATCGCGCTGATCATCGCCGTGCCGATGGGCCTCGCCCAGGCGCTGCGCAGGAACCGCCCGCTCGACCACGGCTTCACGGCCTTCTCCTTCGTCGGCTACTCGATGCCCGTGTTCTGGCTCGGGATGCTGCTCATCATCGTCTTCTCGGTGAAGCTCCACCTCTTCCCGGCCGAGGGCCCCCAGGGCGCGAGCGTGGGGAACGTCCTGCAGAACCCGAGCGGCCTCGTGCTGCCCGTCGCCACCCTCACCATCGTGACCGTGGCGCAGTTCAGCCGCTTCATGCGGTCGGCGGCCATCGACACGATGCTCCAGGACTACATCCGGACGGCCCAGGCAAAGGGCGTCCCCCGGCGGTCCGTCATCATCCGGCACGTCCTTCGCAACAGCCTGCTGCCCATCGTCACCCTGGTCGGCCTCAGCCTGCCGGGCGTGCTGTCGGGCGCCGTCGTGGTCGAGGCGCTCTTCAACTACCCGGGGATGGGCTGGCTCTTCTGGACGGCTGCCAGCGCCCACGACTACCCGGTCCTCATGGGCTTCACGGTCGTCGTCGGGGCCGCCACGGTGATCGGCAACCTCGTCGCCGACCTCGCCTACGCGGCCATGGATCCGCGCATCCGTTACGGCTCCCGATGAGCTTCCGCAACGTCCTCGAGCCTGGGAGCGGGCTGTTCGACACCGCCCCCGCCCCGCCGTCGCCGCCCGGCGACAGGGCGCCGAAGGGCCAGGGGGCCTGGCGCCGCGCCATCGTCTCGTTCACGCGGAACAAGGTCGGCGTCGTCGGCCTCGCCATCATCATCGTGATGGTCCTGTTCAGCTTCCTCGGACCGGTCCTGTACCACACCAACCAGATCAGCACGAACCTGTTCCGGGTCAACCTGAAGCCGGGCGGCGCGTACCCCCTCGGGACCGACGAGGTCGGCTACGACGTGCTCGGCCGGCTGATGGTCGCCGGGCAGGCCTCGCTCGAGGTCGGCTTGGCGGCGGCCGCCATCGCCGGCATCATCGGCACGCTGTGGGGCGCGGTGGCCGGCTTCGTCGGCGGGTGGGTGGACTCGGCCATGATGCGGATCGTCGACGGCTTCCTCGCGATCCCGCCGCTCCTGCTCGTCCTCCTCCTGGCGGCCATCGTCACGCCGAGCGTCGGGATGCTGATCATCGTGCTCGGCTGCATCTCCTGGCTTATCACCGCACGGCTGGTTCGAGGCGAGGTGCTCGTGCTGAGGACGCTCGACTACGTGCTCGCCGCCAAGGTCTTCGGCGAGCGGGCGTGGCGCATCGTGCTCCGCCACCTCGTCCGCAACGTCATCGGGACCGTCGCCGTGCAGGCGACCTTCGAGGTGGCCAACGCCATCCTGCTGCTGGCGGCGCTGAGCTTCCTCGGCCTCGGGCCGCCGCCGCCGGCGGCCAACTGGGGCGGGATGCTCACCGACGGCCTGAACTACATCTTCGACGGCTACTGGTGGGAGATCTACCCGGCCGGCGTCTGCATCGTCCTCACGGTGGTGGCCTTCAACCTCGTCGGCGACGCGCTCCGCGACGCGCTCGAGGTCCGGTTGCAGGACCGCTGAGGGCGGCGACGGATGGCCGAAGACAAGGAAGGTGGAAGATGAGGGTTCACATCTCGGTCGACATGGAAGGCGTGTCCGGCGTGGCGGACGCTGCCGACACGACGCTCGGGGCGCCCCACTACGAGTACTGCCGGCGGCTCATGACGGCCGAGTGCAACGCGGCGGTGGAGGGCTGCTTCGAGGCCGGCGCCAGCGAGGTGATCGTGAACGACTCCCACGGCACCATGCTGAACCTCCTCCAGGAGCAGCTCGACCCGAGGGTGAAGGTGGTGCGCGGCCGGACCAAGTCGCTTGGCATGATGCAGGGGCTGTCGCGCGACTGCGACGCCTCGATGTTCGTCGGCTACCACGCCGCCGCAGGTCACGACGACGGCGTGCTCAACCACACCATGCGCGGGCGCGACGTGCAGGGCGTCTTCCTGAACGACGAGCCCGCAGGCGAGCTGCGCCTCAACGCCGCCATGGCGGGCACGATGGGTGTGCCGATCGTGCTCGTCTCGGGGGACGACGTCGTCTGCGGCGAGGCGTCGGACTGCCTCGGCAACGTCGAGGCGGTCGAGGTGAAGAGGGCGATCGACAAGTACACGGCGCTCTCGCTCCACCCGACGCGCGCCCAGGAGGCGATCCGGGAGGGAGCACGCCGGGCGCTCGGTCGGCTGGCCGACTTCACGGCGTACACGGTCGGGTCGCCGACCACCCTGCGGGTGGCATGGAACTCGACGAGCATCGCCGCGCTGTGCGAGAACATCCCGGGCGTGAAGCGGGTGGGCTCCCGGGAGGTCGAGTACACCTCGGCCGACTACGTCGAGCTGTACCGGCTCCTCCGCGTGATGCTGTCGCTCGCCGCCTCGGCCGCCGCCGCCCCCTACAGCTACGACTGAGCGGGCGGCCGCCCTCGGCCGTTCGCCCCAGACCGGGCGACGGGAACGGTGCGATCGCACGAAGACAGCTCGCAGGCGCCCCTCTAGATTCCGAACATGGCCTCCTCGTGCCCGCTGCATGGGCCCGGGCCCGCCGGTGCGGCGCCGCGTGGCGAGAGGGACCGGGGGGTGAGCCGGTGACGGCCCGGTCCCCGTCCGCGTTCGAGCGATGGATCGGGCGGGCAGAGCAGCTGGCGCGGCTCGGGCGCTTCGAGAGCGGGATCCCCATGCGCGACGGCCCCGAGCTCGCGGCCGACGTCTACCTCCCCGGCGAGGTGCCGGCCGCCGGCGTCCCGGCGATCGTCGAGGTGACGCCGTACGGCAAGGACAACTCGGTCCTGATCGCCGACGACGCCGAGCTCTACCAGTCGAACGGCTACGCCTTCGTGGCCGTGGATACCCGGGGGCGGGGCAAGTCCGAGGGCGAGTGGCTGGCGTTCGTGAACGACCCGGAGGACACCCACGACGTCATCGAGTGGGTGGCGGCTCAGCCCTGGTGCAACGGGCGGGTCGGCACGACCGGGCTGAGCTACATGGGCTGGGTGCAGTGGGCCGCCGCCTCCGAGCGCCCGCCTCACCTGCTCGCCATGGTCTCCACCTCGGCGGCCGGTCGCTGGCAGCAGGAGATCCCCTACACCAACGGGGTGTTCCAGCTGTACTTCGGCTGGTGGTGCTACGCCACGCGCCGCCGCATCAACGAGTCGGCCGGCGCCGAGGTGGCCGACTGGGAGGAGATCCTGCGGACCCTGCCCGTCGGGGCCCTCGGCGAGGTCATCGACGGGACGGGTGCGACCTGGGAGACGGTGAGCGGCCGGGACACCCTCGACGACTTCTGGCGCCAGCTGCGCTTCGACGACCGGTACGACGAGATCGACGTCCCGTGCCTCCACGTCACCGGGTGGTACGACCTCGAGGACCTCCTCGGCGCCTTCCATCACTACGAGCACATGGTGAGGTCCTCGCCTGCCCGCGACTCGCAGTACCTCCTCGTCGGTCCCTGGAGCCACGTGAAGTCCCGCTACCCCGACCGGGAGTGCGGGTCCGTCGACTTCGGCGAGGACGCCGCCGTCGACATGGACGCCGAGCACCTGCGGTGGTTCGACCACTGGCTGAAGGAGATCCCGAACGGCCTCGAGGAGGTCGAGCGGGTCCGCCTCTTCGAGCCCGGCACCAACACCTGGAGGAGCGCTCCCGCCTGGCCCCTCTCGCGCTCCCGGACGAGCCTCTACCTCGGCGGCGGGACCCTGGCGGCCGACCCTCCCGTCGACGAGGCGGCGACGGAGTACCGCTACGACCCGCTCGACCCGACGCCGACCGGCGTCGACGTCCGCCGGTACCCCTTCGAAGACGTCGGCCTCGACCAGGCGGCGAACGAGTCGCGCGACGACGTGGTCTGCTTCACGAGCGAGCCGCTCAGCGAGCCGTTCACGATCTCGGGATGGCCGCTCGCCGAGCTGCACGCCTCCTCGGACTGCGACGACACCGACTGGCACGTGAAGCTGACCGACGTCACGCCCGACGGCCGGTCGCTCAGGGTCTCCCAGGGCTGCCTGCGCGCTGGCTGCCGCGACTCGCTCGAGGCACCCTCGCCGCTCGTGCCGGGCGAGGTCTACCGCTTCGAGGTGGAGCTGTGGCCGACCCACCACGTCTTCCTGCCGGGCCACCGGATCCGTGTGACGGTCACGAGCAGCGACTTCCCGTGGTTCGCCCGCAACCTGAACCGCTTCGGCCCGGTGCGGGACCAGGCCGAGCCGAGGGTGGCGCTCAACGTCGTCCGCCACGGGCCTGCGACGGCGTCGAGGATCATCCTGCCGACGGTGAGCGGAGCCCCCCCGCAGTCCGGCTGAGCCGCCTCCGGCCCGGCAGCGGCGTCGTCCGCTCGCTAATTTCGTGGGATCTCGCCGTCCGCTGCAGAGCCGATGTCCCGCCGCTCGAAGGTGCCCCTCGCCCGGCTGCTGTCGGTGCTCGATCCCACCCTGCTCCATCCGCAGTGGCTTCCGGCCGACGCGGCTCCGGACGTGCTCGACGTCGTCATCTGGGACGTGGTCCACGAGCCGAGCGTGTCACCGGGAGACCTCGTCCTCGGGGTCGGCCTGCCCGACGAGAGCTCCGTCGTGGACCTGCTCGGACGCCTCGGGCCCCGCCGGCCGGCCGGCCTCGTCGTGAAGACCGGCGGCAGCTCTCGTGGCCAGGCGGGTGGAGCCCTGCAGGAGGCGGCCGCCCGGAGCGGGGTGCCGCTCGTCCGGCTCACCGACGGTGCGTCGTGGGAGCAGGTCGTGGTCTTCGTCCGCTCGCTCCTCCTGAGCGCCTCCGAGACGCCCGAGCGCGCCGGCGCCACCGGTGCGGTGAACGACCTGTTCGAGCTGGCGGAGGTGGTGAGCGCCGTGCTCGAGGCACCGGTCACCGTCGAGGACCGGTCGTCGCGGGTGCTGGCCTTCTCGGGTCACAAGGAGGTCGACCGCGCTCGCAGCGAGACGATCCTCGGTCGCCGCGTCCCCGAGCGGTTCATGCAGGTGCTCGAGGCCCGCGGCATCTTCCGGCGCCTCATCGAGGGGACGCGGCCGGTCTACATCGAGCGCCTCTCGGAGGAGATGCTGCCCCGCGTGGCCGTCGGCATCCACGCCGCCCACGAGATGCTCGGCTCGATCTGGGTGGCGGCCGAGGTGCCCCTGTCGAGCGAGCAGGAGGAGTGGCTCGTCGACGTGGCGAAGCTCGCCGCCTACCACTTCCTCCGCTTGCGGGCCGAGGTCGACGTCGGCCAGCAGGTGCGGGGCGAGCTCCTCGCCGGGCTGCTCGCCGGCGGCAAGCTCTCCGCCGACACCGCCGACCAGCTGGGACTCGGCGCAGGCCCCTCCTGCGTCGTGGCGGCCATGGCGCACCCCTCCGAGCCGACCTCGGCCGAGGCCGCCCTGCAGCGGCTCGTGACGTCGTTGTCGGTCCACCTGGCGGCGGTGCGGCCGCGCTCGGCCGTCGCCCGGGTCGACGGCACGGTCTACGCCGTCATCTCCCCGGTCGCCGAGCAGGATCACGACGGCCGGGAGCCGGCGTCGCTCATGGAGGAGTTCGTCAAGTTCGCCGACCGGGAGCGCCTCTTCCTGATCGGGGTCGGCCGGCCGGTCCGGTCGGCGACCGAGCTCGCCCGCTCGCGGGCCGACGCCGACAAGGCGCTCTCGGTGCTGGGCCGGGGGCTCGCCGGCGGGCAGGTGGCCCGGTTCGTCGACATCCAGCTGACGTCACTCATGCTGCGGCTCTCGGCCGTCCTGCAGGACGACGAGGAGCTGGTGCTCGGGCCGATCGGGGAGCTCGACCGCTACGACCGCCTCCATCACACGAGCCTGCTCGAGACCCTCACCGCCTACCTCGACGCCTTCGGCGACGTGGCGGCAGCGGCGGGGGCGGTGCACGTCCACCCGAACACCTTCCGCTACCGCCTGCGCCGGCTCGCCGAGATCGGCGGCATCGACCTGTCCGGTCCGTCGGCCCGCTTCGAGGCGATGCTGCTGCTCCGCCTGAGGGCGCTCGGTCCCGGGGGTGAGACGACCACCTTCGACGGGATGGCGCCGGTCTCGTAACCCGGACGCCCGCCGAGTGGGCGAGCCGCCGGCGAGGCGGCCCCGGTCTTGTCCGGCCGGACGAAAGCTCGCCCGCAGGTTTGGCCGATGGCCCCTCGGCCGCCGGGCCCGTCGTCGTTAGCGTGACCACGCGGACTGGCCTCGAGGCGCGCCCGAACCCGGGCGATGCTCGAGCACGAGTTGAGGAGTGCCGGCATGACGACGGAGCAGTGGCGGGATCGGCCACCGAGCAGGGCGCTGGTGGTCGGTGCCGGAATTGTCGGGCTGTCGTGCGCGTTCTCCCTCCAGGAGCACGGCGTGGACGTCACCGTCGTCGACCGCGAGCGGCCGGGCGCCGGGGCGTCCTGGCAGAACGCCGGGCTCC
>JAJZZB010000127.1 GCA_021797795.1 Actinomycetes bacterium | reverse complement strand
TCGGGGTGGAGGAACTCGAAGGCGCACCGGCCCTCGACCGTCTCTGGCGGGTAGCCGAGCAGTGTCGCCGACGCCGGCGAGGCGTAGAGGACAGTGCCCGACGCGTCGAGGAGGACGGTGAGGTCGGAGGCGTGGGCGACGAGCGCCCGGAACCGCTTCTCGGACTTGCGGAGCGCCGCCTCGGCCGCCACGGCCTCGCTCACGTCGAGGACCTGGCTGAACAGACCGACGACCTCTCCCTCGCCGTTGCGCATGACCGTGGTGGTGCGCTGGACGGTGAGCACGGTCCCGTCCGGGCGGACGTACCGCTTGCGCCGCTGGTCGCTGTCGGCGCCCCCCGAGAGGAGCGACTCGAGCATCGACGCCGACGCGGGCCGGTCCTCGGGGTGGGTGACGTCGACCGGATTGAGGCGCATCAGCTCGTCCTCGCTGCGACCGACGAGACGGCAGAAGGCGGGGTTGACCATCCTGAACCGACCCTCGAGGTCGAGGATGGCCATGCCGGTCACGGCATCGCGGAAAGCTGCCTCGAGGCCTACGGGACGCTCCGCCGTCTCTGCGAGGGGCGTGTCGCCCACTGTCATCGTTCGTCTCCTGTCCGCCCCCAATATCGGCGGATCACGGCCTTCACTTGAGTACACGGACCCGAAACACCCACCACAGCCGCGCCCGGCCGGGGCGAGCCGTTGACGGAGACCTCCGGTACCGACGACGGCCCTTGTGCCCGCCGTCCCCCGCCGCCTACACTGGCCTCGGACCGCATGTCAGGTCTCTGCGTGAGCTGCGCATGGAAAATGTGGAGCTCTTTCAAGCGCGCAAAAGACCTTGATCCAGGCGGGTTTTCTGCCTACCATGCGAACCCATGACCTGCCTCCCCGGCCGTCCCTGCGCGCCCGCCGGGACACGGGACCGCCTCGGTTCCCGATGAGACGGCTCCGGCGGCTGCTCCTCGACGTCGCCCCGATCCGGGAGTCAGCCGCCTTCCGGCGCCTGTGGATCGGGGGCGGGCTGTCCGCCGTCGGGGGCCAGATGACGAACTACGCCGTCGTGCTCCAGGTCTTCCTCCTCACCCACAGCTCGCTCTCGGTCGGTCTCGTCGGGCTGGCGATCGCGCTCCCCTCGATCGGGGCCTCGCTCGTCGGGGGCGCCATCCTCGACGCGGCGGACCGGCGGACGACGGCACTGGTCGGGACGAGCCTCCAGGTCCTCATCTCTGCCTCGCTCGCCGCCCAGGCGTTCGCCCGCCTGCGGGACGTCCCGATCCTCTACCTCCTCGTCGCCGCTCAGTCGGCCGTCGGCGGGGTCAACGCGCCGGCCCGGCGCACCTTCATGCCGCGCCTGCTCCGCCGCCACCAGCTGGCCGCCGGCGCGGCCCTGCAGGCACTCGTCGGCTACACGAGCATGCTCGCCGGGCCGGCCCTCGCCGGCGTCGTCACGGCCACGGTCGGCCTCAGGGACTGTTACGCCATCGACGCTGCCAGCTTCGTGTTCTCGCTGTATGCCATCGCGAGGCTGCCGGCGATGCCGCCCGAGGGCGGCGAGCGGCCGGCCGGGGTGCGAGCGGTGGCCGACGGGCTCCGCTTCGTCGCAGGCACGAGGACCGTCCTCGGCGCCTTCCTGGCGGACTCGAGCGCCACGTTCCTCGGTATGCCGATCGCCCTCTTCCCGGCCATCAACGCCGAGCGCTTCGGCGGTTCGCCGGAGACCCTCGGGCTGCTCTCCACCGCCGTCGCCCTCGGGGGCCTGCTCGGCTCCTCCCTCTCGGGACCGGTCGGTCGCCTCTCGCGCCAGGGGCTCGGGATGCTGGTGGCGGGCGGGACGTGGGGCCTCGCCCTCGCCGCCTTCGGCCTGTCGGACACCTTCGCCGTGGCGCTCGTGTTCCTGGCGGTCGCCGGCGCCGCCGACGTGAGCGCCGTCGTGCTCCGCACGGCGATCGTCCAGGGGGCCATCCCGGACGCCGTCCGGGGCCGGGTGTCGGCGACCGAGCACGCCGTCGGGGCGGGCGTCCCGCAGCTCGGGAACTTCCGCGCCGGCGTCGTCGGCTCGCTCACCTCGCCCACGATCGCAGTGGTGGGCGGCGGCCTCAGCGTCGTCGCCGGTGCGCTCGCCATCGGCGCTGCGATCCCGGCCTTCGTCGGCTTCAGACGGCCCGACTCCGATGAGGGCGCGCTCCTCGCACCCCTCCCCGAGCAGGTCGAGGGGCAGCCATGAGCGACCGGGCCGCCCGCCGCGAGAAGGGAGCGCTCCGGCGGCACCGGGACTTCAACCTGCTCTGGGGCGGCGAGAGCGTCAGCGAGCTCGGCAGCCAGGTGAGCATGCTGGCGCTGCCGATCGTCGCCGTCGCCTCGCTCGGGGCCACCGCCTTCGAGGTCGGCGTCCTCACCGCCCTCTCGACCGCCGCCTTCCTCCTCGTCGGCCTGCCCGCAGGAGCGATCGTCGACCGGCTCGCCCGCCGGCCCGTCATGATCGTCGCCGACCTGGTCCGCCTCGCCGCCCTGGCGAGCGTCCCGGCCGCCTACCTCGCCGGTGCCCTCGTGCTCGCCCAGCTCTACGCCGTGGCATTCGTGGTCGGGCTGCTGACCGTCTTCTTCGACGTCGCCTACCAGTCCTACCTGCCGTCGCTCGTCGGCACGGCCCATCTCGTCGAGGGAAACGCCAAGCTGGCCGGGACCGCCCAGGTCGCCCAGGTGGCGGGGCCGAGCCTGGCGGGCGGACTCGTCCAGGCGATCGGCGGGGCGCTGGCGGTCTCGGTCGACGCCGCCAGCTACGGGGTCTCGGCCCTTGCGGTCATGCTCATTGGCGCCCGCGAGCCCGCCAAGGTCCGGGGGGCCGACCGGCGCCTCTGGCGGGAGGTCGGCGAGGGGCTCCGCTTCGTCTTCGGACACCCGGTGCTCCGGGCGGTGGCCGCCACGACGGCGACCGCCAACCTGTTCAGCTCGATGATCGTGGCGGTGGAAGTCGTCTTCCTCGTGAGGGTGGTCCACGTCTCCCCCGGGGTGATCGGGCTCCTCTTCGCTGCCGGCGGCGTCGGCGGCGTCCTCGGTGCCGTCACCGCCCGGCGGATCTCGGCTCGGCTCGGCGCCTCCCGGGCGACCATCGCCGGCATCCTCGTCACCTCCGGCACCCTGCTCCTCCCGCTCACGACACCAGGATTGGGCGAGACCTTCTTCGCGGCCGGCTCGTTCCTGTTCGGCCTCGGCTCGGTCGTCTACAACGTCAACCAGGTGAGCTTCCGCCAGCGCCTCTGCCCGCCGGGGCTGCTCGGGCGGATGAACGCAACGATGCGGTTCGTCGTCTGGGGCGTCATGCCGATCGGAGCTCTCGGTGGCGGCGGCATCGCCACCGCGCTCGGCCTCCGCCCAACGCTCTGGCTCGGGGCGGCCGGAAGCACACTCTCGGTCGTGTGGCTCCTCGTCTCCCCCTTGCGGTCGGCCCGCGACTTCCCGGCCGGGGAGGCATGGGGTGCCGGGGAGAGGCGCGCTCCCGTGTAGCGCGGACGGCTCAGCCGGCAGCCAGGTGCTCCCCGAACCACTCGAGGATGAGCTCGGCGCGCTGGACGCGATGGCGCGGGCTTCCTGCCCTCGAGAGCTCGTGGCTCTCGGCCGGGAAGCGGACGAAGACGGGCTCCCGGCCGAGCAGGCGGAGGGCGACGAAGAGCTCCTCGGCCTGGATGATCGGGCAGCGGAGGTCCTCCTCGGAGTGCAGGATCAGCACCGGCGTGGTCATCTCGCCGACGAAGGAGATCGGCGAGCGGGAGAGGTAGGCCTCCGGGTTCTCGAGATGGCTGGCCCCGACGTAGCCCTTGAAGGAGGTGGCGATGTCGGAGTTGAACTCGAGCGTCAGCAGGTTGTTGCACGCCCGCTCCGAGCAGGCCGCCTTGAAGCGGTCGCTGTGGCCGATCACCCAGGAGGTCATGTAGCCGCCGTAGGAGCCCCCGAGGATGCCGAGGCGGTCGGGGTCGATCCAGTCGAAGCGCCGGCACGCCTCCTCGATGCACGCCATGACGTCCTCGTAGTCGACCCCTCCCCATCCCGAGCCGGGATCGGTCTCGCAGCCCGGCCAGCGGACCGCACGCCCCCATGCCTCGCTGTAGCCGGAGCTGCCCCGCGGGTTGCAGTAGACGACGCCGAAGCCGGCGGCCGCCTGCAGCTGGAACTCGTCGAAGAAGCGGTTGCCGTACTGGGTGAACGGGCCACCGTGGACGTTGAGCAGCGCCGGCACGCGCTCGCCCGCCTCGACGGCGACGGGAGGCATGGCCCAGCACGGGACCTCGGTGCCGTCTGCCGAGCGGGCGGTGAAGGCGACCGGCGCCGAGAGCGCCACCCGCGAGGCGAACGGCCCCGTCAGGTCCGTGAGCAGGCGCTCCTCGCCGCTCGCCTCGAGGGGGCGGGCCACCAGCTCGGGGAGCCGCGTCGGCGAGGTCGCCACCATCGCCAGCACGCCGGCGGCGGCGTCCCACCCGCCGATCCAGCGCTCGCCCTCGACGACCGGCTCGAACTTGCCGCTGCCGTCGGCCGGGAAGGAGTAGACGTGGACGTCGCCGGCGTCCTCGACTCCCGACAGCACGCGGTCGCCCACCCAGAGAGGCGGCCGGGCCGAGCCGTAGGGGCCGCAGTTGCGGTCGAGGTCGCCGGTGAGGTCGACGTGGCGGCCGCTCTCGATCTCGAGCACGCCGAGGCGCAGGTGGCGGGGCGAGTCGTACGGGGTGGGGTCGACGAGGTAGGCGATCCTGCCGCCGTCGGGCGAGAAGGAGGGAGAGGAGTACTCGGCGCCGGTCTCGGTCAGCCGCTCGGGCTCGCCCGAGCCGTCGGCCGCCACCGTCCAGAGGTCGACCGCCCCGTCGAGGTCCCAGGTGTCGTGGCGGGCCGAGGAGAAGGCGACCCGCGAGCCGTCCGGCGAGAAGGAGATGCCGCTCGACTGGAAGGGGCCGGGCGTGAGCGTGAGCGGCGCCCGAGAGCCGTCGGCGGGGACGACCATGACATGGTTCGGCCGGTCGAAGACGAACCCATGGCCGTTCAGGCGGGAGTAGAGGCGCGTCACGCGCCGGGGCGACATGTCCCGTTCCGAGCGGCGCTCCCCGAGGGTGCCGTACCGCTCGATGTCGGGCTCTCTCGCGACGAAGGCGAGCAGCCTCGAGTCGGGCGACCACTCGAGCTCGGTCAGCTTGGTGGCCACCTCGGCGACGACCACCCGCTCCCCACCGCCGGTGGCGGGGAGCACGCAGACCTGGCACGGTCCGTCGGTCCGGTTGACGGCGAGGGCGAGCAGGCGCCCGTCCGGCGACCAGCGAGCAAGCTGGTCGTCCGGCCCGGCGCTGAAGGGACGGGCCGGCTCGCTCCCGTCGGCGGGGCCGGTCCAGATGCGGTGCCGGTAGCGGTTCTCCCCGATCTCGACGTCGGTCACGGTGAAGGCGACCGTCGTGCCGTCCGGGGAGACCCTCGGGTCCTCCGCCTGGCGCAGTGCGCCGATGTCATCCGGGCGCATGCCCGGGCGCGTGCCCGTGCTCATGTCCACTCCTTGTGGGATCGGGTCAGACTGTAGCGACGGAGGCGTCGTCCGGCTGCCTCAGAACCTCGAACCGCCCGCTCCGCCCGGGCCCTGGACGTGCTCGGTCCATCTGAGCCCGTCCCACCACCGGATCGAGCCGCCCGGCTCCGGGTACCAGCCGGGGGGCGGCAGCACCGCCATGCCGGCCATCATCTTCACGTCGGACCGCTTCACGACCCGCCAGATGACGGTGCCGAGGATGCCGGTCAAGATGACGACGAGCAGCCACGTCAGCTTCTCCGACCCGGCTGCCCGGAACTGGTGGTCGGGGATGCGGGCGATCTCGACGATCGAGGCGATCCACCACGCGATCGTGGCGAGCCAGACGAGGAACAGGACGCCGAGGACCAGCGCCGGGCCGAAGATCACCGCCATCTCGCCTGCCACCGGGAACCACGCTAGCGGGCCGACCCGCTGCCTGCTCGAAGGATCCGTCAGGACGGGCGACAGCTCCTCTGGCCCCGCCAGCCGCCACCGGACCGGTGCCAGGCCTCGTCCGGTCACAGCGGGAGTGGCCCGTCGCCGGCCGCACCGTCTCCGCTCCTCGAGGGCCGAGCGACGAGGAGCCGACGGCGATCCTCGAGACACTGGCCGCCGGTGCCGAGGCTGGCCGCCCCGAGGAGACGCCCGAGCTCTCCTTCGAGAGCTCCGGCGCCTCACCCACCGCTACGGCGCCGGCCGGATGCTCCGGGCCGAAACCTCGGCCGCCACCGGGCCGACCGGGCCGCCGCTCGCAGTGGCCCTCAGCCGGCGAGGTCGGGTGCCGCCGCCAGGGCGGCCTCGATGCAGGCCACGAGCTCCCGTGCGGACTCGGGCGTCAGCTCGACGGCCACCCGGGCGCCGGGGCCCTTCTCCTCGTTGAGGAAGTCGATGTTCAAGGTGTGCTCGTAGGGCGAGTGGTACGGGTGGTCGAGGTAGGTCATGACGCTCGAGAGCCGGAACCAGCCGCCCGAGCCCTTCCCGCTGCCCTCCACGGCAGCCTTCTTGGTGACATACGAGCACATCAGGCCGCTCCCCTGTCTCCCCCGAGGTGCCGGCCGAAGAAGTCGAAGATCCGCTCCCAGCCGTCGACGGCCGCCTCGGGGCGGTACATCGTCCGGTCGGTGGCGAAGAAGCCGTGGCCGGCCCCGTCGTAGCGGTGGAACTCGTAGTCGGCACCCACCCGCTTCAGCTCGGCCTCGAGCTCGTCGACGTCGGCGGGCGAGGGGCGCTGGTCGTCGTTGCCGAAGAGCCCGAGCAGCGGGCATCGCAGGTCGCCGACACGGCCGACGAGCGGCGTCATCTTGATCGGGAACTCCGCCGGGGGCTGGCCGACGACGAAGGCGCCGTAGCAGTCGACCGCGGCGTCGAGCTCGAGCGAGCAGGCGGCGAGGAAGGCCTGGCGGCCGCCCGAGCAGTAGCCGATCACCCCCGAGCGACCGCTGTGCTCCCCGAGTGAGGCCAGGTGGGAAAGGGCGCCGGCGAGGTCGCCGAGGAAGCGCTCGTCCGGCACGCCACCGGCGGCCCGCGAGGCGGCGGCGGCGTCGTCGGGGGAGGCGTCCGGGCCCTCGCGGTAGTGCAGGTTGGGGACGATCGCGAGGTAGCCGTGGGCGGCGAACCTCCTCGCGATCTCGGTCGTCGCCTCGTCCCAGCCCGGCATGTGGTGGATGACGCCGACGCCGGGGTAGGGCCCTGGCCCGAGGGGGCGGGCGAGATAGGCGTTGATCTCGTCACCCCCGTGCCCGGTGATGCGCACCTCTTCCCCGATGAGTCGCCGGTACATCGATGCCTCCTTTGTCGCCAACCCACCCGTTGTAACGGAGAACGCCGCCGTGGCAGAGCGCCACCAAAGGGCCGGGGCGGCGGGCCGCCCTAGGCTCACGCACAGATCGAGCAAAGGAGAGGACCATGCCGGAGACGAACCACCGCCTCGTGCTGGCGCGCCGGCCGACCGGCCTCCTCGACGAGTCGACCCTCCGCCTCGAGTCGGCTCCCGTCCCCGAGCCGGCCGAGGGCCAGGCCCTCGTCGCCGTCCGCTACCTCTCGATCGACCCCACCATCAGGACCTGGATGAACGACGCTCCGGGCTACCTGCCGCCGATCGGCATCGGCGAGGTCGTGAGGAGCGGTGGCATCGGGGAGGTGGTCGCCTCGCGAAACGACCGGTACCGGGAGGGGGACCTCGTCTTCGGGATGGTCGGCTGGCAGGAGTACGCCCTCGCCGGGGAGGGCGCCGCCGGCATGCAGACCCTCCCCTCGGGGCTCGACCCGCTGGCAGCCATCAACGTCCTCGGCGTGACGGGGATGACCGCCTACTTCGGCCTCACCGAGGTCGGGAGGCTGGTCGCCGGCGACGTCGTCGTCGTCTCGGCGGCCGCCGGCGCCACCGGCTCGACGGTCGGCCAGCTGGCGAAGGCGCTCGGCGCCTCCAGAGTGATCGGGATCGCCGGCGGACCGGACAAGTGCGCCTACCTCGTCGACGAGCTCGGCTACGACGCCGCCATCGACCACAGCATCGGCGGGATCGCCCGGCGCCTGCACGAGGAGGCGCCGGCCGGCATCGACCTCTACTTCGACAACGTCGGCGGGGAGATCCTGAACGCTGCCCTCGCCAACCTCGCCATGCACGGGCGCGTGGTGCTGTGCGGGGCGATCTCGGCCTACAACGAGGCGACGCCGCCGCCGGGGCCCTCGAACTACGTCAACCTGATCGTGAGGCGCGGGAGGATGGAGGGCTTCATCATCCTGGACTTCGCCGACCGCTACCCCGAGGCCCAGGCGACCATCGTTCCCCTCCTCGCCGAGGGGCGCCTCAAGCACACCGAGCACGTCGTCGAGGGCCTGACGGGTGCCGGGACGGCCCTCAACCTGCTCTTCTCGGGCGGCAACGTCGGCAAGGTCGTCGTCGCCCTGTGAGCCGCCTCGACACCGTCCGATCGGGCGAGGCCGACTCCGGCGGTGTCCGCATCCACTACCTCGAGGCGGGCCCGTCCGACGGGCCGGTCGTCCTCCTCGTCCACGGCTTCCCCGAGCTCTGCTACTCCTGGCGCCACCAGCTGCCGGCCCTGGCAGACGCCGGCTACCGGGCCGTGGCGATCGACGTCAGGGGGTACGGCCGCTCGGGGAAGCCGGCGGCCGTGGAGGAGTACCGCATGCTGCGCCACGTGGCCGACAACGTCTCGGTGGCGGCCCATCTCGGCGCGGACGAGGTCGTCCTCGTCGGGCACGACTGGGGAGCCCCCATCTCCTGGACGAGCGCGCTCGTCCGGCCGGACCTCTTCAGCGCCGTCGCCCTTTTGAGCGTCCCCTACGCGCCGCCGGGCTCGAGACGGCCGACGGAGGTCTTCGCCGAGCTCGCCGGCCCGGACCAGGAGTTCTACATGAACTACTTCCAGGAGCCGGGCCGGCTCGAGGCCGAGGCGGAGGAGGACCTGCGCCACTTCCTCACCGGCTTCTACTACGGCGCCTCGGGCGAGGCGCCTGCGGGCCTCGGCGGCGCCATGGCATTCGTGCCCCGCGGCACCCGCCTCGCCGACCGCCTGGCGCCGCCGAGTGGAGGCCTCTCCTTCCTCTCCGGCGAGGATCTCGAGGTCTATGTCGCCGAGTTCGAGCGGACGGGGCTCACCGGCGGCCTCAACCGCTACCGCAACATGGACCGCGACGTCGAGGACCTCGCCG